>JBKPRX010000112.1:0-6844 GCA_046734795.1 Actinomycetota bacterium
GGCCCTCGCTCCGGCGGCGGTCGTCCCGCTCCCCTCCGTTGCGACGCCGAGCAGCTTGAGCAGCTCCTCCGCAGTGAAGTTGTCGCTGTGCAGGTCCATGAAGCGGACGATGTCGCGGAGCGGCGGCGAGAGCGTCTTCGCAACCGGGACGGCCGCGAGTGGCGTCGGCAGCACGGTCACGCCGCCGTCGACTGCTACGCCGGCTGTGCGGAGGGCATCGCGGAACAGCAGCGCCGCGGCCCTCGCCGGTCGACGTGCCGTGTACTTGCCGAACCAGGCGCGGTCGACGACGAGCGCGGAGAGCGGCGGCGACTCGTAGATGTAGAAGGACCGCTTCCAGCCCGGGCAGGTGCGCTTGGCGTCGAACAGCGACTCGTCGCCGATCACGCGACCGATGACATGCCTGATCCCGGCGGCGCGGACGCGGCGCGCGAGCCGCGCCAGGTCGGAGGTCGAGAGCGTCGGGTCACCGCCGCCGATGAGGAAGAGGTCGCCGGTCAGCGTCGTCCCGTGTTGGACGCCAAGCGCCGAGACCTTCGTGGCGATCTTCATCGTCGGGCTGAACGACCTGAAGAGCGTGTACGTGAGGGCGAGCTTCTCGTTCGACGCAGGCGCGAGGGGGACCGTGTCGTTCGTCGCGAAGAGCTGCTCCCCGGTGGAGAGGTCGACCGCGACTGCAGCCGAGCTCGCCGCGGAAACGTGGGGCACGCGCAGCGCCCTGGCGAGCCGGTCCTGCAGCGTCGAGTCAGCCCGAACCGACGCGGCTGCCGGCGCAACGGAAACGAGAACGGCGAGAGCCGCGAGAAAAGCCCCGGTCCGGCGCATCATCAGATTTTCGAGAGGCGTTGGTAAGCAGTCAAGCGATAGGTCTCACGTCACTCAAAATGGGCCGCGCGGCCCATTTCGCCTGTTCAGCGCTTCCTCGATAATCCCTCTGCGGCATCGCGTTCCGCAGACGAGGTGCGAATGCTCATCGACGACATTCTCGAACTTCTCGCCGCGCCGCTCCCGGCGCCTTCGAAGCCTTTCCTCGACCGCGTCGACGCGACGCTCACCGACGGCTACGCGCAAGCGCTGCAGCTCGAGGCGGAGCGCAGCCGGATCGAGCGGCGCATCGGAGAGGTCATCGCCCGCCTCGGCGGTGACAGGGCGAGCCACCGGCACGAGCCGGAGCTCGTGGAGCTGTCGGAGAAGCTGATCTCGGTGAACGCAGACATCGCCTCGCTGCGCACGTTACTCACGCCGCTGCGCGACCGTCGCTCCGAACTCCGCAGCGCCGCAGCTTAGAGAAGCGTCAGACGATCCCGCTCCGGACCGCGTAGACGGCCGCCTGGATGCGGTTCTGGATCTGAAGCTTCATCAGGATGTTCGAGATGTGGTTCTTGACCGTCTTCGGGCTGATGTGCAGCTCGCCGGCGATCATCGCGTTGTCCTTACCGTTCGCGATCAGCTTCAGCACCTCGATCTCGCGGTCGGACAGCTCCGTGCGGATCGTCTCGGCCATCTCCGGCTGCGAGCTCGTCGCACGCACGCGCTGCAGAACCTTTCCGGCGATGTGAGACGAGATCAGCGACTCGCCGATCGCGGCGGCGCGGATCCCGTCCATGAGCTCGTCGATCGACGCGTCCTTCATCAGATAGCCGCACGCGCCCGCGAGGATCGCGTCGAGCACGTCGGTGTCATGGTCGGAGATCGTGAGCACGAGGACGCGCGTCAGCGGCGCGATCGACGTGATCTGGCGTGTCGCCTCGACGCCGGTCATCCCCGGCATGTTGAGGTCCATCACGACGACGTCGGGAGCGAGTTCGCGTACCTGCGTCACCGCGAGCGCCCCGTCACCGGCCTCGCCGATGATCTCCACGCCCTGCTCTTCGAGGAGGTTCCTCAGTCCGGTCCTGAACAAATCGTGGTCGTCCACGAGCAGCACGCGCAGTGGGGTTTCGTCCACACGCTCGGTTGTCTCGAGCGGCTCGCTCGTTTGCGGCCCCTTCATCGCTCTCCCCTAGTCAGGACGGGAAGTCTAGTGGCTAGTGCAAGGTGACCACGACGACGCGACGGCCCCACGCGAGCGCCTGCTGCTCCGTCGCGAACCACAGGTCGATCGTCGAGCCTGACACTGCAGAGCCGGTATCCGCTGCGACTCCGTCGCCGTAGCCCGGGATCGTCAGCCGAGTACCGAGTGGAATCACCGACGGGTCGACGGCAACAGTGCCCCAGCCGGCGGGAAGCCCCGTTGCGGTCGAGCCTTGCCCCGAGTACGCCGTGGCGGTCACGGTCACCGTCACCGTCCTCGCCCCGGTGGACGTAGCGGCGACCGGCGTCGCTGCGGCGACCGGCACCGGCGCGGGCGCCGTTGCCGCCGCGCTTGCAAGTGCATCGATTCGCGCGATCTGCTTGTCAGCGAGATTGCGTCGAGCGCTGAGATCCGAAATG
The DNA here is from genome assembly GCA_046734795.1 of Actinomycetota bacterium. Lineage (GTDB taxonomy): Bacteria > Actinomycetota > Thermoleophilia > Gaiellales > Gaiellaceae > JBKPRX01. The sequence continues at coordinate 2,434 of JBKPRX010000112.1, forward strand.
AGCGCGAGTCGCGCACCTCGCGCCTGCACGAGGGCGGCCTCGGCGCGCGCAGCCGCCTCTTCATTCGCATGCACGTGTGCGGCCTGTCGCTCGAGCGTGCGCCTGAGTGCGATGAGTGAGATCTTCGCGTTGCGTGAGGTCTGCGCGATCTGATGGTGAGTCTGAGCCGAACGATTCAGATCGTCGAGCGTCGTGATCGCGTCGTCGAGCGATTGCGCGCCGAGCACGATTGCGAGCGGATCGCTCGTCTGCTGCTCATAGAGATTGCGCACGAGAACGGCGATTCGTCGGTTGGCAACACGCGCGTTCTTTCGCGTCACGTCGAGTCGAAGTTGGAATGACGCGCTCTCGTGCGCGATGCGATCGCGCTCCGCGCGCAACGCCGCAAGCGCCGAATGCGCACGCTCGAGTTGCGCCTCGAGTGAGTAGAGATCGAGCGTTGCAGTGTGGATGCGCTGCGTGAGCGTATCGGTTGCGGCGCGCAACGACGCGACCGAAGCAATGTCCGATTTCGAGGGGTTAGCACCGCTTGCCGCTCCGACCGCGCCGCAGATCGCACAGCCGATGGAAACGAGGAGCAGGGGCGCCGCGAATCTCGCCGGCCTCCACACGAGCCGTCAAACGTAACAGACTCGCGCCGGGCCTGCGTCCAGACTTTGTAACAGTCGGAACAGCAGGAGGTTTGACCACTTTTTGGCTTTCGAAAGACCTTGCGAACGTCCGGCATGCCTGTTAGCCTGCCGACCTTGTGACGCTTCCGGGGGAGGAAGCGCGAAAGTTTCGTCCCCTGGCGGGGAGACCGTTATCAGGCCGAGAATCCGTCACATACCCGCACTTCTCTGTGCAGTAACAGTGGCTTTCGGCGTCGCCTCTGCAGCGACCGCGGAACCGGGACCGGTCGCTTCCAAGCAGGCAGAGGCGCAGAGCATCATCTCCCAGATCAACGGCATCGAAGTCGAGCTCTCGAGCGCTGTCGAGCGCTGGAACCTCGCAAACGTCAAGCTCGCGAACATCGGACACCACCTCAATCGCTCGCGTTGGGAGCTGAGCGTCGCGCGTCTCAATCTCAAGCGCGCGCAGACGGCACTCGCACGTCAAGCGTTGAGCGTGTACACGTCGAGTGACTCGAACGGCACGATCGAAGTGCTGCTCGGTTCTTCGAGCCTCGACGACCTGCTGAATCGCATCGACACGGTCAACCGCGTGAACGATCAGCGCAGCACCGTCGTCGGCGACGTCACGACGTTCCGCACGAACGTCGCGCGTCAGACCGCGCGTCTGCATCACGCGCAGAGCGAGCAGAAGCAGATCGTCGCGCAGCGTGTCGCAGAGAAGCACTCGATCCAGTCGAAGCTCGCAGAGCGCAACCGGCTGCTGCAATCCGTCCGCGCGGAGATCGAGCACCTGCGCGCGGCCGAGGCCGCACGCCAGGCGGCGCTCGCGCGCCAACTACGGGAGCAGCAAGCCCGTCAGGCGCTGCAACCGCAGGTCGCCTCGATCGGGACCGCGGTCGGTGCCCCATCCGCGATCCCGGCGAGTACTCCTGCGCCCGTGGCTCCCGCCGCCGCACCGACCTCGAGCGCGCCGCCCTCGACTCACGGCGGCGTCGTCGGGGTCGCGATGCAGTACCTCGGCACGCCGTACGTCTGGGGCGGTGCATCACCCGGTGGATTCGACTGCTCCGGTCTCGTGATGTACGCCTACCAGCAGGTCGGCATCTCCCTTCCGCACTCGAGCTACGCGCAGTACGGCGCCGGCGTGTCCGTGTCACGCGACGAGCTTCAGCCGGGCGACCTCGTGTTCTTCGACGGACTCGGTCACGTGGGGATCTACGTCGGCGGAGGGAGCTTCATTCACGCGCCGCACACGGGCGACGTGGTCAAGATCTCGTCGATGAGCGGTTGGTACGCGTCGAGCTACGTCGGCGCGCGCCGCATCGTTTAGGCGTAGATCGACTCGACGTCCGAGGCGAAGTGGTCGAGGACCACGCGCCGCTTCAGCTTCAGCGTCGGTGTGACCTCGCCCTCGGCGATCGAGAAGTCGCGCGGCAGGATCGCAAAGCGCTTGATCTGCTCGTAGCGCGAGCGGTCGCGGTTCACCGCATCGACGATCTCCTGCACGCGTGCGTGCTTCTGCTCGTCGTCGAGTGACGCGGTCACGTCGGGATCGAGCGTGACGAGCGCGGCGACGAACGGTCGCCGGTCGCCGACCACGAGTGCATGCGAGATCTCGGGGTGCGCCTTGAGGTCGTTCTCGAGGTTCGCGGGCGCGATGTTCTTGCCGCCTGCCGTGACGAGGATGTCCTTCTTACGGTCGGTGATCGTCACGAAGCCCTCGTCGTCGATCTCGGCGATGTCGCCGGAGCTGAGCCAGCCATCGTCGTCGAGGATCTCGCGCGTCGCGGCCTCGTCCTTGAGGTAGCCGGCGAAGACCGTCGGGCTCCGGATGAAGAGCTCGCCGTCGTCTCCGAGGCGAAGCTCCGTTCCCGGCAGGGCGGGCCCGACCGTCCCGAGGCGGTAGCGCGTCGCGCGGTTGACCGTTGCCGCCGACGTGCACTCCGTGAGGCCGTAGCCCTCGAGGATCGTGATGCCCAGCGCGTCGAAGAACTCCGCGATCTCCTTCGCGAGCGGCGCGCCGCCCGAGATCGCAACGCGCAGGCGATCGCCGAGCCGCTCTCGAACCTTCGCGTAGACGAGTCTCTCCGCGACGCGGCGCTGCAGCTCGAGGCCCGCGGGCACCGGCCGCCCCTGCTGGCGCAGCGCGCTCACCTTCGCGCCGACATTCAGCGCCCAGTCCACGATCCGCCGCTTCGCGCCCGTCTCCTCGTCGAACTTGGCGCGCACGGCGGCGTGCACCTTCTCGTACACGCGCGGAACGCTCGGCAGTACCGTCGGACGCACCTCGAGCAACGCCTCCGCCGTGCGGAGCGGGTCCGGAAGGAACGCGATCGTGTAGCCGACATACGGCCCGGCGAGATGCATCAGCCGGCCGAAGTTGTGAGCGAGCGGCAGGTACAGCAACAGGACGTCGTCGGCCGTCGTGAAGTCCTCGATCTGATCGACAACGGCCACCATCTCGTAGTAGTTGCGGTGGCGGATCATGCACGCCTTCGGGGGCCCTGTCGTGCCCGACGTGTAGATGTAGGTGAAGAGGTCGTCTTCGGCCACGCTCGCGGCTGCTTCGCGCAGCGCGCCCGGATGCTCGCGCGCGTGCTCGCGTCCGCCCTCGCGAAGGTCGTCGAGGTCCGAGAACGTCCAGACGTGCGCGAGGCCGAGCGGCTCGATCTTGCCGCGCTGCTCCTCATCCTCACAGAGCGCCGCCACGGCCTCCGAGTGTGAGACGACGAACTGCGCGTCCGTCGCCGAACTGTTCGCGTAGACCGGAGCGCCGATCGCGCCGACGAGCGCGAGCGCGAAGTCGAAGAGCGCCCACTCGAGCGTCGTCTGGCCGACGATCGCGACGGCGTCGCCCTTGCGCACGCCCGCGGCAAGGAGACCGTTCGCGATCTCCTCGACCGCTCGCGCGGCATGGTTCCACGGCACCGACTGCCAGCCACCGTCGCGCTCGACGAGATACGCGGCGGTCGTACGATTCGCCGCGATGGCGTCGAGCCAGAGGCGGCCGATCGTTCGCGCCTGCGCAACGAGGCCCTCGGTCTCGAGGCTCACGACCTGCGCCACGTGCAAAGCCTAGTGGAGGAGGCCTACGGGGCAAGGCGAAAAGAGGCGGTCCCTCTACAATCGAGGTTCGCATGCGGACGATCTGGAACGGCTCACTCAGCTTCGGTCTGGTCAACATTCCCGTGGGTCTCGCGCTCGCGACGTCGCCGAAGGCGCGCGCGTCCGACGTGTCGTTCCGGCAGTTGCACCGTGAATGTCTGACGCCGATCCGGCAGAAGCGCTGGTGCCCGACGCACGATCGTGAGGTCGGCCCGGACGAAATCGTGAAAGGGTGGGAGGTAGCGAAGGGCGAGTTCGTCGTCGTCGAGGACGCAGACCTCGAGGCGATCCAACTCGCTGACGACTCGCGCGCGATCGACATCGCACGCTTCGTGCCGCTCGACCAGGTCGACCCGGTGTACTTCGACCGCACGTACTACCTCTCGCCGGCGAACACCGTTGCGCAACGGCGTCCCTACGTGCTGCTCCTCGAGGCGCTGAAGGACTCGGGCATGGCCGCCGTCGGCCGCTTCGTGCTCCGCGGGCAGGAGACGTTCTGTCTGATCCGACCCCGCGGGGAAGCGCTCGCGCTCGAGACGCTCTTCCTTGCGGAGGACGTTCGCTCGCAGGCCGAGATCGAGGAGGCGGTCAGCGACACGCAGGTGCGCGACGCGGAGCTCGACCTCGCGCGGCAGGTCATCGACAGCCTCGTCGCCGACTTCGAGCCGAAGGAGCTCGAGAGCGTCTACCGC
>JBKPRX010000113.1:0-5455 GCA_046734795.1 Actinomycetota bacterium
CGCGGCTCTCTCCGAGTCGCTGGAGCGCTACCTCCTGCTCGAGGAGCGCGGGCACGACGACTTCGTGCGCCGCTTCCAGCAGACGACCGGCCCGGTCATGGCGAAGGGCGTCGAGGACACGACGTTCTATCGCTACAACCGGTTCGTCGCGCTGAGTGAGGTCGGCGGCAACCCGGGTGCGTGGACGTTGCCGGTCGATGCGTTCCACCTCGCGAACATCGAGCGTGCCGAGCGGTTCCCGCGGCAGCTGCTGACGGCGTTTACGCACGACACGAAGCGCTCGCCCGACGTGCGCGCCCGTCTGCTCGCGCTCACGTGGCACCTCGAGGGGTGGGCGGAGCTCGCGCGGGGCGAGCTCGACTTCCCGGACCGCAACGAGGCGTACTTCGCGCTGCAGACCCTCGTCGGCGCGTGGCCGATCGAGCACGAACGCATGGACGCGTATTTCGAGAAGGCGTTCCGCGAGTCGAAGGTGCGGACGAACTGGCTCGAGCCGGACGAGGAATGGGAGGCACGGATCAAAGAGTGGGCGCGCTCCAAGCGCGACGTCGCCGGCGCGCTCGCGGAGCAGATCCGGGCAGAGGGAGAGCGCATCTCGCTGTCGATGCTCGTCCTCAGGCTGACGAGCCCCGGGGTGCCCGACATCTACCAGGGCGACGAGGTCGAGGCGCTCGCGCTCGTCGACCCGGACAACCGGCGGGCCGTCGACTGGCACCGCCTGGCCGCTCTCCTGGGATCTGGTCGCCAAACGGAACCAGACGAACCAAAGCTGTGGGTCACGTCGCGCCTGCTGGACTTGCGCCGATCGCATCCCGACGCCTTCGCCGGCGGTTACATGCCGGTCGCGGCAGCGCCCGACGTGTGCGCCTTCATGCGCGGGCCGGAGGTGCTCGTCGTCGTTCCGCTCGCGCCGTCCGCATCCCCCGAGGTCGACGTCGCGGGCGAGTGGCACGACGTTCTCGAAGAGCGCTTCCCGTTTCGCGTGTATCTCAACGGGAGAGTTCTACGTTCTAGTCCAGAACTCGACTAGAAGCTCCGGAAGGATGTGAAATGTCACCACTGCTTCTGATTCTCATCGTGCTGCTGATCCTGTTTGCGATCGGCGGCGGTGTATGGATCTCGAACCTGCTCTGGCTGCTGCTCATCGTCGCGCTGATCGTGCTCGTCGTCGGCTTCTTCACGGGCCGACGCGCCGTTTAGCTAGCGCTTCACTTCTTCTTCCGCGCGGGCGTCGACTTCTTCGGCGCCCGCGCGCGTGAGCGGCGAGTCGTCGCCCCACGCACTCCGCCCTCGCGCCTCGCGCCATGCCGCGACGGCGTCCTTCTGCCCGCGATAGGCGCGGCCGGCCTCGACGGCGTATGCACGGCCGAGGACTCCGAGCGTCGCGACAGCCCGTCGCGCACTCGGCGCGTGCTTGCGCATGAGCGCAGCGAGCACGAGCAGAAGTCTCGCCACGGCTGCGAGAAACAACCTTGCACCGAACGCCGTCGCGACAGCAGCTCCGCGTGCCGCCGTCGCCACCACGCCGAGCCCATCGCGGGCCTGGGCCACGTGGCGCTCCCGCGTCGCGCGGCTGCGCGGGTGCAGGACGACCCTCTCGTCCCAGGGGTCGACCGACCGAACGCGCGATGCGGGGACGACCGTCGTCAGACCGAGCGCCGCACGCCGTACGGCGAGCACCGCGACGCCGTCCTCGTCGACCCTCACGTCGCGCACGACGCCAGGCCCGCTGCGGAGCCCCCGCACGCCGAAGCCGACGCAGTTGTGGAGCCAGTAGCGCGCCACTGGATCGTCGGCGCTGAACGCGTGCTCGTCGCCGGGCCGCATCGGATTGAGCATGACAACTCCCTACGACGTCGCGCTGCGGACTTCCTCCACGACGGTCGCGAGATCGCGGTCTCCCTGCAGACGCCCGACGAGGTAGCAGAGCAGCGGGGCGTTCGTCCTGTGCCCGCTTTCGTGAGCGGCGTGCGCGGCGAGGTCGAGCAGGGTCCGCGTCTCGTCGGCGGAAAGCTCCAGCTCGCCGCCGATCGCCGCCACCGCCTGACGCAGCCACTCGTTCATCGCTCGAGCATAGAGACGCGCAGTACTCCGAGCGCCTCCGGCCTCGTGGCGAGCGGGGCGATCGCGGTATCCGCGCACTCCGTCGGCGAGAGAGGCACCGACCGCCGCGACGAGCGCGGCCGCGACGAGCTCGACTCGATTCCATTCACCGGCGAGGCGGAGCCAGAGCCAGCAGGCGCGATCCACCATGCGGACCAGGCGGCGACGTGAGTCATGTGCGGAAACCAACGGCGCGCGCGCATAATCGAGCCGATGGAAGCGCCGCCGTACTCGACGGCACGCGTCGAGGTCGTGCGCATTCCCGACGGGGCGGCGAACGACGTCGTCGCCGTCGAGGAGCCGCTCGAGATTCGCATCGGCGGCATGCCGGTCGCAGTGACCATGCGCACGCCCGGGCACGACGAGGAGCTCGCGATCGGCTTTGCTCTGTCGGAAGGCCTGCGGCCGCACGCCGCTCGTGCGCCCGACGACCTCGCGGCGAACACGATCGAGCTCGACGCGGCGGACTTCGATCCCGAACGCCTGCGGCGGAGCTTCTACACGTCGTCGTCGTGCGGCGTGTGCGGCAAGGGCGCGCTCGAGGCCGTCGCGGTCGAGGCGCCGCGCGTCGCGAGCGACCTGCACGTCACGGCGGAGCTCGTCGGCTCGCTGCCGGAGCGGCTGCGCAGCGAGCAGGCGGCGTTCGCGGCAACGGGCGGGCTGCACGCGACAGGCCTGTTCGACGCGGACGGCGAGCTGCTCGCGCTGCGCGAGGACGTCGGCCGGCACAACGCGATGGACAAGGTGATCGGCCGCGCGTTCCTGGACGGCCGGCTCCCGCTCGCGGACGCGATCCTCTGCGTCAGCGGCCGGCTCTCGTTCGAGCTCGTGCAGAAGGCCGCGGTCGCGGGTTGCCCGATCCTCGTCGCCGTCGGGGCACCGTCGTCACTCGCGGTCGAGCTCGCACGCGACCGCGGCGTGACGATCTGCGGCTTCGTGCGCGGCGACCGGATGAACGTCTACACCGAGCCGTGGCGCATCGACCGCTGACCGGTGTCCTGCTCGTCGGCGGCGCGAGCGAGCGGTTCGGCTCGCCGAAGGCGCTTGCGCGCTTCGAAGGCGAAACGCTGGCAGAGCGAGCATGGCGGACGCTCGGCGAGGCGTGCGAGGAGCGGCTCGCCGTGGGCAAGGTGGGCGAGCTCGAGCTGCCGTTCGACGTGCTCGACGACGGCGTCGACGTGCGCGCGCCGATCACCGGCGTCGTCGCCGGCCTGCGCGCCGCAGCGAACGACGTCTGCGTCTTTCTGCCGGTGGACTGTCCACGCGTGACGCCGGAGGTCCTGCGGACGCTCGGCGCCGCGTGCCGTGACGCGGCCGTTACGCCCGAGGGCCCGCTGCCCGGCGCCTGGGCGAGATCCGCGCTGGAGGTCCTCGACCGCCGCCTCCACGAGCGCCGTCTGGCACTCGTTGACGCCTACCCCGAGCTCGACGTCGCAGAGGTCGCCATCGACCCCAGCCTGGTGGCCGACGCGGACACGTCCGAGGAGCTCGCGCGGCTCGGTCGGTAGATCGCCTCGCGATACGTTTTACCGCCTGCCTCGGCGGTAGAAGGCCGACGTGAGCCTGACGAAGCGCGTGCAGGGATGGTCGCTGCTGCGCCAGCTGCGCGAGGGCGACGCGCTCGGCCTCGGCCGCTCGGTCCAGTCGGAGCACTCGAAGCAACTCAAGCCGCGGATCGACGAGGCCGACCACGTCGCCCGGTCGATCTGCCCGTTCTGCGCCGTCGGGTGCGCCCAGCTCGTCTACGTGAAGGACGGTGAGGTGACGCAGATCGAGGGCGATCCCGCGAGCCCGATCTCGCGCGGGCGCCTCTGCCCGAAGGGCGCCGCTTCGAAGAACTACATCCAGAGCCCGCTGCGCGAGTACAAGGTCAAGTACCGCCGGCCCTACGGCACTCGCTGGGAGGAGCTCCCGCTCGAGCAGGCGATGGAGATGATCGTCGACCGGATCATCTCGACGCGCGACGAGACGTGGCAGGACGAGACCGACGACGGGCAGCCGGCGAAGCGGACGCTGGGCATCGCGAACCTCGGCGGCGCGACGCTCGACAACGAGGAGAACTACCTGATGAAGAAGCTCCTCACGGCGCTCGGCGTCGTGCAGGTCGAGAACCAGGCCCGCATATGACACAGCTCCACGGTCCCCAGTCTGGGGACCTCGTTCGGACGAGGAGGCGCCACCGACTACCAGCAGGACCTCATGAACTCGGACGTGATCACGATCATGGGATCGAACATGGCCGAGAACCACCCGGTCGGCTTCCAGTGGGTGATGGAGGCCAGGGAGCGCGGGGCGACCGTCGTGCACATCGACCCGCGCTTCACCCGCACGAGCGCGATGGCGACGAAGTTCATCGGCATTCGCGCCGGCACCGACATCGCGTTCCTCGGCGGTGTGATCCGCTACATCATCGAGAACGAGCGCTACTTCGAGGAGTACGTCAAGAGGTACACGAACGCGCCGACGATCATCACCGACGAGTTCCGCGACACCGAGGAGCTCGACGGGTTCTTCTCCGGCTGGGATCCGGAAAAGGGCACGTACGACATCGCGACGTGGCGCTACGAGGGGATGGAGCCCCACGGCGCCGCCGGGCAGCGTGAGGAGGGCTTCAAGAACGGCTCGGGCCGCAAGGGCGAGCAGGTCGGAAAGGGCGGCGGAGGGTCGCACCTGCATCACGGCGAGCCGCCGGAGGAGGACCAGACGCTCCAGGACCCGCGTTGCGTCTTCCAGATCGTCAAGCGCCACTACGCCCGCTACACGCCCGAGTTCGTCGCCGAGACGTGCGGCTGCTCGGTCGAGGAGTTCCTCTGGTACTGCGAGGAGCTGTGCAGGAACTCCGGCCGCGAGCGCACCGGCGCGTTCGCGTACGCCGTCGGCTGGACGCAGCACACCGTCGGCGTCCAGTACATCCGCGCCGCCGCGATCATCCAGCTTCTGCTCGGCAACATCGGCCGGCCGGGCGGCGGGATCATGGCGCTGCGCGGCCACGCCTCGATCCAGGGCTCGACGGACATCCCGACGCTCTACAACATCCTGCCGGGCTACCTGCCGATGCCACACACGCACGACTACGGCGGCCTGAAGGACTACATCGACATGACGAGCTCCCCCACGGGCTGGTGGGGGAAGATGGACACCTACATCGTCTCGCTGCTCAAGGCGTGGTGGGGTGCGGCCGCGACCGAGGAGAACGACTTCTGCTTCGGCCACCTGCCGCGCATCGACGACGACAACTCGAACTACTGGACCGTGCAGCAGATGCTGCAGGGCAAGGTCAAGGGCTACATCATCGCCGGCGAGAATCCCGCCGTCGGCTCCGCGAACGGCAAGGCGAACCGCCTCGGGCTCG
>JBKPRX010000114.1:0-3527 GCA_046734795.1 Actinomycetota bacterium
ATGGCCCGCGGCCGCGATGCCGCCGGCGGCGTTCAGCAGAACCGCGGAGCGATGGCCGCCGTCGCCGCCCGCCAGAACCTCGCGGAGCGCACGCGCGTTGTGCTGCGGGTCGCCGCCGCGCAGCTCGGACGCATCGCAGCGTTCGATCCCGAGCTCACGCGGGTCGAGCTCGTACTCGCGCAAGCGGCCGTCTTCGACCTCGCACACGAGATTCGGGCCGCACGGCGACAGCTCGTCGATCCCGCCCGCGCCGTGGACGACGTACGCGCGGCTCGTCTCGAGTCGTGCGAGCGCCTCGGCGATCCGGCGCGTCAGCTCCGGTGCGTAGACGCCGAGCATCAGCGCGCGAGCACCCGCCGGGTTCGTGAGCGGGCCGAGCACGTTGAACACCGTACGCGTCGCGAGCTCGCGCCGAACGGGAGCCGCGTGCTTCATCGCGGGATGATGCGCCTGCGCGAAGAGGAAGCCGAAGCCGAGCTCATCGATGGAGCGTTCGATCCGCTCCGGGGGGAGCTCGAGGTTGAAGCCGAGCGCTTCGAGGACGTCTGCCGCGCCGCTCGCGGAAGATGCTGCGCGGTTGCCGTGCTTCGCGATCGCCGCGCCCGCGGACGCTGCAACCAGTGCAGCTGCTGTCGAGATGTTGAACGTGTTCGCGCCGTCGCCCCCGGTGCCGACGATGTCGACGAGGTCGTCGCGCTTCGGTTGCACGCGCACGACGTGCTCGCGCATCGCCTGCGCACAGCCGGCGATCTCCTCCGCGGTCTCGCCCTTTGCACGCAGCGCGACGAGGAAGCCCGCGATCTGCACCTGCGTCGCTTCGCCGTCCATGATCTCGCGCATCGCGTCGCGTGCGTCCTCGAGCGAGAGATCGTGCCCGTCGATCACGCTGATGATCGCATCACGAATCGTCATCGGCGCTCTCCCAAGAAGTTCTTCGCGAGCTCCGGGCCATGCGGCGTGAGCACCGACTCCGGATGGAATTGCACGCCGTCCACCGGTAGGTCGCGATGGCGCACGCCCATCACCTCGCCGTCGTCCGCATGCGCCGACTCCTCGAGCACGGCCGGGATCGCCGTCGCTGCGAGCGAGTGGTAGCGCCCGGCCTCGAATCCCTCCGGCAACCCGGCGAAGAGCCCGCGCCCGTCGTGATGCACGGGGCTCGACTTGCCGTGGAGCAGCTCCTTCGCGAAGCCGACCTCGCCGCCGAAGGCTTCGACGATCGCCTGATGGCCGAGGCACACGCCGAGGATCGGCGCCTTCCCCGCGAACCGGCGCACGAGCTCGACGGAGATGCCGGCGTCGGCAGGTCGACCGGGACCGGGCGAGATGACGACGTGCGACGGGCGCATCGCTTCGACGTCGTCGACAGTGACGTGATCGTTGCGCTTCACGACCACTTCGGCGCCGAGCTCGCCGAAGAGGTGCGCGAGGTTGTAGGTGAACGAGTCGTAGTTGTCGAGCAGGAAGATCACCGTTGCTCGGCCTCCGCGAGCTCGATCGCCGTTTCGACCGCCGCGAGCTTGTTCAGGCATTCCTGGTGCTCTTCCGCGGGATCGGAGTCGGCGACGATTCCACCGCCCGCCTGCAGGTACGCGACGCCGTCCGCAAGCACCGCGGTGCGAATCGCGATGCACGTGTCCATCGTCGATGTGCCATCGGAACCGGGAAGGACGTAGCCGACGGCACCGCCGTACACGCCGCGTCGATAGTCCTCGAGCTCGGCGATGATCTGCATAGCGCGCACCTTCGGCGCGCCCGAGAGCGTCCCCGCCGGGAACGTCGCGCGCAGAAGCTCGAATGGCCCCATGTCCGTCGCGAGCTCGCCGACGACCTCGCTGACGAGATGCGTGACGTGCGAGTAGCGCTCGAGGTACATGAACCGCTCGACCCGCACGCTGCCGGGGACGCACACACGCGAAAGATCGTTGCGGCCAAGGTCGACGAGCATCACGTGCTCCGCGCGATCCTTCTCCGACGCAAGCAGCGCCTCGTCGTCGCCTTCGCCACTTCGGATCGTCCCGGCGATCGGATTGAGGCTCGCGCGACGACCTTCGCACTTGACGTGCGTCTCCGGCGACGAGCCGACGAGCGCGAGCCCCGGAAACTCGAGCAGGAACAGATACGGCGACGGATTGACGCGACGAAGCGCGCGATAGAGCTCGACCGGGCTTGCAGACGTTGGTCGCTCCGCGCGCTGCGCGACGACGATCTGGAACGCGTCACCCGCGCGGATGTACTCGATCGCGCGGAGGACGCGCCGCTCGTGCTCGTCCTCGTCCGGAAACCGTTGGAGTTCGGCCGGCGTGCCATGACCGCGCGGGACCGGCGGCTGCGTGCGCGCGAAGATCGCGGCCGCATGCGCCGGATCGCCCACGAGCGCCTCCGCGATTCCGCGCGCGTGGTCGAACCTGACGAGCAGCTTCGGAATGACGAAGAGGCTCTCCGGAAACGACGGCCCGGCCTCGGGACGCGGCACCGTCGGCTCGAGCTTCGACACGGCGTCGTAGCCGAGATACCCGACGACCGGCTCACCCAGGCGCTCGGCCTCCTCGACGTCGACGAGGCGCGAGCCGTAACCCACGAGCGAATAGCGCCCGAGCCGACCCTGCTCCACCGACTCGAGGAGGAACGCCGCGGCCCCTTCCTCGCGGACTCGGAGGTACGCGCCGAGCGGTGTCACCAGGTCGACGGGAATCTCGGTTGCGGTTGCGATCGTCATGTGGTCAGCGATTCTTGCGGAACGAAAAAGACCCTCCGGTTCGGAAGGTCTCGGTCGAGCGGATCGGGTGGCGCACTGTCAGCGAGTGCGCAGGCTCCCGTCCCGCTCTTGCGGCAGCCACCACCAGGTGCGGGAGCGGAGGAGCATCGGCCGAAGCGTAGGTGCGGCTGTCGGGCGAGTCAAGCGCGGTAGCCTGAGACGCATGGCGGAGCGAAGCGTGATCGTCGGCGCAGTGCGGACGCCGTTCGGGAAGCTCAGCGGCGCGCTTCGGAGCTACGAGGCCACGCAGCTCGGCGCGATCGCGATCGAGGCCGGGCTCGATCGCGCGGGCGTCGAAGGCAGCGACGTCGACTACGTGATCGTTGGCCAGGTGCTGCAGGGCGGCGCCGGCCAAGCGCCCGCGCGCCAGGCTGCGGTCGCCGCCGGGGTTCCGATCGAGGTTCCCGCGGACACGATCAACAAGGTCTGCGCATCCTCGATTCGGGCGATCGAGATCGCCGACTCGATGATCCGCGCCGGTGACGCCGACGTCGTCGTGACGGGCGGCATGGAATCGATGACGAACGCGCCCTATGCGCTGAAGAAGGCGCGGCTCGGCTATCGCCTCGGCGACGGAACGCTCATCGACCTCACGGTTCACGACGGCCTCACGTCGACCTTCGACGAGCAGCACATGGTGCAGCAGGCGTCGTTTGTCGCGCGCGAGCTTGGCATCCCGCGCGACGAACAGGATCGCTGGGCGCTTCGCTCGCACGAGCGCGCAATCGCTGCGATCGACGCGGGCGTGTTCGAAGACGAGCTCGTGCCG
>JBKPRX010000115.1:0-29060 GCA_046734795.1 Actinomycetota bacterium
GCAGTTCGCTGATCGTCGGGTTCGCTTCGTCGCGGATGCCGAAGGCTCGTTCTAGGCCTTTCGCTAGCGCCACCGGGTCGGCTGACGAGCGGTCGGCTTGGTACCACACATGCGGTTTGTCTCTCAGCCACTGGCGCGCCAGCGTCGTTTTGCCATAGCCGGCCGGCGCGATCAGGAGGAGGAAGCGCGCGTTCGATTCGTCCAGGATTTTCGTGAGCCTGGGCCGCTCGATGATTCGTGCCGCCGCGGCGGCGACTATGTCGAGGGTGCCTGCTTCCATCCCTTCCTCGACAGCGTGTTGTGCCGGATGCGAGACCGTAACGTGATCGTTCGCAAGAGTCGACGGCTGGCGCGCCCGCGACCGCAGCCACGGGCGCGCTAGGCCGTCAGCCCCCGCTGCCGGCAGGGACCGGCTCGACGCCATTCGCGAGGGGGTCCACGCCGGTGAGCGTGCGGTACGCGACGGGGATCTGGCGACGGCGCGCAACGCCGAGCTTCTGCCGCAGGACGTCTGCGTGCGCCTTCGCCGTCCTCGCAGAGATGCCCAACCGTTCGCCGACCTCCTCGTTGGAGCAGCCGGCGGCGATCAACTCAACGACTTGCCGCTGTCGCTCCGTGATCGCCGGAGCCGCCTCGTACGTTGCCTTGACCATGCGCGCGAAGCTACGGCTGCGCGAGCGGGGCGAGCAATAGACCGAAGGGCGTATTGACCCGGCCTTACGCCGGAACTGATTGGCCGCCGACGAAGCTCGCCGCGTGGCCGCGCGCATTCGCCTCGTCGAGCTCAGCCTGCGTCAACGCGCCGATGCGCAACAGGAGCTCGAACTCGTCCCGGAGATGGGTGCGCATCATCTCCGGTCCATCGGTCGCGATCGTGAACGCTACGCCGTGATCGACGAATGCTCTGAACGTTTCGCGCACGGCGTCTTCGTTCGGCAGAGCCTTCGTCAACAAGTTCGACGTCGGGCAGATCTCGAGGACGATGCCGGCGTCGGAGATCGCGCGCATCAGACTCGCGTCGCCAGCGGCGAGGATGCCGTGCCCGATGCGGTCCGGACGGAGAATGTCGACGACCTCGCGAAGCTCCTCGCGTCCCATGTCTTCGCCCTCTTCGCCGACATGGATCGTGACGCCGAGACCGGCGGCGCGAGCTTCTTCGATCATCGGCGCAACTTGCGTGTAGTCGTACCGCGCGCCGTTCGGCCGCGGGCCCGCGATGTCGACGCCGACGATCCCGCGCGACATCCAGCGGATCGCCTTCTCGACGATCACCTCGTTCTGATGCTGCGTGAACGTCCGGTCCATCATGAGGATGAGTCCGGCGCGAACCTGCGGATACTCGATGCGCGCGAGGTCGACGCCGCGCGTTGCCGCGAGGATGATGTGGTCGAGGTCGCGCTCGCCGCCCCGGTTTCGCTTCATCGGGTTGAACCGAAGCTCGAGCGTCGTGATTCCCTGCGAGCGATAGGCGCCGCCGATTGCGCCGTGCACGGATGTTTCGACCGCCCGCGGACTCGATTGGATGAGCTCCGTCCAGTGGTAGATGGCGTCGAGCGCGTCGAGATTCGGCACGCCGCGCGGGTCGGAGACGGTAACAAGGCGCTCGAAGTCCCAGTAGTCCTTGACTGGAAGCGCGATTCCCTGCTGGTGCGCGAGCGACCAGAGGATGTCCGACGAGACTGCGCCTCCCAGATGCGTATGAAGCTCGGCGAGTCCGTCCACGAGGATGAGGATAGAGCGCCGCCGCGCTAGCTCCAGCCGACGACGACCCAGCGTCGGCCGGCGAACCGCGCACCGAGGAACGCGAGGCGCGCGGCAATCAGCGCGTCGAGTCCGGTCCAGACGCCGACGACGCCCCAACCGGCGGCGAGTGACGCGAAGGCGATCGGCGCGAACACGAGAAACGAGGAGGCGAGCATCGACCACATCAGGTACGAGGTGTCGCTCGCCCCGATGAGGATCCCGTCGAGTGCGAACACTGCGCCTGCGAGCGGTTGCATCACGACGAAGAACGGCCAGAGCAGGTGCGCTTGGTGGAGTACCTGCGGGTCGCTCGTGAACGCGCGCGGGAGCACGTCTCTGCCGAGCAAGAGCAAGACGCCGAATGCGGCGCCGAGTACGACCGACCATTCGATCATTCGCGTCGAGGCTGCGTGCGCTCCGTCCGCCTCGCCTGCGCCGAGCATCCGGCCGACGATCACCTGGCCGGCGATTGCGACTGCATCGAGCACGAGCGCGAGGAAGATGAAGAGTTGAAACGCGATCTGGTGAGCGCCGAGGGCAGCGTCGCTATCGCGTGCGAGCACCGCCGCAGCGAGGATGAACGAGGCCTGGAGCGCGATCGTTCGAACGAGAATCTGGCGACCGACGCGAAGCATCGGTTGCATCTCGCCGAGCCGTGGGCGACGCGAGTCCGCGTGTGGACGAAGAAGCTCGACGACGAAGGCGATGCCCATCCCGAGTTGGGCGATCGCAGTTCCCGCTGCGGAGCCGGCGATGCCCCAGTGGAAGCCGTAGACGAAGAGGACTTCCAGCACGATGTTCGCGACGTTCGCGACAACGACGATCTCGAGCGGGCGGCGCAGGTTCGAGACGCCCCGCAGATATCCCTGTCCGGCGAGCGCGATCACCGCCGCGGGAACGCCGAGCGCTGCGACCCTGAAGTAGAGGACAGCGAGATCGCCTGAGTGGCCATGCGCGCCGAGACCCCGCAGCAGCGGCTCGGCAAGCACCTCACACGCGACGAGAAGCGCGAGCCCGATCGCGAGCGCGAGCCACAGCGCCTGCGCCGCAAGGCGTGCTGCACGCTCGTGCTCGCCGGCGCCACTCGCACGGGCGACAACTGCCGTCGTGCCGTACGCGAGAAAGTTGAACGCGAGGAAGATCGCCGAAAGCACCGTGCCGGCGAGGCCGAGAGCGGCGATCTGGGGCCGGCCGAGATGGCCGACGATCGCCGTGTCAACAAGGACGTAGAGCGGCTCCGCAGCGAGTGCGCCGAGCGCCGGGAGCGCGAGCTGGAGGATCTCGCGGTCGTGTGGTGAGCGGCGCCGCATCCCGCGCAGCCTAGGCCGACGAGATAATCAACCGCGTGAAGGTCGGAATCGTCGTTCCGTACTCGTGGTCCTTCTGGGGCGCCGTCGTCGAGCACGCCGAACTACAGGCGGATGCGCTGCGGCGCGCAGGGTGCGACGTGCGCATCGTGATGGGGAACGACCCGCCGGGACAGTTCACGCGCGTCCTGCATCCGCGACACGGACGCCACGGAAATCCGCCCGACGACGTGATCGCAATCGGCCGGTCCGTGATCGTTCCCGCGAACGGAACGCTCCCGAACATCATCCTCAGTCCGCGCGCGTTCTTCCGGATCCGTCAAGCGCTCGAGCGCGAGCAATTCGATGTCCTGCACTTGCACGAGCCGCTGACGCCGTTGCCGTGCATCGCGACGCTAGCGATCGCGACGTGCCCGATGGTCGCGACGTTCCACTCGAGCGGAGACCTCGGTTGGATGAAGCTGGGCGGGCCTCTGTGGGGATTCCTCGCCGATCGGCTCGATCACCGGATCGCCGTCTCGGAGAAAAGCCGCGCAACGTGGGAGCGCTGGCTTCCCGGCGACTACGAGATCATCCCGAACGGCGTACTGATCCCGCCTGTCGCCGACCCGCGCGACCGCGAGCACAGCGTGCTCTTCGTCGGGCGCCAGGAAGCACGAAAAGGACTGCCGGTACTGCTGCGGGCGTGGCCCGCACTCCACGCGCGAACGGGCGCGCGCCTTCGGGTGGTCGGCGCCGATCCGCTTGCGGTACGACTGCTCCTGACGCGTTTGCGAGTACCGGACGAGGGGATCGACGTTCTGGGGTTTCTCGAGCAAGAACAGCTGACGGACGAGCTCCTTCGCGCGAAGGTGATGATCGCGCCGTCGCTCGGCGGCGAAAGTTTCGGGATGGTTTTGACGCGCGCCTACGCATGTGCCACGCCCGTCGCTGCGTCGGACATTCCCGGGTATCGCGAGGTGCTCGACGACGGTGCCGCTGTACGGTTTCCGCCTGCTGACGAGGACGCGCTTGTCGAGGCGGTTACAGCGCTGCTCGCGGACGAAGAGCGACGGCAAGCTCTCGGCGCTGCGGGACGCCGAATCGCGGAAGAGCGGTATTCGTGGGATGGGATCGCGAGCCGGCTCGTCGAGATCTACGAGAGCGTGACGCACGCGGCGACGCCGACAGCGGCAGCGAGCGCGTGAAACAGAAGTTGCGCTGGCTTCGCGGTGCGGCCGTCTTGCCGATGGCCGCGATTGTCTTCGCGTTGCTCTGGTGGCGCGGCCCGGACTGGAACCTCGTCGCCGACGCCTTCAGCGCGGTGCAGTGGGAGTGGGTCGTTGCGGCTATCGGCTTCAACTTGCTGTCGATCTTCGCGCGAGCGCTCGCTTGGCAGACCGTGATCCATGCTGCGATGGACCCGCCGCGTCCGACATTCCCGTTGACGTTCTCAGCGTTCAGCGTCGGCCTGCTGGCGAATGCAGTGCTGCCGGGTCGAATCGGCGAGCTCGCGCGGGTGGCCGTTCTCACGCGAAGGTTCCCAGGCAGGCGCGGGATCTGGCCGACGCTCGTCAGCACGGTCTTCGCTCATCGCGTCTTCGACGTCATTCCCATCCTTCTGCTCGTCGGGTACGTCGTGTTCACAGCCGAGATCCCGAGCGAGAAGCTCGCCGCTCTGATCGCCGCATTGGCCTTCGGTGTTGCACTGCTCGTCGTCGCGTTTGTCGTTGCGCGCAGGCAGCGCCTCCCGACGACGGTCGAGGGTCTCGGCATCGTCCGCCGGTTCGTGACGATGGCGCGGCACGGCCTCGCCGTCATGCACAGCCCGCTGCACGCCGCAGGCGCGATCACGGGCCAGTGCATCGGATGGCTCTGTCAGCTCGCGGCCGTCTGGACGTCGATGCGCGCGTTCCACATTCATCTTGGATTGCCTGCCGCGGCTCTGGTGCTCGTGCTCATGAACGTCGTCACGGTGCTCCCGCTCTGGCCGGGCAACGTCGGGCTCGTGCAACAGGCGATCGCCGTTCCGTTGAAACGGAGCTACGGGATCGCGTATGCGCACGGCGTCGCCTTTGGCTTTGGCTTGCAGGCAATCGAAGCTTCCGTCGGCGTCGGCATCGGCCTCATCTTCCTCGGCAAAGAAGGGTTGTCGTTCGCAATGCTCCGCGTGATGCCCGATGCGTCGCAGACGGCGGAGATGTCTGAGGGCGAAGCGGAGGAAGCGGGCGACCTCCGGGAAGCGGAGCGCGAGCGCGCCTCCGCTTCGCGTTAGCTCGGTTCGTCTGCCGCGCTCGGGTCGGCGGCGGGCGCGCCGGCGCGATTGACGAGCTCTTCGATTCGCCCGTGCGCCGCGTCCAGCTGGTCGCGGCAGATCCGGTAGAGCTCCTCGCCGCGCTGCCAAAGCGCGAGGGCTTCGTCGAGCGGCGCTTGCCCTCGCTCGAGCCGCTCGACGATCTGCTCGAGCTCTCGCTGGGCTTCCTCGAAGGTCGGCTGGCTCGTCATTCGACTCGGGCCCCGAACCGGCCGTCGGAAACTTGCACGTCGATCGGCGCTCCTGTCGTGACGTCGCCGGTCGCCCGGACGAGTCGTCCGTTGTCCGTCCGGACGACGGCGTATCCCCGATCGAGTGTTGCTTGAGGAGACAACGCACGAAGCTTTCCCGCCGTCGACTCGAGCGCCGCCCGCTTGCGCTCGACCGCGAGCGCGGGCGCCGACCGCAGACGTTCGCGCGCACGCTCGAGCGCTTCTCCGTGGCGCTCGAGACGGCGTGCGAGCGCGCGTGAGAGCGACTCGCGTGCGCGGTCGAGCTCCAACGACAACTGAGTGAGCTCCGGGACCACGAGCTTTCCCGCCATTGTCGGCGTCGACGCGCGGAGATCGGCGGCGAGGTCGCAGAGAGGTGTGTCCTGTTCATGTCCGACACCCGAGACGACGGGCACCGGGCAGGCAGCGACGGCGCGGACGAGGTGCTCGTCGCTGAACGGCAGGAGGTCCTCGAAGCTTCCGCCTCCACGGGCGAGGATCACGACGTCAATGTTCGGCTGCGCGCAGATGGTGTGAAGCGCCGCGACGATCTCGCGTGCGGCGCGCGGCCCTTGGACGTACGTCTCCGCGACCAAGATTCGAGCCGGCGGAAACCTCGTGCGGATCGTCGTGAGCAAGTCCTGCTTCGCCGCGGCGTCGTTGCCGGTGACGATTCCGATCGTGCGCGGCAGCCGTGGAAGCTTGCGCTTGCGCTCCTGCGCGAAAAGTCCTTCGGCGGCAAGCTTCGTCTTCAGACGTTCGAGCCGTGCGAGGTGGTCACCGACGCCGTAGCGCTCGAGCGTCAGCGCGCGAAGCCGGAACGTCCCGCGCTGCTCGAAGAGCTCCGGCCGTCCGTAGACGTGCACGCGATCGCCGTCCGCGAGCTCGAGCCGGAGCGCATCGAATCGGGCGCGCGGGATCGCGGCCGCGAGGCACGCGCCGTCGCTCGGATCCTTGAGCGTGAAGAAGACATTGGCCCAACGCTCGTGTCGTCGGAGCTCCGTCAACTCGCCTTCGACCCAGACCGTCGGCAGGCGCGAAAGCCAGTCGCCGACGCCGCGGTTGAACGAAGAGACGGAATAGACCTTCCGGTCGTCGTAGTCGAGCGCCTCGACCTTCACGCGCTCCAGCGTACTCCGGCGCGCCAGTGGTCTCTGCGGGCCTGTCCAGCGAGCGCTACAGGAGAATCTCGGCGGCGGTCGTGTGGCCGCAGCCGTTCTCGACCAAGCCAACCGCGAGATGCAAGTCCGCCTCGCTCGCCGCGAGACGCTCGGCCAGAGGGAGCGGATAACCGGCCTCGATCAGCACGTGCAGACGCCAGCTCTCGACCTTCGAGCGCTCGCTTTCCGACCCAATTTCGACGGTTTCGGTGGCTTCGCTCACGGTGCGCCTCATGTTCGTGGTGGTAAAGACGAACCCTGCCCGCGTTTGTTGGCCCTCGGTCGATCCGGCAAACATCACCCAGCGCGGAGCGCTGCGAGCTCGTCCATGCGCCGGACCAGCTCCTGTAGCCGCGCTTCGATCACCGCGCGCTCGGCTTCAGCGTCTGCGGCAAGATCGCCGAGTCGACGCCGCAGCTCGTTTTCGGCGTCGCCCAGCCGCGCCTCGAAACCGAGCACGAACTCGTCGCGCTGCCGATCGAGCGACGACGTGATCTCTGCGAGGCGCCGGTCAAGTCGTTGCGCGCCGGCGTCGCCGACGTGTGCAAGGCGCTCTGCGAGCGTGGTCTCGGCTTCGCGCGCGAAGACGACAACCGCACGATCGAGCTCGCGCGCCAAGCGCCGCGCCGCGTCCTCGCGCGCTTGCTTGATCAGCGCAGCGAACTGTTGAGTCGCTTCTTCGACGAGAGCCGTCGACGTCCGTTCGAGCGCACGCTGAACTTGCTCGAGCTGGCGGCGCTGGACGTCGCCGAGCCCAGCTTGGATCCGTCGCGCGGCCTCTGCCTCGTCGCGCTCGACCTGCTCGCCCAGCTCACGCTCGCGTCGGCGGAGACGCTCGTCCAGCTCGTGGAGCGTGCGTCGCCGCTCGACAGCCTGCGCATCGAGCTCGGACTGCACTGCGGCCGCCGTCTCTTCGAGCGATCGCTGCACGTCCGCGCGAAGACGCACGACGGCTTCGCGTTGCTCCTCGCTCTCGGACTGGAGTCGCTCTGCGTCGGCGGAGACGCGGGCTTCCGCGTCGTCGAAGAGCTGCCGCTGCCGCTGCCCAAGCTCGGCGATGCGAGCGCGCATCGCCTCGGCGTGACGGTCGAGATCCTTGCTCCACTCATTCAGGCGTTGCTCGATCTGCTTCTGCGTCTTCGCGACTGCCTCGACGAGCTCGCCGTTCGCGATGCGTTCACGCTCTGCAACTGCAGTGCGCCGCTCATCCGCAATGCGACGCTCCTGCTCGGCGAGCTGTGAGACCGATTCGGCGCGGGCGCGGGCCAGGAGCCGCTCGAGCTCCGCCGTTCGCTCTTCGACGTCGCGCGCGAGCACGTCGTGGAGATGCTTCTGGGCCCGCTCGATCTCGCTGTCGATGTGCGCCAATCTGCGGAGTAGGCGCGCGAGGCCGAGCGCGCTGGCAGCCGCAACCGCCGCGATTGTCAGGCCGCCGGCGCTCAGCGCGGCAGTGCGGCTCGGGTCGAGCGCGAACGCAACCCAGGCCGCCGCGCAAAGGCAGATGACGACAAGCGCGATGACTCCGAGGACCGTTCTGCCGGCAAGTCGGAAGGCCGCGGCCGCGAGGGCGCCGACGGCCAAGACGCAGCCGGCCGCGAAGACGATCTGGAACACGTCCGTCAGCGACATCGCACCATCGTAGACCTCACGAAACGCGACCCACGACGAGCGCCACGGCGATTGCGACGGTCGCCGCGCTCATCAGCATGAGCGCACGTTCGGGCGCGAGTGCGAGCGTGCGCGCGTCGATCGCGGTGGTCGCGCCGTCGCGGTAGACGAGCGTGCCCTCGATCTCCGCAACGTCGCGGCGGACGGTGCGCGCCTGCGTCGAAAGCGTGCGCTGCGCAAGGCTTAGCGTCGTTGCGAATGCCGCGGCGCAGACAGCGTCCAGTCGAAGCTCCTCGGCGACTGCGAACGACGTCGCGAGAAGCGGTAGCGCTCCCCAGGCGAGCGCGAACCAAAGATCGTTGTGGAATCGACCGCCGAAGAGCTCGAGGTTGTAGGCGATCACGATGAAGCTGCCGACGGCAACGAAGGCAAGGAGCCAGAGCGTCCTGTCGAGCGCGACGTACACGCCGATCGCCGCTGCGGCTCCGATCGTGAGCACTGCGAGGGCGAAGAGCATCCGCCTCGGGATGCGCGTTCGTAGTGGACGACCGTGCAGCTCGTCGAGAGCGTGCGCGCCGATTCCGAGCGCAAGCGCGAACGCGGCGAGCGCGAGTCCGACGATGCCCCAATCCGGATGCGGTGCGAGCGCACCTCCGATCACGACGTACGAGAGATGCCACAGCGTGTACGGCGGATGCAACAGCGTGACGTAGTCGCGCCACGCTCCCGGCTCGAGCGCGTAGAACGCCGTGCGCGTCGTCATGCCGCCCGTCGTCCCGAGATGACGATTCCGCCGCCGAGACTCATCGATCGGGCCTGAGGTTCTTCGATCCCTGCGGCGCGCCAGGCATCGAGGAGTCGCGGCAGCGGCCACCGAGCCCAGAAGTCGGCGATGCTCGGCCCGAGGAAGCGTCCGACTTCGTGCCAGCCAGGCGAGATGACGCGACCTGCCGTCGGTAGGCCGACGCGCACGTAGAGCTCCCAAAGAGGGCGCGCCGCTCCGCGGGGCAGTCCGAACTCGAGCATCGCAATCGGGCCCCCCGGTCGTACGACGCGTGCAAGTTCGGCAAGCGTCGCCGCGGGGTCGTCGATGTACCGAAGGAGATACGTGAAGGTGAGTCCGTCGAAGGATGCGTCCTCGAATGGCAGCGCCTCCGCGCGGCCCTGGTGCAGCTCAACGCGCCCGCCGGTGCGCCGGCGCGCCTCTGCGAGCATCTCGGGACTCTGGTCGATGCCGACCACGCGACATCCGTAACGCTCGAGCAGTTCGCGCGCGACCGCCCCGGTGCCCGTCGCCACGTCGAGGACGACGTCGCTCGCGCGAACGTTGAGTCGCGAGACGAGATATCGGCGCCAGCGCGGATCCTGGCCGAACGAGAGCAACGCTGCGTATCGGTCGTACGTCGGCCCGAGTGGCGCAAAGAGCTCGCGAGCAGTCACGGTCACGCGACTATTCTCGCGCGCGTGGAGCAAGACGAGGAGCTTGCGCGAATCGCTGCGATCGCGGCCTCGCGCACAGCGGCCGATGAGACGGTGACCGGGGTGCTAGCGGCGCAGGCGACAGAGGGCGACGTCGTCTTCCTGTGTGCGTTCGACGCAGGCGGTAACCGGACGTGGTTGGTGCTCGATCGGGCAGGTGAGCCGATCGTCGATCGAGCTTCTGTGCGCGAGATCGCGTCGCTTGCCGCGCTCTGCGAGCTCGCCGACGAGGCTGCGGGCGGCGGCGATCTGCCGGAGCTACGTCGGCGCTTGGAGGAACTCCGGGTGACGGAGGCTCCCGAGGGGATCGAGGATGCGCAGCGTGCGGCGGAAGCGCTCGAGCGGGCGCTGGCGCCGGCGCCGCGCGTTGCGAGCGTCGCCTATCTCGACGCCGTCGGATCGGCCGCGCGACGGTTGGAGCAGGCGCTCGGCGACGTCGGTGGGTCACCGTTTGCCGCGGCGATGCAGGCGGCGGCCGGGGCTGCCGAGGCGTTGGCGGCGGATGTCGTTGCGAACTACAGGGTTGCGCTCGGCTGATGTCTAGGGGTTGGGCTGCGCGGTCCGCGCCGTCCCAAGCCCCCACCCACCCAAGGGGAATCAAACGCCGAGAGTACGGCCCGAATCCGCGCGCGAGTGTGGCGGTACTGAAGCTTTTCGGCGCCGCCGGTGCGCGCAGACCGAGCCCGCGGGCCGCCCCGGCTCGTCGGCCTCGCGCGGCTAGACTCGACATATGGAAGGCGGCGGCTTCGGTTTTCCATTCGGCGGTGATCCCGAAGACCTCCTGCGTGGGTTGCGCGAGTTCGCGGAGCAGCAAGCCGAAACCGTCCAGGAAGCGCAACGCGAACAGTTCGCAACGCTGACGCTCAACACTGCCGTCGAGCTGACTGCCGCCGCGCTTGGGCAGCTCGCGATCTCCGGCAGCTCCGACGAGCAGGCAATCGCCATGCGCGACGCGATGCGCGTCCTCTTCCCCGAGGCTGTCGCGCTTGTGAGCGCGGCGCGTCAGGGCTTCATGCGCGAGTCCTAGACTCGGCCGGTGACATTCGCCGACCGCACCCTCCGCCGGGCGGTCAACTCCGGAATCGCGAACGGCGCGCTCGTTCGCCTGTTGCCCGCGCTGCCGCGGACGGTCGTGCGTCGCGTCGCAGCGCGCTACATCGCAGGCTCGCACCTCGAAGACGCCGTAGCGGTCGTTCGGCACCTCAACGCACAGAGGAAGCTCGCGACAATCGACGTCCTCGGCGAAGAGATCCGCGACGCGAGTGCGGCCGCTGCGATCGTCCAAGCGTACGAGGACGTCTTCACGGAGATCGAGCGTCTGCACCTTCGCTCAAACGTCTCGATCAAGCTGACGGGCCTCGGTCTCAAGCTCGACTACGACTTGTGTCGCACGAACCTCGAGCGCGTCGTGCGTCACGCGCGCGAGCGGGACAGCTTTGTCCGCATCGACATGGAGGACTCGTCGACGACGGACGACACGCTCTCGCTCTACCGCGACCTACGCAGCAAGGGGTTCGACAACGTCGGCGTCGTGCTCCAAGCATCGCTTCGGCGCACGCTCGGCGACGTCCGCTCGCTCGCCGACCTGCAACCGAGCGTGCGGATCTGCAAGGGCATCTATGTCGAATCCGCGGAGATTCAGTTCAAGGACGACGAGCAGGTCCGTGCGAGCTTCGTGCAGGCGTTGGACGAATTGCTCGCGAACGGCTCGTACGTCGCCGTCGCGACGCACGACGAATGGGTCGTCGACCGCGCGCTCGAACGCGTCGCGCAGCTCTCACGCAGGGAATACGAGTTCCAGCTCCTCCTCGGCGTCCGTCCAGAGCTCGGGGACCGGCTCGTCGCCGACGGGCACCGCGTCCGCATCTACGTGCCGTTCGGCGAGCACTGGTACGAGTATTCGTTGCGCCGGCTTCAGGAGAACCCGTCGATCGCCGGCGCCGTCGCGCGGGACACCATCGCGCGCGCCGTCAGGCGCTGAACCAGCCGCGTGCGGTCACGTCGCTCGTGAAGAACCGGAGCAGAAGTTGCGCGACCTTCGCTCGCCCGCTCGCGGACGGGTGCGTTCCATCCTCGGCTCGCGTGTCGCGGCACTCCCAGACGAAACCGTCGCTTCGGCCCTTCGTTCCGTTCGTCCAGAGATAGGGCCCCCAGCCGATCCATGGGCCGCCCAGGCGACCGTCGATCCGGCGCGCGATCAACCAGCGGACGGCAAAGGCGCTCTGATACGCGTACGGCTCCGGGTTCAAGTCCGTCGTCGCGTAGCCCCCGTAGGTGCGGCTCGACAGGTAGATCGCCTTCAAGTTCGGAAAGCTCGAGCGCAGGATCCCGACGATGTCGACGAGGTCGCGCTCGAGCCGCTGCGCGTCGGCTGGAAACGCCTCGGTCGGACGAATGATCGCTTCCTTCAGCCAGACGGCTTCGACTTGCGCGTCAGTTGCGGCGGAGCTGCGCAAACGCTCCTCGAGCACCTGCCAGTACTGCGCGCGTGGATCCTTGATCTTCTCGGCGTCCTGGCCGCCCTGCGCACCGTCGACGATCGTCACGTGCGAACCCTTCCGCCCGCTCGCGTTCGCAAGCTGCACGAACGCCTGAGACTCCTGCGTCGTGTTCGACATGCCGACCGTCAGCAAGACGATCCGTCCGTCGGGCGCCGGCGCGCCGCTTGCGTCGCGCGGCACGATCTGCTTCGTCAACGCTTGCCCGACAGCGAGGTACTTCGGCGACGGCGTGTTTCGCCCGTTCGGATAGAGGCCGCCCTGGTAGCCGTGGTACGTGCCCTTCAGATCGTTGAGCGGCGTCAGCGCAACGGACGTCTTCGTGCAGTCCGCCGCGTACGCGCTGCCGGCAAGGACGAGACCGACGATCGTGACGAGGAGGACCCGTCGCATGCGCTCACTGTGATCGCCTGTTGTGAAGAGCGCGTTACGAAAGTGCTAGTTCGACGCGCCTAATACGGAGGCGCCGGCGGAGGCACGTCGTCTTCCTCGACGACGGTGCGGCGTCGCGCAGCACGCGGCGGATACGCAGGGCGTCTGCGCACATAGGTCTCGCGATGCCAGAAGCTGCGACCGGCCCACGATTCCCAGAAGAGGAGCGTCAGGAGCATTCCGACGACGCCGACGACAACGAGGATCCAGCCGACTGTGTTGACGTCGACCGACGAGCTCGTCGAATGGACGGCCAGTGCGAGGACGAGGCCGACCGCGATCAGAAAGAAGCTGGCGGGTAGACCCACGACCGCCGACTTCCCGGCGGCACGGATCCTGAACCTACGCCGGTAGCGGCGGCGAGACCCAGGTGGGCATCATCGCGTCGGGATAGCGCTGGCCCGCTGCGCCGCCGAGCGCTTCGAGACGCTCGAGCTCATCGCGTGAGAGCTCGAGCTCCGTCGCGGCAGCGTTCTCCTCGAGGTAGCGCACGCGCTTCGTGCCCGGAATCGGGACCACGAACGGGCGGCGTGACAGAAGCCACGCGAGCGCGACCTGCGCGGCGGTTGCACCGCGCGCCTCGGCGATCGCGCGCACCTCGTTTGCGAGTTCGACGTTCTCCTCGAACGCGCCGTCTGCGAAGCGCGGATACCGCTCGCCGAGCACGCGCGCGTCGTGGTCGCCGAAGTCGTCCTTCGACTGGAACCGCGCCGTGACGAGTCCCCGGCCGAGCGGCGAGTACGCGAGGAACCCGATGCCGAGCTCGTCGCACAGGTCGAGGATCTCGTCTTCGACGCCGCGCTCGAACAGTGAGTACTCGCTCTGGAGACTCGCGATGGGCGCAACGGCAGCCGCGCGGCGGATGTCGTCGGGTCGCGCTTCCGAGAGGCCGAAGTGGCGGATCTTCCCCTCGTCGACGAGCTCTTGCAACGCACCGACCGTCTCCTCGATCGGCGTGCGCGGATCGACGCGATGTTGCTGGTACAGATCGATGTAGTCGAGGCCGAGACGCTGCAAGCTCGCCTCGCACGCGCTGCGAACGTACTCCGGGCTCCCGTCGATCCCGAGGAACCGTCCCGTCTCCGCGTCCCGCACGTTCGCGAACTTCGTCGCGACGATCGCGCGGTCGCGTCGGTCGCGCACGGCGCGCCCTACGAGCTCTTCGTTGTGACCGCGCCCGTACACGTCTGCGGTATCGAGCAGCGTGATCCCGAGCTCGAGCGCGCGATGGATCGTGCGCATCGATTCGTCGTCGTCGCGCGTGCCGTAGAACTCGGACATTCCCATGCAGCCGAGTCCGAGCGCCGAGACCTCGAGGTCGCCGAGCTTGCGCGTCTCCATCGACTACGCCTCCTTGTTGCCGTAGAGCAGGAACTCGCCGGGAACCCGGCGATCGTGATGCCTCGGATTGCCGGCCGGCGCCGGGTACTCCTCGAGTGCGCGGACGACGATGCCTTCGCGCGCGAGTGCGGTGACGACCTGACCGAGTCTCGGCGCGCCAGCGAAGTAGTCGTAGTGCCAGCTCATCAGGCCGTCGATGCACGCACCGATCGGATGCTCGTCGAACACGAGCAGCTCGCCCCGCGGGCGAAGCGCCGCGGCGATGCCGCGTGCCCACGAACCGAGGTCGGTCACGTCTGCGAGCCCGCCGCCGCCCGCGTAGACGAGGTCGAAACGACCGCGCCGAAGCTCCGTCGGCAGCGCCTGCGGCTCGGCCTCCACCCAGAGCACGGACGGCCACCGCTCGCGCGCCGCCTCGAGCGCGGGGCCCGCGACGTCCACGCCGGTTGCGACTGCGCCGCGCGCCGCGAGCTCCGCCGTTCCGGCACCGCTGCCGCAGGCGAGATGCAGGACGCGCTTTCCGTCGAGGTCGCCGAGCGAACGCACCACGTGCTCGGGGAGCGCAGGCCGGTCGGCCGCCGGGCCCGCACGGCGTGCGTGCGCTTCCTCCCACGCACGCAGGTTCTCGTGCGTCGGCTCCATCAGGCAGGGAGCGAGAAGCCGCCGTCGACCACGAGCGTCTGCCCGCACACCATCTCGGCATCCGCGGAGCAAAGGAACGCCACCGCGGCGGCGATGTCAGCTGGCTCGACGAGCCGGCCAGCTGGCGTGCGTGCGACGGAGCCGAGCATCTCGTCCTTGTTCGGAAAGTACTCCAGCGCGCCGGTTTCGACGACACCGCCCGAGACCGCATTCACGCGGATGCCGCTCGGCGCGAGCTCGACGGCGAGGTAGCGAACGACCGCCTCGAGCGCGGCCTTCGACGCTCCGATCAGGACGTAGTTCGGCAGCACGCGTTGCGAGCCGAGGCTCGAGATCGCGACGATCGAGGATCCGGGCTTCATCTGCGGCGCCGTCGCGCGCGCAAGCGAGAGAAGCGCTCGCGCGTTTGCGTTCAGCGTCCAGTCCCAGTGCTTCTCTTCCGCTTCGAGCGCCGGTCGCACGACACCGGTCGCCGCGTTGTGAACGACAACGTCGTACGGACCTGCAGCCGCGAACTCGTCGATGACGCGCTTCGAGGTGACGTTGCCGCGCACGAGCACGATCTCGGTGCCGGCCGCGCGCAGCTCTTCGGCGGTCTCCTCCGCGGCACGGTCGTTCCGCATGTAGCCGAGCGCGAGCTTCTGGACGCCCTCGTGCGCGAGCCGCGAGGCGATCGCCTTGCCGATCCCGCGCGTGCCGCCGGTGACGAGGGCGGCCCTGCCGAGGGTCATGAGCGCGGCGGCAGCGGGCGGTCCGCGGGCGCCGAGCTCGGCAGCTGCTCCCACCCGGGGCGCGTCGGCGCTTCGCGTCCACCGGACATCGCCCTGCTGGACGCATGCCCGAGACGATCGAGAAGCTCCATCTGCTCCTCGCCGTAGCGCCGCACGTCGCTCTCGGCCGGAAGATCGCGAATCAGCTCATGCACGCGGGCACGAAGTTGGTACGCGAAGTGCGGCGTCGCCGGGCCGACGAGCGCGTCAATGTCCGCCTTCGTCGGGCCGCTCGAGGTGCCGGTCGCCATCGACCGAACCCTAACGAGTCACGAATGGGGTCGCGGGTAGTGTCGGACGATGCGGCGGATCCCGGCGGTCGACGTGATGCTGTTCGTGACCGTCGCGCTCTGGTCGCTGAACTTCACCGCGTCGAAGTACGTGCTGACGCACGGGTTCCAGCCGCTCGTGTACTCGTCGCTGCGCTACGGGATCGGCGCCGTCGCGCTCGTGCTCTTCGCGTTCGTGCTCGAACGCTCCGTGCGAATCGCAGGACGGGACTTCGCGCGGCTCGTGCTCCCGGCTGCCGCTCTTCTCTTCCTGAACCAGTACAGCTTCGTCTACGCGCTCAAGTACTCGTCGGCCTCGACGGTCGCACTCGTGCTCGGCTCGACACCGATCTTCGTCGGCGTCTTCGCATGGGCGACACGGCTCGAGACTGTTCAGACGACGTTCTGGATCGCCGCGGTCGTCTCCTTCGTCGGCGTCGCGCTCGTCGCTGCGGGTGCGGGAAGCATCTCGGGTAACGCGAAAGGAGCGGTGATCGCGGTCGGTACCGCCGCCTCGTGGGCCGCGTACTCGTTGATGATCGTTCCGTTGATGCGGAGATACTCGGCGTACCGGTCCAGCAGCATCGTGATGCTGACGATGTCGATTGCGATGGTCGCGGCCGCATCACCACAGCTCGCAGACCAATCGTTCGAGTTCAGCAATCTCACCTGGCTCGCGTTCGCGTACTCGATCGTCGGGCCCGTCGTCGTCGCGCACATCCTCTGGTTCACCGCCGTCGACCGCGTCGGCGCGGGCCGCGCTTCGATGTTCGCGAACATGCAGCCGTTCCTCGCCGTCGTCTTCGCGATCTTGTTGATCGACGAGCACCTCGCGCGACTCGAGATCGTCGGCGGCTTCCTCATCGCGGCGGGGATCGTGCTCGAGCGGCGCGGACACGTCGTCGCAGTCCAACAACCACCTGCCGAGTGATGGCGCTCCGCGCTCGTCTCGCCAGGGTTCCGCCCGGCTACCAGTTCAGCATCGGCCGCGTCCTTTCGATCTACGCCGGTCTGATGACGGTGATCTTGCTCGCGTCGCTCGACCAGACGATCGTCTCGACGTCGCTTCCGGCGATCGTCTCCGACCTCGGCGGGCTCACGCAGTACACGTGGGTCTTCACCGCGTACATGCTCGCGACGACGGTCACCGTGCCGATCTACGGGAAGCTCGGCGACGCGTACGGACGCCGGCCGCTGTTCTTTGTCGCGATCTCGATCTTCCTCGCCGGATCGCTCCTTTGCGGGCTCGCGCAGAACATGACCGAGCTCGTCGCAGCGCGCGCGGTGCAAGGCCTCGGCGCAGGCGGCTTGTTTCCGCTCGCGCTCGCGACGATCGGGGTGATCGTCCCGCCGCGCGACCGCGGTCGCTACCAAGGGTTGATCGGCGCCGTCTTTGCGTCCTCGTCGATCCTCGGCCCGCTGATCGGCGGTTTGATCGTGGACAACGCGAGCTGGCGCTGGGTGTTCCTCTTGAACGTGCCGCTGTGCGTGCTCGCGTTCGTCGTCATCTCGCTGACGATGCCGCGGCGTTCGGTGCGGCGCGCGCAGTCGATCGACTGGATCGGCGCCGCGCTTCTCGCCGGTGCGACCTCCGCGCTTCTGCTCGGCCTCGTTTGGGGCGGGAGGCAGTACGCGTGGGACTCGCCGCACGTCGTCATCGCCCTCACGAGCGCGGCCGTGCTCGCGGCGATGTTCGGATTCTGGGAGCGACGCGTGGGCGAGCCCATCCTTCCGTTCGCGGTGATGCGCGACCGAAACGTCGCGGCGAGCTTGATCGCGATCGCGCTCGTCGG
Source organism: Actinomycetota bacterium (assembly GCA_046734795.1). Taxonomy (GTDB): domain Bacteria; phylum Actinomycetota; class Thermoleophilia; order Gaiellales; family Gaiellaceae; genus JBKPRX01. Next base: position 17,548 of record JBKPRX010000115.1, read on the forward strand.
CGCCGCGATGTTCGGTGCGATCAGCTTCGTGCCGCTCTACGTGCAGGGCGTGATCGGCACCTCGGCGACCTCGTCGGGCGTCGTGCTGACGCCGCTCATGCTCGGCGCGACGAGCGCCGGGTTCCTCTCGGGCCAATGGATCTCGCGCAGCGGCCGGACGAGACCGAACGCGCTCGTCGGGCCGGTCGTCCTCACGACCGGCATGTTCCTGCTCTCGCAGATGACGACGTCGACGACGAGCGGGCAGGCGGCACGCAACATGGTCGTCGCCGGAATCGGGCTCGGGTTGATGATGCAGGTGTTCGTGATCTCGGTGCAGAACGCGGTGCCGCGCTCGGTGATCGGAGCTGCGACTGCGGTCACGCACTTCTCGCGGTCGATCGGCGCGACGATCGGCGTCACGGTCATGGGCGTCCTCGTCAACCAGGGCTTGCCCGAGCAGATGCGCGGAAGCGGCGAGCTGATCGGGATCCACCGGTTGCCGCTCCGCCTGCGCGACGATCTCGCCGCTGCTCTGCATCCGGCGTTCGTGATGGCGACGCTCGTCTCCGCGCTCGTCTGGTTCGTCGTCTTCTTCGGCATGCGCGAGGTTCCGTTGCGGCGGTCGCTCGAGGAGAATCCGGTCGCCGAGGAGCTCGCAGCTGCGGCGCCGGACACCGGGTCTCGGCTGCCCTCGCGCTGACGCCGTTTGCGCGCGCGCCGATCCCGGCACGAAGTAGACGTGTTGCAGCTCGACCAGGCAGTCCGGCAAGCGGAGTCGCTCCAGGAGCTCGAGCATCGGCCGTGGCCGCTGCCGTCGCGCAGTTGGACGATGGGGCAGACGTGGGAGGACCTGCTCTTCGCACACTGGCGTGTTCCCGCAGAGACTCTCGCGCCGCGATTGCCGGCCGGGCTCGAGCTCGACACGTTCGACGGCAGCGCCTGGCTCGGCGTCACGCCGTTCAAGCTCACCGGGCTGCGCCTGCGCGGGCTGCCGCCCTTGCCCGGGACCGCGTCGTTTCTCGAGCTGAACGTCAGGACGTACGCGACCGCGGAGGGAAAGCCGGGCATCTGGTTCTTCAGCCTCGACGCCGCGAACAGCGTGGCCGTCGAGCTCGCGCGACGCATGTACAAGCTGCCGTATCACCGCGCACGCATGACCGCGGGGCGCCGCGCCGACTGGATCGCCTACGACGCCGTGCGCGCCGACGAGCCCGGCCGTGCGTTCGCCGGCCGTTACCGCGCGCTCGGCGAGCCGCGGACGGACGCGAAATCGGACCTCGAAGCGTTCCTCACCGAGCGCTACTGCCTGTACACGACCGACGAACGCGGCGCGCTCGTGCGCGCGGAGATTCACCATCTTCCGTGGCCGTTGCAAGACGCCGAGCTCGAGCTCGAGTTGAACACGATGCCGCCGGTCGCGCTTCCCGACGAGCCGCCGCTTTGTCACTTCTCGCGGCAGCTCGACGTCGTCGTGTGGCCGCTCGAGCGCGTCGTCGTCTAGCGCGCCGTACGCTTCGTCTGTGAATCCGCAGCGGCGAACGGCGCTCGTCTCCGTCTTCGCGGCCATTGCGCTGATCGCGATGAAGCTGACCGTCGGCATCGCGGCCAACAGCCTCGGCCTTCTCTCGGAGGCGGCGCACTCGGGGACGGACCTCGTCGCCGCGTTGCTGACGTTCTTCGCGATCGGTGTTGCGGTGCGGCCGGCCGATACCGCGCATCACTTCGGCCACGGCAAGGCGGAGCACCTTGCCGCGCTTGCCGAGGGCGCGATCCTCGTCGTCATCAGCGTCTTCATCGCCTGGGAGGCCGTGCGTCGTCTGACGGGGCGGACACACGCGGAGGTGGACGCACAGTGGTACGTGCTCGCCGTCGTCGGAATCGTGATGGTCGTCGACCTCAGCCGGACGATCGTCTCGCAACGCGCCGCGCGCCGGTACGAGAGCGCCGCGCTCGCGTCCAACGCTTTGCACTTCGGCAGCGATCTCGCCGGTTCGACGGCGGTCCTGATCGGGATCGTGCTCGTGCGCCAGGGATACCCGAAGGCCGACTCCGCCGCCGCACTCTTTGTCGCGGTGCTCGTGCTCGCCGCTGCCGTCCGGTTGATGCGGCGCAACGTCGACGTGCTGATGGACCGCGCTCCCGTCGAAGCCGAGGAAGCTGCGCGCGGCGCGATCGCCGGGATCCGGCCGCTCGTCGATCTTCGCCGGCTCCGGATGCGGCAGGCGGCGGGGCGGCAGTTCGCCGACGTCGTGATCGGCGTCTCGCCCGACGACGCCGTCGTGCAAGGGCACGCGGCCGCCGACGCGGTCGAGGCGGCGGTTCGGCGCGTGCTGCCGGAGAGCGACGTCGTCGTTCACGTCGAGCCGAACACCGATTCGGCCGGAATCCGCGAGCGCGCGCACGCGGCTGCGCTCGGCGTTCCGGCCGTGCGCGAGGTGCACAACGTCACCGTTCTTTCAGTCGGCGACCGAACCGAAGTGTCGCTGCACCTGAAGCTGCCGGGCGCGCTCAGCCTCGAGCAGGCGCACGAGATCGCAACGCAGGTCGAGCGGGCGATCGGTGAAGCAGTTCCCGAGGTGGACGCCGTGCAGACGCACGTCGAGCCGCTCGCCGAAGCCGCCGAAGGCGCAGCACCGCACGCATCCGAGGTCGCGGGCGACGAGCAGCTCGTCGGTGCGATCGTCCGCGAGGTGACGGGCGAGTCGCCGCGTGAGCTTCGGTTTCTCAACACGGACGACGGCCTGGTCGCGTTCCTCACGCTCGGGCTCGAGCCGTCTGTTCCGCTTGCGGAAGCGCACGCGCGTGCGAGTGAGATCGAAGAGCGAATTCGTCGGGCGCGGCCGCAGATCGCCGACGTGATCGTGCACACCGAGCCGTAAATTCACTCGCGCGAGGGACGCTCGCTAACCGAATCGTTACGGCTTCGCGAAACGTCGCTTACGGCGACCGCCCACGGTGCGACCGACGCACCCATCAAGGAGGCTCCTCATGCTGAAACGAACACTCGCGCTCGCCGTTCTCGTCGCCGCCGTCGTCGTGCCGGCCGCGCTCGCCGCGGACGGCGCGCCGCAGAAGCCGTCGCATCCGAACGCGGCCAAGCGCCACTCGCAGAGCGCAGGCGAGCGAGGCGCGGCCGTCGAGCAGAAGCTCGCGCACATCCGCCAGAAGATCGCGAAGGCTGTTGCCGGGTTCAACAAGCACTGCGCGTCCCACCACGCGAACGCCGAGCGGTGCACGGCGGCCGCGAAGAAGCTGCTCGCCGGGCTTCAGAAGATCGACGGACGGATCGACGGGCTCGTCGCGAAGATCCACGAGCACTGCGATGCGAACGATTCGTGCAAGCGCGCGGATCAGCTCGTGAAGAAGCTGACGGACGTCCAGGCAGAGCTCCAGCGCGCGGAGGAGAAGCTCCAGGCGTGGCTCGACGGCACCAAGGCAACCGACGCGTCGTCGGACGGCACGAGCCTCGAGTCGCTCGACGAGCTCAGCGGAGAGCTCGCGGCGCTTCGCTCGAGCGCGAATCCCTAGCGGCTCGCCTGCTTCGGCCGGGTCCCGGTGACGGCTCGCCGGGACCCGGCCATTCGCGCCGCGGGTAGGTTCGAGCGATGGCCCTCTTGGCCTTGCCCGAGCCATACGACTTCACGATCTCGACGGAGCGGTTTCGCGCATTCGGCCCGGATCTCGCGAACCTCTGGCGCGAGCTTCCGGACGGCCGGGGCGGTCTGCATCGCGTCGTCGCCGGTCGCGAGGTCCGGATCGAGTCCGCGCCCGGCGGCGTCGACGTGGAGCCGCTCGACGACGACACGCGGCCGGTGGTCGAGCGCTTGCTCGGCGCCGTCTTCGACCTCGACACGTTCGCGGCGTTTGCGCCAGGCGACCCGCAGCTCGCGCGAATCGTGCCGGCGCTCGCAGGCTTTCGGCCGCCGCTTGCGCCGGATCCGTTCGAATCGCTCGTCACCTCGATCACGGCGCAGCAGGTCTCGCTCTTCGCCGCGTTCGCGATCCGCAATCGGCTGATCGAGCGCTTCGGCGAGCGCGCGGAACACGCATATGCATTCCCGACACGAGAGCGACTTGCCGGCGCCGAGCCACCGGAGCTCTTCGCGCTCGGCTTCTCGACGCGCAAGGCCGAGTACGTCGTCTCGCTCGCGCGCTCCGACCTCGATCTCGACGCGCTTGCCGAGCTTCCCGACGACGAGGTCAAGCGGCGGCTCGTCTCGCAGCGCGGCCTCGGCGACTGGACCGCCGACTGGTTCCTCGCGCGCCACCTCGGTCGGCCTCGCGCGTGGCCCGCCGGCGACTTGGGGCTGCGCAAAGCCGTCGCCGCCTTCTATGGTGATGAGGACGTCGCCGCCGTCGGTGCGCGACTCGATCCGTTCCAGAACCTCTCTGCCCACTATCTCTTGACGGGACTGCGCGTATTGTGATCCGCGAGGCGACGAAAGCCGATCTGTCGCTGCTACGCGACCTCTGGCACGAGTTCGACCGCGAGGTTCCCGCGCCGCCGCACCTCGACGACGCGACGGAAGACCTCGACGAGCTCGAGGAAGACGTCGCGAACGGGATTGCGTTGATCGCCGAGCGCGACGGCGACGTCCTCGGGTTCGCAAGCGGCAATGCGCGGACAGAACGGTATGCGGTGCTCAGCAACCTCTATGTCGTGCCGGCTTCGCGGCGAAGCGGCGTCGCGCATGAGCTCGTCCGTGAGTTCGTGACGCGCGCACGCGAACGCGGGGCCGAGGCGATCGAGCTCGAAGTGCTCGCAGACAATGCGGACGCGCGCGCCATCTACGACCGCTGGGGCTTCCAGTCGTACATGCTCACGCTCGTCACGAACAGCGCCGAGCTCGAGCAGCGGCTCACGCGCGAGGGCGGTGCCACCTTCGGGTCCGTCCACGTACAGACCGACGATCGTGCCGTCGTCGAGCGCGCCGTCGAGAAGTACCTGCCGCGCTTCGGACACTCGCAGGGGACGGAGATCTCGGAGCCGCGGAACGGTTGGGTCGCCGTCTACGACGAGCTCTGCGACCGCGAGCCGGAGCTGTTGCAGCGGCTTGCGCGCGAGCTCTCGTACGTGACGGGCGGACCGACGCTCGCAATCGGAATCGAGAACGGCGACGTCGTCAGGTACACGCTCTTCGATCGCGGCGGCTCGGTCGACGAGTACCTCTCGATCCCCGACTACTACGGGCCGCTTCCGCCCGGGGACGCGGTCGCGCTCGGCGCGAATCCGACGGTCGTGGCGCGGCTGACCGGCGGAGATCCCGCGCGGATCCGCGAGCTGCTCGGAACCGTCGGCTCGCCACGCGAGTTGCCACCGCCCGACGAGCTGCTGCGCGAGCTCGCGGACGTGATGGGTATCGAAGGCGCCGACCGAGGCTGGCAGGCCTGACGTGCTGACGCTCTACGACGCCGCCCGCTGCCCGTACTGCGCACGCATTCGCATTCTCTGCGACGAAAAAGGAATCGAGTACGAGCCGGTCGCGGTCGACTTGAACGATCGGCCGGCATGGATCTACGAGAAGAACCCACTCGGCCGCGTACCCGTCCTCGAGGAGGACACGTTTCTCCTTCCGGAATCCGCGGTGATCATGGAGTACCTCGAGGAGCGATATCCCGAGCCGCCGCTTTGGCCGCTCGACGCAGCCGAGCGCTCGCTCGCGCGTGTCGTCGTCTTCCGCTTCGATCGGCTCAGCGGTCCGTACTACGCGGTCCGCCGCGGCGACGAGGACGCGGGGCCGCGGCTCGACCGCGCGCTCGGTGAGCTCGACGCGCTCCTGACCGCGCAGCCGTTTCTCACGGGCCGCGAGTACGGACTCGCCGACATCGCGTACGTGCCGTGGCTGCTGCGCTTGCCGAAGATCGTGGGCGTCGAGGTCGACGGCTGGCCCGCGATCACTGAGTGGCTCGATCGGCTGCGCGAGCGCCCGGCGATCGCCGCCGAGGTCGACGTCGTGGCCGCGCTTTGAGCGCGCGCCGCGTTCGCGACCGGCTGCCGCCAGCGCTCTCGCACCGCGACTTCGTCCTCCTCACCGGCGCAAACACAGCGATGCAGTTCGGGAACCAGATGGCGGCTGTCGCGATTGGTTGGCAGGTGTACGAGATCAGCAAGGATCCGCTCGACCTCGGTCTGATCGGCCTCGCCGAGTTCATTCCTTTGCTCCTGCTCGCCCTGCCCGCCGGTCACCTCTCGGATCGCGTTCCGCGCAAGCTCGTCTACGCGTGCGCGCTGCTGCTGCAGGTCGCGATGCTGATCGGACTCACCGTTGTGAGCTTCGTCGGCACGACCCAAACGTGGCCGTACTTCGCGCTTGCGTCGATCGTCGGCGTCGTCGCTGCGCTGACCGGCGCGGCGCGCGCGCTCTTCCCGAACCTCGTGCCACCGGAGTTGATGGCGAGCGCGATGGCCTTGCGTTCGACCGGCATGCAGGCGGGGTTCATCGCCGGCCCGGCGATCGGCGGTCTGCTCTTCGCGATCAGGCCCGAGCTGCCGTACGTCGTCGCCGGCGCGGCGACGCTGCTCGCGCTCGGCTGGACACTGCGCGTGCACGAGCCCGCCGTCGAGCGTGAGCCTGAGTCGCCCGGCCTCAGCAGCCTGCTCGCCGGCGTTCGCTTCATCCGCCAGACCCCGGTTCTTTTCGGCGCGATCTCACTCGATCTCTTCGCGGTTCTCTTCGGCGGCGCGGTCGCGCTCCTGCCGGCGTACGCGCAGGACATCCTTCACGTCGGACCGACCGGTCTCGGCGTGCTGCGAGCGGCAACGGCTGTCGGCGCGCTGGTCGGCGCGATCCTGCTTACGCGCAGGTCGCTCGGTGCGAACGCCGGCGCGAAGCTCCTCGTCTGCGTCGGAATCTTCGGCGCGAGCATCGTGGTCTTCGGGCTGTCGAAGTGGTTTGCTCTGTCGGTGCTCGCCCTTGCAGTCAGCGGTGCCGCGGACATGGTGAGCATGAACATCCGCTCGACGACGGTCGCACTCGTCACGCCCGACGAGGTCCGCGGTCGTGTGAACGCGGTCGAGATGGTGTTCATCAGCGCGTCGAACGAGCTCGGCGCGTTCGAGTCCGGCGTCGCCGCCCGGATCTTCGGACTCGTTCGTGGTGTCGTTCTCGGTGGCGTCTTCACGATCGGGATCGCGGCGGCCTGGACGCGCGTCTTCCCCGAGCTCGCGCAGGTCGACCGCCTCGAGAACCTCCGTCCCGTCGCGGTTGCGAAATGACCGATCTCGACACGCTGATCGAGGAGTACGCGCGCCTCGTCGTCGATGTCGGCGTCAACCTGCAACCGGGACAGCTGCTGCTCGTCGACGCAGACGTCGAGCACGCTCCGTTCGTGGCCGCAGTCGCGAAGGCGGCGTACGAGGCCGGCGCTTCGTGGGTCGACGCGAACTACAGCGACCAGCGCGTCAAGCGCTCGTTCATCCAGCATGCGCCCGACGAGTCGCTGACCTACTCGCCTCCGTGGCTCGTTCAGCGCGCTACGCAGACGATCGAGGGGCGCGGGGCGATCCTGTCGCTCACCGGCGACGCCGATCTCAACGTCTTCGCGGACCTCGACCCGACTCGTGTCGGAGCGACGCGAATGGTCGCGCTCCGTGAGGCGCGCCGCCGGGGCATCGACGAGCGGACGCTCGCTTGGTGCGTCGCAGGTTGCGCGACGCGAGGCTGGGCGCAGCAGATCTTCGGCGAGCCCGACGTGGAGCGCCTGTGGCGCGAGCTCGCGCGAACGGTCCGGCTCGACGAAGACGATCCGGTCGCCGCGTGGCGCGAGCACGTGGCGAGGCTCAACGAACGACGGCGTCTGTTGACCGAGCGGCGGTTCGACGCGATCCATTTCCGCGGGCCCGGCACCGATCTCACCGTGAAGCTTCTGCCGGGCTCGACGTGGGAGGGCGCCGAGGCGGAAACCGTGTGGGGCCAAACGCACCTTCCGAATGTGCCGACCGAGGAGGTGTTCACGACACCCGACCTCCGCGGGACCGAGGGCGTCGTGCGTTCGACGATGCCGCTCGCCCTGCTCGGCGTCGTCGTGCGCGATCTCGAGCTTCGCTTCGAGAACGGCAAGATCGTCGAGGTGAACGCATCCGAGGGCGCCGACGTCGTGCGCGCACAGCTCGCGAGCGAGCCTCAGGCGCCCTACCTCGGCGAGATCGCGCTCGTGGACGGTGAATCGCGTGTGGGCCAGAGCGGCATCGTGTTCTTCGACACGCTCTACGACGAGAACGCGGCGAGCCACATCGCCTACGGCGGCGCGTATCCGTTCGTCGTGGAAGGCGGAGCCGAGCTCGATCGCGACGGACAGCTCGCCGCCGGAATCAACGTCGCGAACGTCCACACAGACCTGATGATCGGAGGCAATGACGTCGAGGTCGACGGCGTGAAGAACGGCGAGGCCGTGCCGCTCCTCCGCGGCGGGACCTGGCAACTCCGCTAGAACTCGCAAGGTGGTCTCGACGGAGCTTCCTGCGATTGTCGACGCGAGCTGGCTGCAGCAGCACCTCGGCGATCCGGATCTCGTCGTCGGCGACGTGCGCGGCCCGAACGCACACATGCGCGGACACATTCCGGGCTCGCGGCCGCTCGTCCTCGGTTCGCCGATGCCGACGACGGACCCGGCGGCGCTCGCGGAGTTCGCACGCGAGATCCAGCTGCGGTTGCGCCGGCACGGAATCAACGGCGAAGAGCGGCTCGTGCTCTACGACCGCGGCGACGGCGTCGGCGCGCTCCCTACCGCGCAACTCGCGGAGCTTGCGGGTCACACGCGCGTCGCGATCCTCCTCGGCGGCCTCGCAGCCTGGCCGGGCGACGTCGAAGAAGGTGCAGTCGAGCTGGAGCCCGTGCGGGAGACGACGCTCGAGGCGCGCCTCGCTGCGATCCCGACCTACGAAGAGATCGCGCGGCGGCTCTCGGACGACGGCCTGACGATCCTCGACGTGCGCAGGGCCGAGGAGTACTCCGGCAAAGGCGGCGCGCCGTGCGATCCGCGACAGGGCCACATTCCGGGGGCGCGGCGTCTACAGGTCGACGACCTCTACGTTGCGGTCGGCGAGCCCGAGTCGCCTGAGCGGATCCGCGAGCTCGTCGGGCTCGACGAAGGCGCCGAGATCGTCGCGTACTGTCACTCCGGCTCGCGCTCGGCGCTCGCGACGCTCGCGCTCCGCTCCGCGGGCTACGACGCGCGGAACTACACCGGCTCGTGGCACGAGTGGTCGCGCCACGACGAGTTGCCGATCGAGCGCTAGGTGCCGCGACGATGAGCTCCTCCGTGAATGCCGGTGGCGGCGTGACCGGGTGGGAGACATCGGAACGCGTGCTCGAGTCGGGCGGCTTCGAATCGCGCCAGCGCGCGCTCGTGGCGGAGGCCGTCGTCGAGGCCTCGGAGGCCGGCGCCCGCACGCTCGGCGTCACCTACTGGCAGGCGGTCGACCGCTATACGCGCGGCGGCATCCGCGCGAGCTGGACGGGCGACGGCGGCAGATTGAAGCTCCTCGGCGGTGCGACGCTCCTCACCTTCGGCCCGCCGGAGCTCTCATTCGACGGCGGGCTCGTCAGCTGCCGCCACGCGATCGAGGGTGGAATGCTCGCGCTTCGAGCCGGAGGCTCCGTCACGCTCGCGCAGCGACCCGAGGGCGATCAGCACGAGCTGAGCGTCACGGTCGAGGGGTATCTGCCGCGACTCGCCGCGCGCACAGGCGCGCCGCTTTGGACGGGACTGCTTTACGCAAAAGTGCAGAGCCCTTTCCATGCCGCGGTCAGCCGCCGCTACTTCGAGCTCCTGCTCCGGGGCCGATACTCGTGAACGTCACCGTCTTCGGCGCAACCGGCGTCGTCGGCCGGGCGCTCGTGCCGCTGCTCGCCGAGCACGAAGTGACGGCGGTCTCGCGAACCGCGCGCGACGAGCCCGGCGTCCGCTATGTCGTCGCCGACGCGGCGAGCGGCGAGGGCGTCGCCACGGCCCTGGACGGGGCGGACGTCGTCTACTACCTCGTCCACTCGCTCGGCGCGCGCGACTTCGAAGAGCAGGATCGCGCGGCGGCGGAGACAGTCGCGCGCGAGGCGGCGAACGCAGGCGTGCGGCAGATCGTCTATCTCGGCGGGCTCGGCGCCGAGGGCCCCGACGCGTCACCGCACCTACGCAGCCGCCGTGAGACCGGAGAGCGGCTCGCCTCCGCAGGCGTCCCCGTGACGACGCTGCGCGCGGCCATGATCGTCGGCAAAGGCAGCGCCGCGTTCGAAACGATCCTCGGCCTCGTCAAGCGGCTGCCGGTCATGGTGACGCCGAGCTGGGTCTCGACGCCGACGCAGCCGATCGCGCTCGACGACGTCGCCCGCTACCTGGCCGGCGTCTGCGGCAACGAAGCCGCCTACGGCGAGGCCTACGACGCCGGCGGGCCGGAGGTGATGACCTACCGCCAAATGATCGAGCGCATTGCGGCCCTGCTCGGTCGAAAGCCGACGATCGTCGAGGTGCCGGTCCTGACGCCCTACCTCTCCTCACTCTGGCTCAACCTCGTCACGCCGGTGAGCGCCTCGGTCGCGCGGCCGCTCGTCGAAGGACTGCGTAACCCGACGATCGCGCGCGAGGAGCGGATCCGAAAGCTGCTGCCGCTCGAGCTCACGCCGTTCGACGAGGCGGCGCGCCGCGCGCTCGCGTGAGGAGCTCGGGCACGGTCTCGGCCCGGTAATCGAAGATCCCGTCGAGCCACCCGCGCACGAGCAGCCGCTGCACGAGCGCCCCGATCGGACCGAGGAAGAGCCGGTAGCGCACGTGGTCGTAGATCTCGGTGCCGCTCTCGACCGGGGCCAGGCGGTGCGTGTGCTCCCAGAGCAGAAACGGGCCGCGACGCTGCACGTCGACGAAGCCGCGCGGGGGGTTCCAGGCGACGATTTCGGTGCGCCACCGAATCGGGATCCCGAAGAGGCTGAGGCGGTAGCGAAGCCGAGCTCCGACTGCGAGTTCGCCAGGCGCCTCGACGATCCGGAAGCGGAGCCAAGGCGGCGTGATCCGCTCGAGGTTGCGAGCGTCGGCGAAGAATGCAAACGCCTGCTCCGGCGGAACGGGAACGACCTGCGTCCGCTCGAGCGAATACTCCGTCACGCGGCGGTGGCGGGCGGCGCTCGGTCCGCGTCCGCGGCTAGATCGTCGCGCGGCTGCGGGCCGCGACGTCGCAGAAGCCTTCGCAGAGCGTGCGGCCGAGGTCGTTCCATTCGTCCATGCGCACACGCGTCTCCGCTTTCAGCGCTTCGCCGTCGACGTCCGGGTCGTCTTTGTCGTCGATCCAGCGCTCGACCTGCTCGTGCGTGACCTCGGGATGAAACTGGACGCCCCACACGCGCTCCCCGAGCCGGAACGCCTGCGTGCAACTCGCGCTCCGCGCGAGCTCGACCGCGCCCGCGGGAACGCCGAACGTGTAGCGGTGCCACTCGAACGCGTGAAACCGGCGCGGCAGCTGCCCGAGCAACGGGTCTTGCACGCCGTCTTCTGTGAGCTCGACCTCGACCCAGCCGATCTCCGGCTCCGCCGCGGGGCCGATC
>JBKPRX010000116.1:0-4004 GCA_046734795.1 Actinomycetota bacterium
CCGCGCCGCGCGCGCCCTTGGAGCGCCATCGGCGCCTCCATGTGCACGAACGGAAGCGGCACGAACTCGGTGAAGCCGCCGCTTCGCCGCTGCTGTTCGCGCGCGCGCAGGAGATGACGCGCCCAGTGCCGCGGCGCCTCGACGTGGCCGAACATCATCGTCACGTTCGAGCGCAACCCGACCCTGTGCGCCGTGTCGTGAACCTCGAGCCATTGCGCAGTCGTGATCTTGTCGGGGCAGATGACGCGCCGCACTTCGTCGTCGAGGATCTCCGCTGCTGTTCCGGGCAACGACGCGAGCCCTTCGTCGCCAAGGAGCGCGAGGTACTCGTCGAGCTCGAGGCCGAGCGTTGCCGCGCCCTGCCACACCTCGAGCGCCGAGAACGCGTGCACGTGCAGCTCTGGAACGGCGTCTTTGATGGCGGCGACGACGGAGCGGTAGTACTCGCCGGTGAACGCCGGATGGATGCCGCCCTGCAGGCAGACCTCGCTCGCCCCTCGCTCCCAGGCCTCGACGGAGCGACGGACGATCTCGTCGTGCGGCACGAGGTACGGCGCGCCCCGCAAGTTCGCCGCGAGCTTGCCCTTCGAGAACGCGCAGAAACCGCAGCGGAAATAGCAAACGTTCGTGTACTGGATGTTCCGCGTGACGACGTAGCTGACGTCGTCGCCGCAGACGTCGCGCCGCAGACGATCGGCGGCTGCGAAGATGCGCTCGCGTTCGTGCCCGCGCGCGCTGAAGAGCCGGACGAGCTCGCCCTCGCCGAGCTCGTCGCTCGTGTCGAGCGGTAGCGCGTCGCGCGCGACGGCGAACGGCACGCGGACCGATTCGCCGGGTGCCCATTCGTGCTCGCGCGCGAGGCCGAGCGAGTCGGATGCGCGCAGCACCGCGGGCATGACCGTCGAGTCGATCCAGTCGCCGTCGATCCACTCCGGGTAGACAGGCAGGCGGGCCGCGAGCTCGAAGCCGCGCGACCGCGTCGCATCGGCGAGCGCGACGAGCTCCGGCCACGGTGCCTCCGGATTCACGTGGTCGATCGTCACCGGCGAAACGCCGCCCCAGTCGTCGATGCCCGCGTCGAGCAGGCGCGCGAAGTCTTCCGTCAGGTTCGGCGGCGCCTGGAGATGGATGCGCGGCGGCAGCAGCGTGCGCGCCGCGGCGATCGTCCAGAGGTGCTCCTCGAGGGAAGGCTCCGGCGCGTCGACCATGCGGGTCCCCGACTTCGCGCGGAAGTTCTGGACGATCACTTCCTGCACGTGGCCGTAGCGAGCGTCAAGATCGCGAATCGCGAGCAATGCCTCGAGCCGCTCGACCCGCGTCTCGCCGATCCCGATGAGGATCCCAGTGGTGAACGGTACGTGCGCCTCCCCGGCCAACCGGAGCGTCTCGATGCGCGCAGCCGGCAGCTTGTCCGGCGAGCCGAAATGCGGGCCGCCGCGCTGCGAGAGCCGGTCGGCCGTCGTCTCGAGCATCAGCCCCATCGACGCGGACACCGGTCGAAGCTGGGCGAAGTCCTCAGCCGTGAGCACGCCCGGGTTCAGATGCGGCAGCAAGCCCGTCTCCTCGAGCACCGCCGCGGCTGCGCGTGCGAGGTATTCGAGCGTCGTCTCCGCACCGAGCGCTGCAAGCTCTTCGCGCGCGGCCTTGTAGCGCAACTCCGGCTTGTCGCCGAGCGTGAAGAGCGCCTCGCGGCAACCCGCGGCGGCGCCGGCTCGTGCGATCTCCAGCACCTCGTCGAGCGTGAGATACGCGCGCTCGCCGCGCCGCGGCGGCCGCGCGAACGTGCAGTAGTGGCAGACGTCGCGGCAGAGCTTCGTCAGCGGGATGAAGACCTTCGGCGAGTACGAGATCAGCCGCTCACCGCGAAGCCGCCGCGCCTCGAAAGCGAGCTCCTCGAGCGAGGCATCCAAAAGCTCACGCGCGAGCGGCTCCACTGTGGAGAACCTACCGCCTAGAGTTTGGGTCTTGGCGAGCACGCGTGACACGCGAGACGTCGGGCCGCCCGACGAGGACGAGGCGCGCGGCTGGCAGCCGGAGCTCGAGGAGCTCCGCCGCCGAGAAGAGCTAGCCCGCCGGATGGGCGGCGGAGCGAAGGTCCGTCGCCAGCACGACGCGGGTCGCCTGACCGTCCGCGAGCGCATCGAGCTGCTTCTCGACCCGAACTCGTTCCACGAGGTCGGTGCGCTTGCGGGTGTGGCGACGTACGACGCAGACGGCGAGCTCCTCGACCTCGCGGCTTCGAACTTCGTCGGCGGCACCGGCCTCGTCGACGGACGAAAGGTGATCGTCGGCGGCGACGACTTCACCGTGCGTGGCGGGGCGAGCGACGCCTCGATCGGCGGCAAGCAGGCGTACTTCGAGCGGATGGCGAACGGACTTCGTCTGCCGATCGTGCGCTTGATCGAAGGCACCGGCGGCGGAGGCAGCGTCAAGGCGCTCGACGAGATCGGCGCCACATACGTACCCGTGAATCCCGGCTGGGACGTCGTGATCGACAACCTCTCCGTCGTGCCCGTCGCCGCTGCGGGACTCGGACCCGTCGCGGGTCTCGGAGCTGCGCGCCTCGCGGCGAGTCATTTCTCCGTGATGGTGCGCGAGCTCGCGCAGCTCTTCGTCGCAGGCCCGCCGGTTGTGCGCTACGGCATGCACGAAGACTTGACGAAGGAAGAGCTCGGCGGCTTCGCGGTGCACGAGTGGAGCGGCGGCGTCGACCTGTGGACGGACACGGAAGAGGAAGCACTCGAGGCGATTCGGCGCTTCCTTGCGTACTTGCCTTCGAGCGCGTTCGACCTGCCGCCGGTGTACGCGTGCGCCGACCCGGTCGACCGGCGCGACGACTGGCTGCTCGAGGCGATCCCGCGCGACCGGCGTCGACCCTATGACGTGCGCGCAGTTCTCGAGGCGATCTTCGACCGCGACTCGGTCTTCGAGCATTGCCGCTACGGCGGCGCGACGGTGACCGCGCTCGCGACGCTCGACGGGCATCCCGTCGGCGTCGTCGCGGGCGATCCGCGCGTCGGCGGCGGCGGCTTGACGGCGCTCGGCTCGGACGCGCTCATCCGCCTCGTCGACCTGTGCTCGACCTTCCACCTGCCACTCGTCGTCCTCACGGACCAACCCGGAATCGCAATCGGACTGGAAGCCGAGAAGGCCGGAACGATTCGCGCTGCGACCCGGGCAACCGCGGCCGTGTACCAGGCGAGCGTGCCCGCGGCCGAAGTGATCGTGCGCCGCGCGTTCGGAGTCGGCGGCGCGGCGATGACGAACAAACATGTGTATGCCGCGCGCTGGGCGTGGCCCTCGGGCGATTGGGGCTCGCTGCCCGTCGAGGGCGGAATCGAGGCCGCCTACCGCGCGCAGCTCGAAGCAGCCGAAGACCCTGACGCGCTACGCGCAGAGATCCACGACGCCCTCGAAGGAATCCGCTCGCCGTTCCGGACCGCAGAACGGTTCGGGATCGAGGAGATCATCGACCCGCGCGACACGCGCCGTCTGCTCTGCGACTGGGTGCACGACGCGTACCGGCTCCTGCCCGAGCGGCTCGGGCGGCCGTCGTTCGGCACGCGCTGCTGAACGAAGCTCGCTAGTCGGGCTTTGCGGACATCGCCCACACCGCGACGACGTACGCGGCGAGGAGGATGACGCTCAGCACGCCGGCGGCGCGGCCGAGTGGGTAGCCCCTACCGGTTCGTAGCTTGCGCAAGCCGATGATTGCGAGCACAACCGCGACGAGGATGAAGACGGCCCCCATGTCGGCGGTGATATAGCCAATGTCGAGCCACGTGAAGTCCGCGTCGCCGAGCTTCTCGCGCGATTCCGTCCACTGCGCGCCGACGCGCATGATCACGTAGGCCGGCAGGACCCCGATCAGCACGGCACGGAGCGCGAAGCGCATCAGACCGACACCTTCGCCTTCGCGTCGCCAACCCATGAACACCGCGGTCGCGACCGTGAGCAGCGAGCCGACGAGCAACATGGCGCCGAGCACGTGCACGAAGAGCGCG
>JBKPRX010000117.1:0-4688 GCA_046734795.1 Actinomycetota bacterium
TCGAAGAGCAAGTGCGCGAGCCATTTGTCGCCGAGCGCTTCGCAGACACCCGCGTCGGGCAGCAGGACGACGGCCGGAGCGACCTCGTCGCGCGCACGAGCGAGCATGACCTGGTCGAGATCCGTCAGCGGAACGACGAGCGCAACGTCGTACGCTCGCACGAGCTCGATCAGCGTCGGCACGTAGGCCGGGTCGTCGATGCGCGGCACGAGCTCGCGCTCGTCGGCGTGGTAGAGCGCGGGCGCAAGCGCATTCGTGTCGACGGCGATCGTGCGCGCGCCTGCGCGTCCGAACTCGGACACGATGTCGACACGCTGACCTGCGCAGGTGAAGAGGACAGCCGTCACGGGCGGGAGGGTACCGTCTCGGTCCTGCGCAGACGGCGCCCGCTCCTCCTCGTGCTCGGACTGCTCGTCGCGGCGTGGCTCGTCGCGACGGCTGTCTTGTTCATCTGGCCCTCGACGGATTCACCGGCTGCGGCAGATGCCGTCGTCGTCCTCTCCGGCGGGCGCAACGCACGGCTCGATCCCGCGCTCGAGCTGATGCGGAAAGGCGTGGCGCCGGTGCTCGTCATCTCAGGCGTCGGCTTCGACCCGGATTGGCACAAAGCGCACCGGCTCTGCGCCGACGGAGCTCGGGGCTTCCGCGTCCTCTGCTTCGACCCAAAGCCGTACAGCACGCGCGGCGAGGCGCGGCAGATCGCAAAGCTCGCGCGCGAGCACGGCTGGGCCAAGGTCGACGTCGTCACGTCGCGCTACCACGTCTTCCGCGCGCGGATGCTCGTGAAGCGCTGCTACCACGGGAAGGTGGCGCTCGTCGGCGCGTCGTACCCGTGGCAGCTCGCGGTCTTCGACTGGCTCTCGGAGTGGGGCAAGCTGACCGTGCAGACCACGGTGGAACGGAACTGCTAGCTAGGCGTCGCGCCAACCGCCGGTCTGGCCCTTGTACGTGCCGCTGAAGAGCGCGAGCGGCGTGCGAAGCAGGATCTTCAGGTCGAGCCGCGGCGAACGGTGCTCGACGTACCAGACGTCGAGCTCGATCCGCTCGGCCCACGGCAGCGACGCACGGCCGTGGATCTGCGCCCAACCGGTGATCCCGGGCTTCACGTCGAGGCGGTGCCGCTGTCGCTCGTCGTAGCGCTCGACCTGATATCGCAAGGTCGGTCGCGGGCCGATCATGCTCATCTCGCCGCGCACGACGTTCCAGAGCTGCGGCAGCTCGTCGAACGACAGCCGCCGCAGCACGCGACCAACGCGGGTGATGCGCGGATCGCCCTCGTTGACGGCGAAGCCGGCGCCGCGCAGTTCTGCGCCGAGGACCATCGTCCGCAGCTTCAAGAGCTCGAAGTCGACGCCGTCCTTACCGACACGCGTCTGCCGGAAGAGCACAGGGCCGCCGTCCTCGAGTTTGATCGCCATCGCGGCAACGGCGAGCACCGGACTCGTCACCGCGAGCGTGGCGGCCGCGATTGCGACGTCTGCGGCCCGGTTCACGCCTCGGAGCCTAGTAGCACGCCGAGGCGCACTCGCGTACGTGGTGACCGTGCCGCGACGAGAACAAGACGAGTGCGTCGGGGTTGGCGTCGAGCGCCACGCGACGGATCCCCGATCGTCGCCCGGACGGCCGGCGAGCACCGAATGCACGATCACGCCGCGCGTTTACGAATCCCCGCGCGGCAGCTCCGCCGCGACCGCCGCATCGAGTTGCATCACCTGGGCGAACGACTTGCTCCGTGCGAGCGTCATCATCGTCGTATCGCGGTCGGTTGCAAGTCCCCACGCGCATGCGATTCACCGGGTGCCTTCCGCGGCCTCCCAAGTCGCGGGAACACCGCGACGCAGGTAGTTGACGAGCGCGACGACCGTCGCCCACGTGACGAGCACGTAGTAGCGAGCGAGGCCGACGCCGACCGCTGCCGCGGCGAGCAGGCCGAGCTGGCAGCCGAGCAGCACCTGGTAGACGAGCCCTTGGCCGACGAGCGCGACGTTGGTCGCGAACACGACGAGGTGCAGGAGGCCGCTCGCGTAGCGAAGGTGACGGTGCGAGAGGATCTCGACCGTGTAGATGGGGCCGAGACGTCGCAGCATCCGGCCGCGAACCGTAATCAGCCAGCAGTGCTCGAACATCCGCACCTTGCGCCGGAACTCCGTCTCGTTCGTCGGCGTGGGTTTCTCGAACGCAACTGCTTCGGGCTCGTACACCGCGCGCCGCCCGCGCTGCACCATCAGATATGGAAACGCGAGGTCGTGCCCGAAGCGCGGGTCGACGTCGACATAGTCGGAGCGGCGCAGCGCGTAGATCGAGCCGTTGCCGCCGGTGACCGAATGCAGGCGCGACTCGGCGTCGCGGAGCGTCAGCTCGTAACGCCAGTACGCGCCTTCCTTGTTCGTGCCGTCCGCCGCCTCGAGCTGCAGTCGCCCGCAGGCGTATGCGACATCCGGATCCGCAAAGTTGCGGACGAGCTTCCGTAGAGCGTCCGTTGCCCACGTCGCGTTCGCGTCGGAGAACGCGACGATCTCCGCGTCGACCTCCGCGACGGCGTTGTTCTGCGCGGCGACCTTGCCCCCGCGCGGGTTCCGGATCACTCGGGCGCCCGCGACCGCGGCGAGCTCCTCGGTGCGGTCGGTAGAGGCGTCGGAGGTGACGACGATCTCGAGCCGGTTGGTCGGGTAGTCGAGCGCACGCAAGTTGTCGAGCCGGCGCTCGATCACCGCCTCCTCGTTGTACGCGGCGACGATGACGGCGACGCGCGGCACCTCGTCGCGCTTGCGCACGCGCCGCGGCCGCAGGCGCGCGAGCGCGGCGGCCGCGAGCGGGTAGAGCGCATGCGTCCACACGAGCGCCCCGAGCGCCACCCAGAAAACGATCTTCGCCGCAAGCACGGGCTAGGAGGCTACTCGAGTGCCGCGTGCGCGTGCATGCGACGCAGGAGCCGATCGACCTCCGCGCGCGGAAGCTGGATCGTCGCAGCTTCCGGATCGGCGCGAAGCGAGGCGATGTCTCGCGTCGACGTGCGGCGATCGATGGTCTCGACGAGTCGGCCCGTCGGTTCGACGCACAACTCGAGCGCGTACGGGTTGAAGCCGCGCCGATAGACGAGGCATTGGAAGCCCGGCTCGACACGGTACCCGCTCAGTTCTGATTGGTCGAGCGGGCCGACGAGTGCGCGCGTCCGTTGCATCCCACGCAGCTGCTCGTCGACCCAATTGGAACGCTCCCACCGGCCGAGCACAACGAGACCGACCGCAACTGCGACCACGCCGAGAATGATCAGAGCGATCGTCCGAGGACCACGTGTCGCCACCGAAGGCCTAGGCACCGAGGAGCTCATGGAGCACCTTTCGATACCGCTCGATCGCAATCGTCCGGTCGGCCTCCTGCTCGGCGAACTCGCGACCGCGGCGGCCCATCGCGTCGAGGTCCCACGCGCCCTCGTACGCAGACCGAATGGCCTCCGCGAGCAGCTCGGGCCGTCCCGGCGGCACTACGATCCCGCAGCCGACCGCCTCGACGAGACGGGCCGTGTCGCTCTCGGTGTCGGCCGCGGCGATCACCGGACGCCCGGCGGCGAGGATCCCGTACAGCCGGCTCGGCACCACGTACCCCGCGAGCCCCCGAGCCAGGCCGACCACGTGTACGTCCGCAGCGGAAAGGGAGGAGGAGAGGCTTTCGCGCGGCTGGAAGCCGAAGAACTGCACTGCGTCCGCTCCCAGCCGCTCGACGAGCTCCGCCAGCGCCGCATGACGTGCGCCGCCGCCGATGATCGCGACTCTCAGGTCGTCGAGGTCGCGCAGGAACGTCGTCGCGCGGACGAGCGCGTCGAGGTTCTGCGCGTGGCCGATGTTCCCGGAGTGCATAACGACAAAGCGGCCGTCGAGCCCGACCGACCGCGCCCACTCGTTGTCTTTCGGCGCGGGGGCGATCGCCGTTGTGTCGGTCCAGTTCGGGATCACGCGGATGACGTCCGGCCGCGCGCCCTTCTTGACGAGCCGAGGGCGCATCGCCTCGCCGATCGCGACGACGCGGTCGGCGCGTCGGAGGTAGATGCTGATCAGTCGGCGCAGGATCCCGACGACGACCGGATTCTCCAGGCGCTTCAGCTCGACTGCGATCTCGGGGAAGACGTCCTGGCTTACCGCGACGAGCGGCACGCGGAAGCGGCGCGCGATGACGAGCGCGATGTCGGCGATCACCGGCGGATCGGTCATGGCAAGCACGATGTCCGGCCGCTCCGCAGCAAGCCCCGTGCGCAGCGACGACAAGAGATAGGTCGCGTAGTTGATACCGCGCAAGAAGAGGCGGCTGCGATCGAACGCGGACGAGGAGACGCGAACGATCTCGACGCCGTCGTGCATGAAATGCCCAGGCTCCGCCGGCGGATACGCGAGCCGGCCGGTCACGACCGTGATTTCGAACTCGTCCGCAAGCGACGCACAAAGTTCGGAGAGCAGGTGCGCCGTCGCCTCGAAGCCGGGCCAGTAGTACTGGTTGAACACCAGGAGGCGTGGTCGGCGTCGTTCCATCGCGCTCAGTCGGCTGCCGTCGCCGCGGCGGCCGGAAGCAGGAACGCCGCGATCCAAAAAGCGGCCGTCGCGATCGAGCCTGCGGAGTAGACGTAGGACTGGAAGACGGCGGCGGCGAGCCCGGCGCACAGCACGCCGAGCGCGGCGGCGGCCGGTCCTCGGCGC
>JBKPRX010000118.1:0-18781 GCA_046734795.1 Actinomycetota bacterium
TCGCGCGCAGACGCTCGTCGAGCTCGTCGACGTCGCCGCGCTCCTTTCGACGCAACCGCTTCCGCAGGGCAGTCGCGTTGCGGTCGTGACGAACGCGGGCGGTCTCGGAATCCTTTGCGCCGACGCGTGCGAGACCGCCGGGCTCGTACTACCGGAGCTGGCCGAAGAGACACAGGCGGAGCTCCGCGACGTGCTTCCGGCCGAGGCGAGCGTCGGCAACCCCGTCGACCTGCTCGGCTCCGCGACAGCAGAGAGCTACGGAGCCGCGCTACCGATCATGCTCGCCGACCCGGGGATCGACGCGCTGATCGCGTTGTTCGTTCCACCGGTCGCGGTCGACGAGAACGCGGTCGGAGCGGCGATCACACGAGGCGCCGAAACCGCGAACGGAAAGCCTGTGCTCTGCTCGTTCCTGAGTCAGCGCGGAGCGCCGAGCACGCTACGAGTGCCGTCGTTCTCCTACCCGGAGGCAGCGGCCCGCGCTCTGGGCCGCGCAGCCGAGCGCGCCGCCTGGCTCCGCCGGCCCGCCGGCTCGGTACCCGAGCTCGAGGTCGACCGCGCGGGCGCGGCCGCAGTCGTCGAGAAGCGTCACGACGGCTGGCTCGAGGCCGCCGAGGCGCGGGCGCTCCTCCAGGCCTACGGGGTACCGCTCGTCGAGGAGCGCGTGGCCGCGAGCCCGCAAGAGGCTGCAGAAGCCGCCGAGGCCTTCGGCTATCCGGTAGTCGTCAAGACCGCCGTCGCCGGCGCGCACAAGACGGAGACGGGCGGCGTCATCCTCGACCTCGAGGAGGAGGTCGCGGTGTGGGAAGCCGCCTCGCGGCTCGGCGGTCCGGTGCTCGTCCAGAAGCAGATTCGCGGCGGCGCCGAGCTCTTCGCCGGCGTCGT
This sequence comes from Actinomycetota bacterium, assembly GCA_046734795.1. Classification (GTDB taxonomy): domain Bacteria; phylum Actinomycetota; class Thermoleophilia; order Gaiellales; family Gaiellaceae; genus JBKPRX01. The sequence continues at coordinate 886 of JBKPRX010000118.1, forward strand.
GCAGGACCCGATGTTCGGGCCGCTCATCGGCTTCGGGCCGGGCGGGATCCTCGCCGAGCTGATCGACGACGCGGCCTTCCGGCTCGCGCCGCTGACGGACGTGGATGCACGCGAGCTCGTCACGAGCGGCAAAGCAGGCCGCCTCGTCGCCGGCTTCCGCGGCCGCCCGCCGGCGGACGCCGAGGCGCTGACGGATCTGCTGCTCCGTCTTTCGCGGCTCGCGGCCGACTTTCCGGAGGTCGCGGAGCTCGACCTAAACCCGGTGCTCGCGCTGCCGACGGGCTGTGTCGCAGTCGACGCGCGGGTGCGGGTCGCCCCGGCGCCGCAGCGGCAAGTACCGAAGACGTGGTGAGCCGAGCGGCGGTCGCCGCGTGCGCGTTGCTCGCAAACGTCGGCTGAGCCGCAGCGTCCCTACGGCTTTTTGCCGATGGCGCTCGGACCGGTGCCGACGACGCTTGGGTCAGCCACCCAAGGAGCCGAGGATGAAGATCGCACAGATCATGACCACGGATGTCGTCACCGTTCCACCTTCGAAATCGCTCAAGGACGCAGCCGAGCTGCTGCTCGAGCACCGCATCTCCGGCATGCCCGTCGTCACGTCGAACGGCGATGTCCTCGGCGTTCTGAGCGAGACGGACATCCTCTTCAAGGAGCGCGTGCAGGACACGCGAAGACCGGGCCTCCTGCGTCGACGGCCGACGACGAGCGACGACGACGTGATCAAGCTCTCGGCCCGCACCGTCGGCGCGGCGATGACGATGCCCGCCCTCACGATCGGAGCGGATCGCACAGTCGCCGAAGCCGCGACGATCATGCTCGAGCGCGGCGTCAACCGTCTGCCCGTCGTGGACGTGGAAGGCCGGCTCGTCGGCCTCGTCACGCGGTCCGACATCGTGCGCGTCTTTGCGCGGAACGATGCCGAGATCGAGCGCGAGCTGCGCGAAGAAGTTCTCGTCGGCGACTTCTGGCTCGACGCGGCGGAGTTCGAGATCGAGGTCGACCATGGCGAGGTGCGGATCGTCGGAGAGGTCGCGACCGAAATAGATGCCGATGCGTTGCGGCGCGCCGTGTCGCTCGTGCCTGGTGTCGTCTGTGTGGACGCGCGGCTCGCCGTCGCCTCTTAGGCTGTCGGTCGTGCACGAGTTCGGGGTTGCGAGCGCCGTCGAGCGCCTCCGCGAGGCTGGCGGCGGCTACGAGATCGTCCACGAGTCTCCCGGCCTCGAGCTCGGCGTCTACGTCCTCGTCGCGCCCGAGGCCGACCGGCAGCAACCGCACGAAGACGACGAGGTCTACGTCGGGCTCGACGGCTCGGGATCGCTGGAGGTCGTGGGGGCCGACGGCGCGCGCACCCAGGTCGCGATCGGCGTCGGCGACGCGATCTTCGTCGAGGCGGGCGCAGACCACCGCTTCGTCGGCTACGAGCAGCTCGCCGTGCTCGTCATCTTCGAGCGGCGACGCTAGAACGTCAGGCGGCGAGGCCGGCGAGTCGCTCGGCGAGCTCGTGCAGCGTGCCGAGGCCGCCGATGCTGCCGATCCGAAGCGCTTCGCCGGTGACGAGCTCGAGCACGATCGAGGGCCGGCCGCCGATCCGCTCCGGCACGAGGCGCCCGACGTGCAGTGCCTCGATGTCCGAGTACGGGACGCTCCGGCTGTTCTCGCCTTCGAGCTCCAAGCGCTCTTGGCCGAGCTCGAGCTTCCCCGAGCGGAGGGGGCCGCGGGCTTCGCTCCAGACGACTGCGTAGCTTCCCATGCCGCGCATGCTCGCCGGGAACCGGCCGACGAGCATCAGGGCCTCTTCACATGCCCGGTGCGGGAAACCCACACGGCGGGACCGGTGCGCCCGATACCGTCTGCCGCCGAGCGATGAGGTGGATCTTTCCCATTGCCTTCGCCGCGCTGGTTGCCGCCGGCTGCAGCTCGACCTCGGACTCGGGCTCGACCTCCAGCGCCGTGTCCACCGCCTCCACCGAAACGGCCGTCACCGCAACGACGTCCACCGGGACTCCGGTGAGGCGCACCTCGCTGCGCGTGTACTTCCTGCGGGACGGGGTCGTCGCACCGGTTGGGCGCGAGGTTCCCGAGACGCAAGCCGTTGCGCGGGCTGCGGTCGCGCAGCTGATCGCCGGGCCGACGGTCGAGGAGCGCGCGATGGGCCTCCGAAGCGACGTTCCGCACGACACCGAGCTCCGCGGCCTGACGATCGCCGGAGGCCAGGCAACCGTCGACCTTTCGCAGCCGTTCGCGGAAGGCGCCGAAGCGTCGCTGTCCTCGCGCTTTGCACAAGTCGTCTACACGCTGACGCAGTTCGCGACCGTGCAGACCGTGCTCTTCGAGATCGAAGGCGAGCCGATGACGACGGTCACCGACGGCGAGGGCACGCTTCTCGACCACGCGCCGGGCCGTACCGAGTACGAGACGTTGACACCGGCGATCCTCGTCGAGTCACCGCTTCCGAACGAGACCGTCACGACTCCGTTCGCGATCTCCGGCACGGCGAACACGTTCGAGGCCACGTTCCAGGTCGAGGTGCTCGACGAGTCCGGCAAGGTCGTCGGGAAGCGCTTCGTGACCGCGACGAGCGGGAGCGGACAGCGCGGAACCTTCCGCGCGCAGGTGAGCGCGGACGCCGCGCCGGGCCCGATCCGGCTCGTCGTCTACGAAGACAGCGCGGCCACCGGCAAGCGCATCCACGAGGTCGAGCTGCCGCTCCGCCTCGCTCGCTAGCTCTGGCCGGCCGAGCTCTGCGGAAAAGCCGCAACGCAAACCCGCATGGAAGCCGGATGGCCGGTGTTCTCGCGGTTCCTAGCGTTCGAACGGCAAGTTCGTTGCGCGACCCCAAGGAGTTTTCCCGTGAACACCCATTTCGTCCCTGTCGCCATCGCAGCGGCTGTGATCGCAGTCTTCGCCGCGAGCATCGTCGTGATCGACCACAACCTGCGCGACAGCGGCTCCTCGTCCTCGACCACTGCGACCCCGGCGACCGGCTCCTCGATGACCGATTCGTCGCTGCACAGCTTCGCCGGAACGCTCCCTGAGAACGCCGACGAGCTGGCAGCGAAGCACAAGCCGTACCCGGCGGCGATGCCGCCGCTCCACGCAGGCAACGTCGTTCCCGTCCACCTGACGCTGAAGGACGTGACGATCGACATCGCTCCCGGCGTGAAGTACGCGGCCTGGGCATGGGCCGGCGGCGCGCCCGGTCCCGTCGTGCACGTCAAGGAAGGTCAGACCGTGCGCATGACGCTGACGAACGAAGGCGCGATCGCGCACTCAATCGACTTCCACGCGGCGCGGATCGCACCGAACGTCGCATTCCGTGACGTCGACCCCGGCAAGTCGTTCACGTTCGAGTTCAAGGCGAACGATCCGGGCGTCTACATGTACCACTGCGGCACGAAGCCCGTGTTGATGCACATCGCGAACGGCATGTACGGCGCGATCGTCGTCGAGCCGACGAAGCCGCTGCCGCACGCCGACCGCAACTACGTGCTCGTCGCAAGCGAGTGGTACTTGGATAGCGACGGCCTCTCCAAGCCCGCCCAGTTCGACATGGAGAAGGCACACGCGCGCGTGCCCGACTGGATGACCTTCAACGGCTACGCGGGCCAGTACGCGAAGCATCCGTTGACGGCGAACCCCGGCGAGACCGTTCGCTTCTGGGTCGTCGACGCAGGCCCGAGCATCGACGCAGACTTCCACGTGGTCGGCACCATCCTCAGTCGCGCGTGGGTCGCGTCAGGCCTCGAGAACGAGCCTCTTCGCAACGTCCAGACGGTCACCGTGCCCGCGGGGGGCGGCGGCGTCTTCGACGTGAAGATCAACGAGCCCGGCTCGTATCCCTTCGTCAGTCATGCGTTCTCGAGCGTCGATCTCGGCCAGGTCGGCGTGCTGAACGTCGGCGAGGTCGAGCACACGATGACGCACTAGAGATCCGGCGCCACAACCGGAAACGACGAGCGGGCGGCTCCGGCCGCCCGTTCGCGTCTCGTCTTAAGACTCTGCTTCGTCGGCTTCGAGCAGGCCGTGCGCGAGCGCGTAGCGAACGAGCTCGGCGCGGGTCGAGAGGCGAAGCTTTTGCATAATGTGCGCACGGTGCGTCTCGGCCGTTCGCACGGAGATGTAGAGCATCTTCGCGATCTCTTGATTCGTGTGGCCGAGCGCGAGCAGGCGCAGCACCTCGCGCTCGCGGTCCGAGAGCGGATCGGCGGCTGCCTTCGCATCTGCCTCCGCCTCTGCCGCCGCGAGGCGCGCGCCGAGCACCGGATGCACGTAGTGGCGGCCCGCGGCGACCTCGTGGATCGCCTGCACGAGGTCCGCGTCCGCGGCCTCCTTCAGCAGGTAGCCGCGCGCCCCGACGGCGAACGCCTCACGCACGTAGCTCGGGTCGTCCTGCATCGAGAGGACGAGGATCTTGGCGTCGGGCGCCGCCTCGAGCACCTCGGGCGTCGCTTCGAGCCCGCTTCGGCCCGGCATCGTCACGTCGAGCAGCACGACGTCCGGCTTCTCGAGCCGCGCTTTGCGGATCGCCTCGTCCGCGCTGCCGGCTTCTTCGACCACGTCAAACCCGTCTTCCGCTTCGAGCAGCTTGCGCAAGCCCGAGCGCACGATTGCGTGGTCGTCGACGATCAACACGCGGATCGCGTTCGTCGCATCCGCCATCAGACCGGCACCTCGGCGACGAGCGCAGTGCCGGATTCGACGCTCGACTCGATCTCGATCCGGCCGCCGACGAGAGCGACGCGCTCGCGCATCCCCAGCAGGCCGAGACCGCCGTCACGTGTGCTCGCGGGGTCGAAGCCGTTGCCGTCGTCCTCGATCACCACCGTCACGCTCGCATCTTTGCGGGTCACGAGGACGCTGACCCGGTTCGCGCGTGCGTGCTTGACCACGTTCGTCAGTGCCTCTTGCACGATCCGGTACAGCGTCGTCTCGACCTCGGCCGGAAGACGTGCGCTCGGGAGCAACGCTTGGAAATCGACGTCGATGCCGGTCTGCTCGGCGAACGTCGACGTCAGTCGCTCGAGCGCGGGCACGAGGCCGAAGTCGTCGAGCGCCTTCGGCCGCAACTCGACCGCGAGCCGCCGCACGTCTTGCAACGTCGCGAGCACGAGCTCGCGCAGCGACGCAGCCGCGCTCTTGGCCTCGTCGGCCGTCGATGCTTCCTCGACCGCCCGCAAGCCCAGCAGGATCGACGTCAGCGCCTGACCGGTCTCGTCGTGCAGCTCGCGTGCGAGCCGCCTGCGCTCGAGCTCCTGCGCAGTGACGACACGCTGCAGCGCGTCGCGCGCAACGCGTTGGGAGAGGTCGACCGCAACGGCCGCGCGCGCGGCGAAGATCTCGGCGACGCGGCGGTCCTCGTCGGTGAATCTCCCGTCGCCGCCGAGCTTGTCGTGCGCGACGACGACGCCGATCGCGGAGTCGCGAAGCAAGAGCGGAACGTACAACGCCGTTCGCACCTGGAACTTCCGGCCGACGTCCTGGTCGACCTCGGGGTCGTCGAGCACCGAGTCGATTCGCTCGGACTGCCGCCGCTCGAGGATCCGCATCGTCTTCGATCGCTCGCCGAGCAACATTCCCTCGAAGTCGGCCGCGCCTTCGCCGGCTGCCGCTTCGACGCGAAGCGCCCGCTCTCCGTGCGGAAGCGCAATCGCGACGAGCCGTGCGTCGATCAGCTCGCGCACTCGCGAGCACACGGTCTCGAGCAGCGCCGACAGCTCGAACTCCGAGACGAGCGGGTTCATCACCTCGTGCAGCGACTCGAGCTGCGCCGACCACTTCGTTGCGGCTTCGTACAGCCGCGCGTTCTCGATCGCGACAGCCGCCTGCGCGGCCAAGAGCTGAAGGAGCTCTTCGTCCTCGGCGGTGAAGTCCACCCCCCCGTCTTTCTCGGTGAGGTAGAGGTTGCCGTAGGAAACGCCGCGCAAGATGATCGGCACGCCGACGAACGTGCCCATCGGTGGATGTCCCGGCGGAAAGCCGACCGACCGCGGATCGTCAGAGAGGCTGTGGAGCCGCAACGGCTGCGCGTCGCTGATCAAGACGCCGAGGATCCCGCGGCCGTGCGGCGGGTCTCCGATCTCGCGGCGGACGTCGTCCTCGATCCCGTACGTGATGAACCGCTCGAGCGAGCGGCCCGACGAATCGATCACACCGAGCGCGGCATACTTCGCGCCGGCCAGCTCTGCCGCCGCGTTCGTGACGCGCTGCAACACACCGTCGAGCGTGAGCTCGGACGTGAGCGCGATTCCCGCCTCGACCAACGCCCGCGTTCGATTTTCCGTCTGCGCCACCTGGACAGCGTACGCCGCCGCGCGCGAAGCAGGCACCATGTCGCCGTGCGACGACGCGAGCGAAGGCTGATGCTCGTTCTTCCGGCGCTCGCGCTCGCGGCGGCGATCGTCCTCGTCAACGTCGTCAAGGACTCGCCGAAGCGAACGAAGGTGCGATCTCCGAAAGCGGTTGCGTCGCTCCTCGACGGCGTGCCGCAATCGGGGGAGCGGCTCGGCTCACCGAACGCGCCGGTGACGCTCGTCGAGTTCGCCGACCTGCAATGCCCCTACTGCGCGCAGTGGGAACGCAAGACGCTGCCGGTTCTCATCCGCCGCTACGTTCGCCAAGGCAGGGTGCAGATCGTCTTCCGAGGACTCCGTTTTCTCGGTCCGGACTCCGAGCGAGGGCTTCGCGCAGCCGTCGCGGCGGGTGAGCAGGGAAAGCTCTGGAACGTCGTGCAAGCGCTCTACGAGCGGCAGGGCGCGGAGAACAGCGGCTGGATCACGGACGACGTCCTGACGCAGATCGGAGAGACGACTCCCGGACTCGACGTCGCTCGAATGCTGGAGGAGCGGAACTCGGCGAATGTGAACGCGACGATCCTCAAGAGCGAGCAGCTCGCGAAGCGGCTCGGAGTGCGCGGGACGCCGGCGTTCTTCGTCGCGCGCCGAGGCGAGCCGCTTCGGCCGGTGCGGCTTCGCTCGCTCGAGGCCGCCGGGTTCGAGCCGACCCTCCAGCGGCTGCTCGGCGAGTAGGCGAAGGCGCGCGCGCGCGTCAACCGAGCCGAGCGCGCAGCTCCGCTGGCCGAAGCTGTCCGCGCAGCTCGCCCGCGTCGGGTACGTGCTCGCGGACGACACGCAGCACGAGCGCTGCGTCGTCCGAGAACGGGCTGAGGATCTTGTCGCCCTTCAGCAGCGCGCGCCCTTCGAGCGGCGTTGCGTGCACCGTTAGCTGCCGCTCGCTGTAGCCCTTCGCGCGCAGCACATCGTTCGCGGCCGCGATGGCATCGTCGGTCACGGCGACGAGCCTACCGGCGGTGCAGTAGCGTCCCGCCGATGTCGTCGTCCTTGCAAGGGCGCGCAGCGCTCGTCACCGGCGCGGCGAGCGGAATCGGGCTCGAGACTGCGCTCCTTCTTGCGCAGCGCGGAGCTCGTGTCGCGCTGCTCGATGTCGACGAAGCCGGAGTCCTCGTCGCGGCCGAGCGCTGCGGGCCCGCCACGCTTGCGCTGCCCGTCGACCTTCGCGATCGCGCTTCCGTGGAGCAGGCCGTCGCCGAAGCTGCAGAGCGTCTCGGCGGGCTCAACGTCGTCCTCGCGAACGCGGGCGTCGGTCGCGGTGGCATCGCGCGCTGGACCGATCCCGACGAATGGGAGGATGCAGTCGGCGTCAATCTCTTCGACGTCTGGCGCACCGCGCGCGCGGCGCTGCCGCACGTCGTCGCCTCGCGCGGCTACCTGCTGCTGACGGCCTCGCTTGCGGCCGGCTTCCACATCCCGGCGATGTCGGCGTACTCGGCGAGCAAGGCCGGCGTCGAAGCGCTCGGCGACGTCCTGCGCTTGGAGCTCGCGCACCTCGGCGTCGCCGTCGGCGTCGCGTACTACTCGTGGATTCGCACACCGATGGTCGAGAACGCGGAAGCGCAACATCCCGAGTTCGGACGACTGCGCAAAGGCATGCGCCCGCCGTTCAACCGGACGTACCCGGTCGAGCGCGCCGCGGCGGCGACGGTCGCCGGGATCGAGCGGCGTTCGGAGAAGGTCGCCTATCCGCGCTGGGTCGGCAACGCGCTCGCGTTGCGCGGCGTGCTCGGCCGGGCGGCTCGCGCGGATGCGATTCGCGCGGTGCCGGAGCTCGATCGCCTCGCGGAGCATCGAGCGCGCGCAGAAGCTCCGCGCGCGCGGCTCTAGCGGAAGAGATCGCGCTCGGGCGGCATCACGATCTCGCTCGCGCGGCCGTCTCCGCCGACGTCGAGACCGCGAACGAGAGCGACCGGCACGCCGTCGAGCTTTCCCATCGCGAGCTGCGCAGCGCTCGCGATCTCGTCGGCCGTCGCGATCACCGTCGCATGGAGCTCGTAGCCGTTCGCGTCGCGGCGTCCGTGCAGATCGTCGAGCACGCGCACGCCCGCGGCTCCGATCGCGACGTCGGTCGTTCCTTGCCGCCACGGCCGCCCGAAGGAATCGGTGACGAGGACGCCGACAGTGCGGCCCGTGCGCTCGCGGAGCGAATCGCGCAGTCGCGCCGCGGACGCGTCGGGATCAACCGGCAGGAGCACGAGCATTCCGGCTTCCGGTGCGTTCGATTCGTCGACACCGGCGGAAGCGCAGACGAAGCCATGCCGCGTTTCTGCGATCACGAGCGGCGGCCGCACGCGCACGAGCCTCGCGGCCTCGCGCAGGATCACCTCGAGCCGCCGCGGGTCGCCGTCGAGCGCAAGCTCGCGCGCTCGCTCGGAGGGCTCGACGTCGTCGATCCGGACGACTCGGCCTTCGACCTTTGAGATCGCCTTCTGCGCGATGACGACGACGTCCTCGTCGCGCAACTCGATCCGATCCGCGACGAGCCGCGCGAGGTCGTCGCCTTCGCGGAGCTCCGGCAGCCCGCGGACGGGCAGGATCTCGATCACGGCAGGCCGGTGACGTGCAGGCCGGCGTGGCCGCGGTAACGACGGTTCAGGTTGACGATCACCGCGGTCATGCCTTCGAGGGCACGCGCGGAGACGAGTGGGCCCGCGTCGAACGCGCGGCCCGTGACGAGCTTGCCGGCGAGCTCGAGCGCGAGCGCCTTCGCGGTCTCGTCGTCGCCGCAGACGAGCGCGTCGCCGTAGGCGGGCCCGCTTGCAAGCGACGCCGCAGCCAGCGAGTGCAGGCCTGCGACGACCGGCGCGTCGAGCAGCTCCGCGATCTCCTCCGCGAGCGAGATGCCGTCGCGCGGTCGAACGCCGGCCTTCGAGAAGTGCAGCTCGCTCGCGACGCTGAGCGTCGCCGTCGCGCCGATCGCAGTTGCGAGTGCACGCGCCGTTTCGACCGCGGCTTCCGCATTCACCGCGAGGACGACGAGCTCTGCGTCACCGGCGGCGTCCTCGTTCGTACGTCCTTTCGCGCCGATCGGCGTCGCTTTCTCGGCTGCGCGATCCGCATCGCGCGAGCCGATCAGGACCTCGTCGCCGGCTTCGACGAGCCGACGGGCGACCGCGAGTCCGAAATCGCCTGTGCCGCCGACGAGGGCAACCCTCATGCGGGGACGACTCCGAGCACGACCTCTGCGAGCGCGCGTCGCGCCGCATCGTCCGACATGAGCGTGCGCGTCACGATCGCGCGAACCGGCAGGTCGTCGAGGTCGCCCGCATCTGCCTCGTCCACGACGAGCGCGTCGACCAACTTTTCGTAGCACTGCGCGACGTGGCGCGGGCTCGTTCCGCCTGCGAGTCGCGTCAGCATGCGGTCGGCGGGACCGCGTACAGCGCGGCCGCCGATCAGCGGGCTCACCGCGACGCACGGGACCGTTCGGGTCTCGAGCGCACGACGCACGTCGTCGACAGCGAGGATCGGGCCGATCGAGACGTACGGGTTGCTCGGCGCGATCACGATCAGCTCGGCCCCGCGCAACGCGTCGACGACGCCAGGGGCGGCCGACGCGCTGTCCGCGCCGACGTAACGCACCGCGTGGACTTCGTCCCGGTGCCCGCGTGCAACGAACCACTGCTGGAACTCGAAGCTGCCCACTTCGGTGTCGAGCCACGTGCGCAGCTTGTCGTCAGTCGCCGGCAACAGCCGGACCTCGACGCCCAACGCCGTGCAGAGCCGCGCCGTCACCTCCGAGAGCGGCGCCCCATGCCGCAGCGCTTCGGTGCGAACGAGATGGAGTCCGAGATCGCGATCGCCGAGCGCGAACCACGCCTCGCCGCCGAGCTCGCGAACGGTCTCCAACGCGTTCCACGTCTCGTCGGCGCGACCCCAGCCGCGGGCCTCGTCGTTCAGCGCCGCGAGCGCGTAGAGCACGCTGTCGAGATCGGGGGAGACGTACACGCCGAGCACCTCGAGGTCGTCGCCGACGTTTCCGATCACCGTCACGTCTCGCGGTTCCACCACGCCGACGACACCGCGAACGAAGCGTGCGCCACCGACGCCGCCCGAGAGGACGCAGACCTTCAGGCGACGGCTCCTTGCTCGAGCTCCGCGAGCGCCGCACCCGTGCGTGCGCCTAGCCGGCCGCGCAGGCGATCGAGATCGGCGAGCGTGTCGACGTCGTCGCGCAGGCTCGGAATCGAAGCGCGGATTGCGTCGGATCCGTGCGCGCGCGCGTGCGCGAGGAAGCGCTCGGCGCTACCCACGCCATAGAGCGGCGCGAACAGCCGAGCCGCCGAGAGTCCGAGAGCGTTCGTCGTGCCATCGTGGGCTTCGACGAGCGCGAGGCCCTCGTGCGGCGTCGCTGCGACGAGCGCGCGCAAGTCATTCGCTCCGAGCGCGGGCAGATCGGCGTTGACGACGAGCGCCGCGTCGTCCGCGCAGTCCGCGAGCGCAGCGGCGACCGCGGCGCCTTGCCCCGAGCCGGGATCGGGCAGCACGCGCCCGCCGAGCTCGACAGCGACAGCGCAGCCGTCGGCGTCGTCCGTGACGACCACGGTGCGTCCGACGAACACGCATGCCGAGACGACGTCGGCAAGCATCGCGAGCCCGAGCGTCCGGCGCACGTCGCGACGTGGACTGAGGCGCGACTTGCCGTCGTGGAAGGGCACGACTACGAGGGGCATCTCGCGGAGAGACTATCCCGGTGCGTGCGGTCTCCGATCCTGACAACGCGGCGCTCGCCGAGCGACTCGACGCGTTCGCGGCGCTGCTCGACCTCGCCGGCAGCACCTCGTACGCGGCGCGAGCCTACCGACGCGCGGCGGAGACCATCCGCGCCACGCGGGCACCCGTCGCAAAGCTCGTGCGCGAAGGTCGCGTCCGAGAGCTGCGCGGCATCGGCCCCGGAATCGAGACGCGGTTGCGCGAGCTCGTCGAGACCGGGTCGATCGCGGAGCTGGAAGAGCTCGAGCGTGACGTGCAGCCGGAGCTCGTCGGGCTCGGTCGCTTCCTCGGCGTCGGACCGCGCCGGTTCGTCGAGATCGGCCGCGCGCTCGGAGTGCGCACCGCCGACGAGTTCCGCGCGGCCGCCGAGGCGGGTCGGCTCCGCGAAGCGCCGGGTGTCGGACCCGAGACGGAGCGCAAGCTCCTCGCCGGCCTTGCACGCGACCGCCAACCGACGCGCGGCCTCACGCTCAACCGGGCGCGCGAGCTGACGGAAAGCGTGGCTGACGCGCTCGGCGGCGAGGTCGCAGGCGACGCACGACGGTGGCGCGATCTCTCTTTCGACCTCGCCGTCGTCGTTGCCGCAGACGACGCCGGGCCGATCTTGGATCGCTTCGCCGGACTGCCCGCGATCGTCGCCGTCGTCGAGCGCGACGAGCGGCGCGCACTCGGCGTCACGGTCGACGGCGTCGCGCTCGAGCTCTCCGTGCCCATGCCGAAACGCTTCGGCACCGAGCTCGTGCGCGCAACGGGGTCCGCCGCGTACGTCGACACGCTCGCCGAGCTGCCCGACGCTCCCGACGAGCTCGCCCTCTACCAAGACCTCGGGCTGCCGTGGCTGCCGCCGGAGCTGCGCGAGGCCGGCGCGCCGACCGAGCCGCCGAAACTTGTCGAGCTCGAAGACATCCGCGCCGACTTGCACATGCACACCACGTGGTCGGACGGGCGAGCGAGCGTGCGCGAGATGGCCCTCGCCGCGCGCGACCTCGGCTACGAGGCCGTTGCGATCTGCGACCACACGCCGAATGTGCGCGTCGTGCCCGGGCTCGACGCGGATGCGCTGCGGCGCCAGGGCGAGGAGATCGCCGCCGCCAACGAGGAGCTTGCGCCGTTTCGCGTGCTGCGCGGAGTCGAGTGCGACATCCGCGCGGACGGAACGCTCGACGTGCCGGACGACGTGCTCGCCGAGCTCGACTGGGTCCAGCTCTCGCTTCACGCCGGCCAGCGGCAGCCCGGCGGCGAGCTCACGCGCAAGGTCGTCGAGGCGATGCATCACCCGTCCGTTCGCTGCCTCAGCCACCCGAAAGGACGGATCCTGAACCACCGCCCGCCGAACGCGCTGGACCTCGAACGGACGCTCGAGATCGCCCGGGAGACCGGCGTCGCGCTCGAGATCAACGGCCTGCCGGATCGGCTCGACCTCTCGGCCGAGGATGCGCGCCTAGCCATAGAGGCAGGAGTTCCGCTCGTCTGCTCAACGGACGCCCACTCTCCGCGCGGCCTTCTTAACATGAGACTGTCGGTCGCGACGGCCAGGCGGGCCGGAGCGACCGCAGCGGACGTCCTCAATACGCGGGCGCTCAGCGGCATCCTCGCGCTTCGCTAACGGCTTCGATTTGACAAGAACTTATGCGAGTCATTAGCTTCTCTAACTCCACTAACCCTGTAGACAAAGCTGGAGGATGTCTCTTGCACCGTCGCTCCCTCGCCCTGATCGGAACGCTCCTCGCCGCAGTCGTCGCAGTCACGGCTGCCGGCGCTGCGAGGCAAGACACCTCGCTGTCGCTCGTCGCGTACTCCACGCCGAACATCGCGTTCGACAAGCTCATCGACGCATACAAGTCGACTGCGCAAGGCAAGGACGTCGGCTTCACCCAGTCGTACGGGCCGTCCGAGACGCAGGCGAACGCGGTGCTGAACGGCCTCGGCGCGGACGTCGTCGATTTCTCTCTGCAGCCCGACATGGACGGCCTCGTCAAGGCGGGCCTCGTCGCGAAGACGTGGAACAAGAATCCGTACAGCGGCTTCGTCTCGCGGTCGGTGGTCGTCTTCGTCGTTCGCGACGGCAACCCGAAGAAGATCAGGACGTGGGAGGACCTCGTGAAGCCCGGCGTCGACGTCGTGGCTGCGAATCCGTTCACGTCGGGCGGGGCGCGCTGGAACGTGCTCGCTGCGTACGGGTCGCAACTCCGCGAAGGCAAGACGAAGAAGCAGGCCGAGGGATACCTGAACACGCTCTTCCACCACGTCGTCTCGCAGGACACGAGCGCACGCAACGCGCTGAACACGTTCCTCTCCGGCCGCGGCGACGTCCTCCTCACCTACGAGAACGAGGCGAAGCTTGCACAGCAGCAGGGCAAGCCGGTGTTCTTCGTCATTCCGAAGGCGACGATCCAGATCGAGAACCCGATCGCCGTCACCGCGAAGAGCAAGAACAAAGCTGCGGCAACGGCGTTCGTGAAGTGGCTGTACACGCCGCAGGCGCAGACGATCTGGGCGAAGAACGGCTACCGCCCCGTGGTGCAGAGCGTCGCGAAGCGCTTTTCGAAGGACTTTCCGGCGCGCCCGCAGCTCTTCAAGGTCGGTTACGTCGGCGGCTGGAGCTACGTCGGTCCGCACTTCTTCGATCCCGAGAACGGCGTGATGGCGAAGATCGAGAAGGGCCTCGGGGTCTCCACTGGCCGCTGACGCTCCAGCAGCTGCGGCAACGCTTCCGAGGGCGCGGCGACGCGCCCTCGGCCCACCCGCGGTCACGGGTGGGATCGCGCTCGGCTACCTGAGCGTCGTCGTCCTGCTGCCGCTCGCGGCACTGACGGCGAAGGGCCTCGAGAACGGCTGGAGCGGCTTCTGGACGGCGGCATCGAACCCGGAAGGCGTCTCCGCGCTGAAGCTCACGCTGACGCTCGCAGCCATCGTGGTGCTCGTGAACGCGGTCGCGGGGACCGCGCTCGCGTGGGTGCTCGTGCGCGACAGATTTCCGGGGCAGCAGCTTGTGAACGCCGTCATCGACCTGCCGTTCGCGCTGCCGACGATCGTCGCGGGGCTGACACTGCTCGCCCTCTACGGACCGCAGGGCGCTGCGGCGGATCCGTTGGAACGCGTCGGCCTCGACGACGGCATCGCCGGCACGCGCGCCGGCTTGCTCGTCGCGCTCCTCTTCGTCACGCTTCCGTTCGTCGTCCGCACCGTGCAGCCGGTGCTGCTCGAGCTCGACCGCGAGATGGAGGAAGCGGCTGCATCGCTCGGCGCAGGGCGCTTTGCGATCTTCCGCCGCATCGTCTTTCCGAACCTCTTGCCGGCGATCCTCTCCGGCGGCGCACTCGCGTTTGCGCGCGCGGTCGGCGAGTTCGGTGCCGTCGTGCTCATCTCGGGGAACATCCCGTTCAAGACCGAGGTCGCGTCGCTCTACATCTTCAGCCGCTACAACGGCGATGCGTCCGGAGCGGCCGCGCTTTCGATCGAGCTGCTTCTGATCTCGCTCGCCGTCCTTCTCGTCATCGGCGGCGTCCGCCGCTGGGCCACGCGCCATGATCGGTAAGTACGCGCTCCGCTTCGGCGCGCTCGGCTATCTCGCGCTGATCCTGCTTCTGCCCGTCGGGCTCGTCTTCTGGCGCGCGTTCGAGCACGGCTTCGGCCCGTTCTGGGATGCGATCTCGAACCCCGACGCCGTGCACGCGCTGAAGCTCACGCTCGAGGTCGCGCTCGTGGCCGTGCCGTTGAACACGATCTTCGGGATCGCATGCGCGCTCGCGATCGTGCGGCACCGGATTCCGGGGATGGGCTTCGTCAACGCGGTCGTGGACCTGCCACTCGCGCTCTCGCCGGTCGTCGTCGGCCTCTCGCTCCTCTTGCTCTACGGATCCGGCGGCTGGTTGCACGGCACGTTCCCGCACGTCCTTTTCGCGTTCCCCGGGATCCTGCTCGCAACGATGTTCGTGTCGCTGCCCTTCGTCGTCCGCGAGGTCGTGCCGGTGCTGCGCGAGATCGGAACCGATCAGGAAGAGGCCGCCGCGACGCTCGGGGCGAACGCGTGGACGACGTTCCGCAAGATCACCCTCCCGGCGATTCGCTGGGCCGTCGTCTACGGCGTCGTGCTCACGTCGGCGCGCGCGCTCGGCGAGTTCGGCGCGGTCAGCATCGTGTCCGGAAACCTCGTCGGGCACACGCAGACGATGACGCTCTACATCGACGCGGCGTACGGCAACTTCAACGAGTCCGGTGCGTATGCGGCGTCGGTCGTGCTCGCGATGATCGCGATCGCGACGGTCGCGGCGATGATGATCTTCCGACCGAGAGAGGAGACGGGTAGTGGCAATCGAGGCGCGTAGCGTGACGAAGCGGTTCGGCGAGTTCGTCGCGCTGAACGACGTGTCGGTCGAGGTCGAGAGCGGCTCGCTCACTGCCCTCCTCGGGCCGAGCGGCAGCGGCAAGTCGACGCTTCTGCGCGTGATCGCCGGGCTCGAGCAACCGGACAGCGGCAGCGTGTTCATCTCCGGCAAAGAGGCGACGGCGCTCTCGCCGCAGAAGCGCGGCGTCGGCTTCGTGTTCCAGCACTACGCGCCCTTCAAGCACATGACTGTTTGGGACAACGTCGCGTTCGGCCTGCGGATCCGCAAGCGACCGAAGGCGGAGACTGCGGCCCGGGTCGACCAGCTCCTGGAGCTCGTCCAGCTCGGCGGTCTCGGCGAGCGTTATCCGGCGCAGCTCTCGGGCGGCCAGCGGCAGCGCATGGCGCTTGCACGCGCGCTCGCTCCGGAACCGGAGGTGCTGCTCCTCGACGAGCCGTTCGGCGCTCTCGACGCGCGCGTGCGCAGCGAGCTGCGCGAGTGGCTCCGGCGGCTGCACGACGAGATGCACGTGACGACCGTCTTCGTCACGCACGACCAGGAGGAGGCACTCGAGCTCGCCGACCGGATCGCCGTCATGAACCGAGGCGAGGTCGAGCAGGTCGCACCACCACGCGAGCTCTACGACCACCCGGCGAACGAGTTCGTGATGAGCTTCGTCGGTCCCGTCAATCGCCTCGGCGACACATGGGTGCGACCGCACGACGTCGCCATCACGCTCGAGCCGAACGGCAAGACACGCGAGGCGCAGATCGAGCGCATCGCGCGACTCGGCTTCGAGACGCGCATCGAGCTCTCGCGCGACGACGGCGAGCGGCTGACGGTGCAGCTGCCGCGCGACGAGGCGGAGCTTCTCGAGCTCGAGGAGGGCCAGATCGTCTACGTGCGCGCGCTTCGCCAGCGACAGTTCGCGTAGCGCCTTCGAGGACGGCGGGCAATGTCACCTGCGCGCTCATTCCCCGGTGTTTCGGCGAGCTATAGAGTCATTCGTCCGCTCTCCTGAGGGGGTACTCGTGTCCGAGGCAAGTCACGAGCTTGTCCGTCGCCAGTTCGAGGACGTCTTCAATCGGCAGGACTTCGATCTTTGCAGCGAGGTCTTCGCCGAGCACTACATTGAGCACGCCGTCGCGCCGTTTCAGGACCGGGAGCCGGGCGCAGTGAACCGACCGACTCATGCAAGAGAAGTCGTCGAGTGGCTTCGGTCGCAGTTCCCCGACTTGGAAATGACGGTTGAGGCGATCGTCTCCGAGGGCGACCTCGTGGCGGCGCTCGTACGATCTGAGGGAACGAATACCGGCAGCCTCAACGGCGTGATGCCGCCGACGGGAAAGCGCTTCTCGTCGAGGCAAAGCCACTGGTACCGGGTCGTCGACGGAAAGCTCGCGGAGCATTGGGCGACGCGCGATGACCTGCCGACCATGCTCCAACTCGGTGTCATTCAGCCGCCGGGCCGGCCCGGCTGAACCATCCGGAGGGCGGCCAGGCTCGTCACGGCGGTAGCAATGTCCGGACGCAGCTGTTCCTTTCAGGCGCGCTAGCGTCGCTTCCACGCCTCGGGCGTTCGCGTCAGCTCCTCGATCTGCGGCGGAAGCTCGCCGCGCGCGAGATCGGCGAGCGTCACGTTCTCGAGCACCGCGCGGATGTTCGAGCGCAGCGCGACCCAGACCTCGCGCAACCGCTCGGCCGCGCCCTCGTACTCGAGCTGATCCGGCGAGACGCCGCGCACGTTCGCAAGCGGTCCCTCCACAGCGCGAATGACGTCCGCGACGGAGATCTCCGCGGCGGGTCTCGCCAGCCAGTAGCCGCCCTCGGCGCCGCGCTGGCTCTGGACGAGACTCGCGTGCTTGAGGTCGAGCAGGATGTTCTCGAGGAACTTGATCGGGATCGCCTGCGCCTGCGCGATCCGCTCTGCCTTCAGCGGGCCGTCGTCGGCCGCCGCAAGCTCGGCCGCGGCGCGTACCGCGTAGTCCGCTTTCGCCGTCGCGCGCATAAACGGATTATCGGCGCAGGAGCTCGAGCAGCTCGCCCGGCCGTCGCAGCACGTGGTCGGCGCCCGCGACCGCCGCGTGTCCGCCCCAGGCTGCGCCGATCGCCACAGCGCCGCAGGCGCGTGCGGCAGCGACGTCCCCGGTCAGGTCGCCGACGTACGCGACCGTACGCGGGTCGTGCTCGAGCCGCGCGCACGCCAGCACGAGACCTTCGGGATCCGGCTTCGGCTTCAGCACGTCGTCCGCGGTGACGACGACGTCGAAGAGCCCGCGGAGCCCGGTCGCGCCGAGGACGATCGCGCACGACTCGCGGCTCGCCCCGGTGACGATCCCGAGCGGCACTGCGAGCTGGTCGAGAAGCTCCGGCACGCCGTCGTACGGGCGCAGCCCTTCGGAGAGCTCGCCGAGCCGCCGGTGGTAGACGGCGAGATCAGCGCCCCGAGGAACGCGGCCGAGCAGGTGATCGACGGGATCGAAAGCGGCAAACGACGCGTTGTGC
>JBKPRX010000119.1:0-8272 GCA_046734795.1 Actinomycetota bacterium
GGCGAGAGGTCCTCGATCAGCTCGAGCATCGACTGCCTGCCGATCGACTGCATCGCGGCGGCTTCAGCCGACGGCTCGAGATCTCCGACCGGCTCCGGAACCTCCTCCTCCGGCTGGATGCGTCGCCGCGCCCGGAAGTGATCCATCGCGAGGTTGTGGGCGATGCGGAACAGCCACGCGGAAAACGGAGCCGACTGCCAGCGGAACTTGCCGATCGACTCGAGCATCTTCAAGAACGTCTGCGTCGTGAGGTCCTCGGCGTCGTGGCGATTGCCGACGCTGACGTGCAGGTAGCTGTAGATCCGGTCGAAGTGGATCAGGTACAGCTCTTCGAGCGCCGCCCTGTCGCCTTGCTGCGCCCGCTCGACGAGCTTTCGGACGTCGGCCTGCGACTCCTTGCGCGAAGCAGCGGTCGTCTCCTGCGCCACGAGAACTCGGGTTCCCCGGGATCCCGGCCGCTAACCGGCGCCGAAGCCGACGCGGCTCTCGCGGGTGAACCGCTTGACGTAGACGACCTTCGTGAGGGCGACGGCGTAGGTTCCGTCTTCGGCCTCGAGATCGACCACGCCCGCGGAGCCGGCGTGGAAGGCGCGGTCCAGAGCATCGGCGGACGCGCTCGTCACGCGGGCGATCATGACCTGCGCGCCCTCGAAGCCCACCTCGATCTGGATGCGTTCGTCAGCCACGGGCGACCAGCTCGCTGAGGACGCCGAGTACGGACTCGTGGTGGACGAAGGCGATCTCGTGGCCGAAGAGACCCACGCGCGGCTCCTCGTCGACGAGCTCTGCGCCTTCCGACTTCAGGTGCGCGAGCTCGGCGCGAATGTCGTCCACTTCGTAGGCGACGTGATGGAGGCCGGGGCCGCGGTTTTCGAGGAAGCGACCGATGACGGATTCCGAGTCTGTCGGCGCGATCAACTCGACGCGCCCGTCGCCGACGAGAACCGACGCTGCTTCGAAGCCCAGCGCCTCGACGGCGCGCCGAAGCTCGACCTTTGCTCCGAATAGGCGCTCGTACTTGTCGACCGCCGGCTCGAGCTCCTCGACGACGACTCCGACGTGGTGGATCGCATGCGCGCCCATGCGGACGCGATGCTACCCGGGCCGGCTACGGCTCCGGCTGCTGGAGCACTCGGACGGCACCGACCGAGGCCGAGGCTCTCGACTCGACCTGCGTGTCTGCCACGAGATCGAGAAGCTCCTCGCGTGACAGCGTCTCGCGGTCGAGTAGCGCCGCCGCGATCCGGTCGAGGGCCGCGCGATGCTTCTCGATCAGCCGCACGGCCTCTGAGTAAGCCTCGTCGGTGAGCCGCGCCTGCTCGGAGTCGCGCAAGCGTTTCGTCTCCTCCGAGAGGGCGTAGTTGTCAGCGCGCATCGTCCGCGACGTGACGGTGTCGGACATGCCCCACTCGAAGACCATCGAGCGCGCGAGTGACGTGACCTTTTCGAGATCGTTCGCAGCGCCGTTCGTCACACGCCCGAAGACGACTTCCTCCGCAGCGCGACCGCCGAGAGCGATCTTCATCACGTCGATCAGCTCTTCGCGCGTGTGCAGGTACCGGTCTTCCTCCGGCAAGTGAAGCGTGTAGCCGAGCGCCTGACCGCGCGAGACGATCGTCACCTTTTGCACCGGCGACACGTCGCCCATCAAGTGCGAGAGAAGCGCGTGCCCGCCTTCGTGGTAGGCGAGGATTCGCCGCTCCTTCTCGGTCAGCGCCTTCTTCTGCTGGAGTCCTCCGACGACGCGGTCGATCGCGTTTTCGAAGTCGTCCTGGGCGAGGAAGTTCGCCTCGCGGCGGCCCGCGAAGATCGCAGCCTCGTTGCAGATGTTCGCGAGGTCGGCGCCCGTGAGACCGGCGGTGTGACGCGCGATCGAGTTCAGGTCGACCTCCGAACCCAGCGGCTTGTTGCGCGTGTGCACGCTGAGGATCGCTTCGCGTCCGGCGAGATCGGGCGGGCCGACCATCATCTGCCGATCGAAGCGCCCCGGCCGGAGCAGCGCCGGATCGAGATCTTGGAGACGGTTGGACGCACCCATGACGACGACCTGCTCCGTCGCTCCGAAGCCGTCGAGCTCGACGAGGAGCTGGTTGAGCGTCTGATCCTGCTCGCGGTTGAAGCCGTGGCCTGTGCGCGCGGCACCGACGGCGTCGAGCTCGTCGATGAACACGATCGCAGGCGAGTTCTTCCGTGCCTCTTCGAACAGCTTGCGGATGCGTGCCGCGCCGAGGCCGGCGAACATCTCGACGAACGACGAGGCGCTCGCAGAGTAGAAGTTCGCCCCCGACTCGTGCGCAACGGCCTTTGCGAGCAACGTCTTGCCGGTTCCCGGTGGCCCGTACAAGAGAATTCCTTTCGGCACCTTCGCGCCGAGTCGCTCGAAGCGCTTCGGGTGGCGGAGGAAGTCGACGACCTCCATCAGCTCACCGCGCGCCTCCTCGACACCCGCCACGTCGTCGAAGCTGATCGACGACGGTGAGTTCGCGTCGATCTGCGCAGGCTTCACCTTCGGCATCACCTGCAGCGTCTTCCACAGCAGATAGACGACGAGCGCCATCAGGATGAAGAACCCGATCGGCAGCCAGTCGAGAGCGGCTTGCCCCAGGTCGTGCACGAAACTCCCCATCGCGTCGCTCATCGGCATCGGGGCCGGTATCCCTTAGCCGAGGGAGCGGATCACCTCCTCGGCGTTCGTGAACTCGACCCCTTGCTCGCGCCAGGCACTCGTGCACTGCTGCACCTTCTGCTCGTCGAGGCCCCGCGCGGCGTCCTCGACGAAGCGCACCCGGCGGCCTCGCCGCAGGAAGCCCCGGATCGCGGCGTCGTCGCAGACGTCCGTGGCGACGCCGAAGACGACGATCTCGTCAGGATCGAGCGCGTCGAGGAGCGCGTCCGTGTTCGGGTTCGTGAAGACGTCGAAGTTCTTCTTCAGGAGCAGGATCTCGCGCCGGCCGCGGACGAGGTCCGCGAGGAGTCCCGGCGGAAACGGCACGAGGGAGAGCGGCAGAGGATCGCGCTGCTTCGTCTCCATCACCTTCTCAGCTCCGCGCGTGCCGCGGAGGCAATGCGGCGGATACGTATTCCGGTAGTCGGGCCGGTCGGAGATCTCCGGATCGGTGAGCTCGTGGTCGTCCGCCGAGGCGACGTGGACGAGGCCCGCCGCGCGCGCCGCGTCGACGAGGCGCTCGAACGTCGGCACGAGGTCGTTCGCGCCGGGCACCGCGAGCTTGCCGCGCGGCTCGACAAAGTCGACCTGCGTGTCGACGTCCCAGAAAATTGTGCGGGCCACGACGTCATTGTCCCCCATGCTCCCGCGTGCGCGAGACTGCGCCGGTGAGCTGTCGGAGCGTGGCAGTTGCCCAAGCAGCCGTGGGGGTCGCCGCACTCCTCGGATCGGCGGTCGTGACGGCATGCGGGGGCGAATCGTCGGCGCGCGGCTCGGGTGCGACCGGTGCGGACGTCAGGCCGCTCGCACTCCGCCAGGCGCCGATCACGCCCCTCCGCGTCCGCCACTACGTGACGCACGGGACGTACCCAAGAGCGAGCGGTGGCGGGGATGTCGACCTGCGCCGCGTGAACGCCGCGCTCCGGCAGGCCGTCATCGACGACGAGACCGCGTACGCGCGAACGATCCGGGCCGCAAAAGCCGCGCTCGACCGCACGAATTCGCTCTATCGCGTTCCCGGGCGTTACCGAACGCGGTTCGACCGCGACTACGCCTCCGCGAGCACCGGGGTCGTGAGCGCATTGATGCCGCTGACCCGCGAGCTCTTTCCGGGCCAGCACGGCGGCGATGGCTGGCTCGCGGTCACCGTTGCCGTGCCTTCGGGGCGCCGCATCTCGGCCCTCGATCTGTTCACGAATCGACGCGGCGCGATCCGAGCACTCGCCGCCGCGTGGAGGGCCAAGCTCGGCGGCGCGGTGAACATCTGCGCCAAGATCTATCCGGAGAGCTACCGCGCGACCGCGCGGAACTACAGCCACTTTGCGTTGCTGGCGAACGGAATCGCGGTCGGTAGTTGGGAGGTCGAGTCGTGCTACCGCTTCGTCACGGTGTTGCCGTACAGCGTCATCGAGCCGTACTTGAGCCCGCTAGGCAAGCGGCTCGTCAGCGCCGTGCGCATTCCGCGCTGAGGCCGCTCGGTCAGGCGAGCGTGAGACGCACGATCACGCGCTTGTTTGCGTCGCGCACCTTCCGAAAGCCGGCACGGCGGTACAGACTCAGCGTGCCCATGTAGTCGTCGCCGCTCGTTGCGTGCGGGTACGCCTCGAGCGCACGCGCGCCGCTCGTGCGTGCGTGATCGACCGCGCCGTCGAGCAACGCCGACGCGACGCCGCGTCCGCGCGCAGGCCGATCGACGACGAAGCAGACGATCGACCAGACGCCCTCGTCGTCGCTGCGCGGCCGGTACTGCGGCGACCGGAGCAGCACCGGGTAGGTCTCGCGCGGCGCAACCGAGAGCCAACCGACCACGTCGTCGCCGTCGTAGGCCAGCAATCCAGGCGCGTCGCCTCGTCGAACGAGCGTGCCCATCGCGCGCTTCTTCGGCGTGCCGTGCGCGAGCGAGCGGTCACGCCAGTACATGCACCAGCAGCCGTACGCCGGCGTGTTGCGATGGCCGCCGCGCGGGCCGCGACGCTCGAACAGGTCGACGAAGTCCGGCCAGCGCTCGGGCGTCAGCGGATGGATCGCAAGCGGCGCAGCCGCCACGCCACGGTTGTATCAAGCAGCGGCGGGCTCCACATGCGCGACAAAGCAGCCGTAGGCCGTGTTCCGCACGTGTACGTAGTCGACGTCGGAGCGGCTGAGAAGCTCGTCGAGGATGCCGTCGGCGGCATCAGCGTCGTCGAGACGCACCTGCGCACGCAACTCGCGGCCCGCCGCGTACGCGTTGAGCGTCACCGGCATGAAGCGAAGCTCGGCCGGAAAGGCCTCACCGTCGTACGGCTTGCATTCGTGCGCGTGAATGAAGACGGGACCCGGCAGTGGAAACGGCTCGCGGCCGAGGAACGGATCGTGCGTGAACAGGATTCGCTCGTCGACACCTTCGACGAACGGCTGGAGACAGACGCGGCACGGCCCGTATCCCGTCGCCGTCTCGCGCGTCGCAGGATGGCCGTAGCGCGGCGCACGCATGGTGGCTCGCACCTTCGTCGCGATCCTCTCGTGAAGCGGTACTACACGGAAGCTCATCGGTTCCTCCTCGTCGCTCTCGAGGGATGAAACGCAAGCGCGCGCGTGTGTGTGAGATCAGAACGCTGCTTGGAGTCGCGCGAGGCCGAGATCGAGCTGTTCGTCGGCGACCGCGAGCGAGAGCCTCGCCCAGCCCGCACCGCGCGAACCGAATCCTTCGCCTGGGGCGAGCGCGACGCGATGGCTCAGGAGCAGATCCTCGGCGCGAATGCCTTCAGGCAGGCGCAGCCAGACGTAGAAGCTTCCCTCCGACTGCAGCTCGATCCCCGGCAGGGCTGCGAGCACGCGGTCACGACGCCGCTCGTACGTTGCGCGCCGAGCCTCGACCGAGTCTTGCGGTCCCGTCAGCGCCGCGATCGCCGCCCGCTGCAACGGCTCGAAGATGCCGGCGAAGAGGTGATCCTGCAGCTCGTTGATCCGCGCGACCAGCTCGGCGTTGCCGACGAGAAAAGCAAGCCGCCAGCCGGCCATGCCGTAGCTCTTCGACATCGAGAACAGCTCGATGCCGACCTCGCGTGACCCCTCAACCGCGAGGAAGCTCGACGGCGAGCGTCCGTCGAAGACGAGGTCGCCGTATGCGAAGTCATGGAAGACGAAGCCGCCGGAGCGGTGCGCCCAGGCGACCGCATCCTCGAACAGCCCCTCGGGCGTCACGCGCGCAGTCGGATTCGACGGGTAGTTGAGATAGAGCACGGCGGCCGGCTCGTCGAAGCCGTCGAACGGACGGACCGTCGCCTCGGCGATCGCAGCCGCTGAGCGGTAGTCCGGATAACCGGGATCGGGAAGCAAGATCGTGTCGCCGCGCTGCGCGCCCACGAGCGCGACCTCGATCAGCGCGAGCTTCCCGCCTGCGACGATCGCGACCTCGCGGACGGCATCGAGCTCGACGCCGTAGACGTCGCGGTAGCGCTCCGCGACCGCCTCCTTCAGCTCGACGAGCCCGCGGAAGTGCGCATAGCCGTGGACGTCGGGGCGCGCAGCGACACGCGCGAGCTCCTCTGCGACGTGCGGCGGTGGTCCGACCTCGGGGTTGCCGCGGCCGAGGTCGACGAGGACGTCACCTTCGTCCGCGGCGACTTCCGCCACCCGCGTCAGCAAGGCCGCGAAGTACTGCTGCGGAAGGCGGTCGAGCCGCTCGGGTCGCGGACGCACGCGTGGAGCGTACGTCGGCGTTACTCGACGAGCTCGAGCCTGTCGTTCGGCCGGTAGCGCCGGCCGACCTTGGCGGACGGCTTGCCGTCGGTGACGACGACATCCGCAGTGAAGTCGTTGGAGCCGCGGATGAGCGACGAGCCGACGCCGTAGGCATCGACCGGGACGCGGGCGCGCTCGAACGCCGTGATCTTCTCTACATCGAAGCCGCCCGAGACGACGATCTTCACGCGCTCGAATCCCTCGGCGTCGAGCGCGTCGCGAACCTTGCGGACGAGCCGCTCGTTCACGCCGGTGGGCTTGTACTCGCCGAGCTCGTGCCAGAGGGACTCGTCGACGAGCGTCTCCGATGTGTCGAGCCGCACGCCCCAGAGCCGCGGGCCGAGCGCGTGCGCAACGGCGAGTGTGGTTTCGACCGAGTTGTTCTCGAAGTCGACGAGGACGGTGACGTTCGTATCCTCGGGCGCCCAGGCGGCGAACTTCTCGGCCGCGAGCACGGTGTCGCCGCCGTACGCCGCGATCAACGCGTGGGGCACCGTGCCGACGCCTTTGCCGCCCCACCACGACGCCTGCTCGTCGGTCGTGACGCCGATCTCCGTCCCGGCGATCTGCCCGGCGACGTAGGCCGCGTAGCCGTCACCTGTTTGCACGCGATGGTGATCGTGGCGCGCCGGCATGAAGATGATCGGCTTGCCGTTC
This sequence comes from Actinomycetota bacterium, assembly GCA_046734795.1. Classification (GTDB taxonomy): domain Bacteria; phylum Actinomycetota; class Thermoleophilia; order Gaiellales; family Gaiellaceae; genus JBKPRX01. Next base: position 7,046 of record JBKPRX010000119.1, read on the forward strand.
GCAGCAGCGAGCACGCGGACGACGTTCGTCGTGATCAGCGTGCGTCGCGCAAGGACGCCGAGAAACACCGTCTCGAGATGCGCGAAGGCCGTGTAGTCGCCTTCGATCGTCAGCACCGTCTCCCACGGCTCGACTTCGTCGCCGTCGTAGAGCGCGTGTACGCGCAAGGCGTCCCAGTCGTGCGAGCAGAGCTTGAGGATCGCAAGCGCTTCGTCCATGCCGCCGAGGTATGCATTCTTCTTTTGGAAGACCTGCATGACGACGTTCGGCTGCCGGCCGTCGGCGAGCAGCGTCGCGCGCGCGTGGTTGAAGTACGCATCCGTGTACCAACCGGCGCGCATCTTCTCGACCGGAAGGTCGAAGACTTCTGGACCGAGCCGCGTGCGCGCTCTAGGTGCTGTGCGCGCCACGCTCGAGCTCCAAGCAAGCGCCAAGCGCCGCTTCCGCGACCTCGAGCTGCTCGGAGGACGGCTCCGCAGTCGCAAGCCGGTGCTGGAGCTCGTGGCCCGGTCGCGCGAGTGCTTGCGAAACCTTGCTGTCCGGATGTCGAGTCATCCAGCCGAAGATCTCGGTCGAGGCAGCGACCGCGCCGAGTTGGGCGACGGCACGCGCGGTGTTGCGCCAGCGAGCCGGCGCTTTCAAGGCCAGGACGTTGCCGATCGCAGTCGTCGCGACGAGCGGGCCGATGAGATGCGAACCGCAGCGCTCGTGCTCTTTCGCGCGCGTCTCGTCGTGTTCGTACGTGCCGATCGCGATGTGCTCGGCGCCGTGGTAGGCCGCGAGCTCGGAGCTTCGGAGAGCCATCGTCGCCGGAGCGAGCGCGAGCAACCCGGCAACGAGCTCTTGCGCCGCGGGCCGAAGTCGGGTGCCGTCGCGAACGACCCGCACCGCTACTGCAGATCCGATCGCGGCGGCGAGTACGGACGGACGCTCGTACGGAAGCTTCGCGCCGGGAATGCGGCGCTTCATCGCAGGCAGCACGGCGAACGCTTCGAACAGCCGTGCGGGCCCGCGCAGTAACGGCGTCCTGACGGCGGCCGCGCGCAGGCGCTTGCGCTCGGCCACGACCTCGACCTCGCCGTCGGCCCGGCGAATCGCGCACGCCCACGACGTCGGCCCGTGGACGAGCACGCCGTTCGGCAGGGCCATCCCGCCGAAGCGGATCTTCTCGTCCGTCTCGTTCGCCATAGCCTGAGGGTAGCTCAGCTCTGCGCGGCTAGATCGCGG
>JBKPRX010000120.1:0-29917 GCA_046734795.1 Actinomycetota bacterium
GCCCATGACTTGCTCTGCACGGGCTCATACCGTGGGTCTGGGTGAAGGGGTGGTTTCGACTGCTTGCCGCAGTCGGAGCGGTGTCGGCGTTCTCGACTGCGGGCTCACACGCGACTTCCGCGAGGGCGGCGCGCGTCGAAATGAGCGCGGTGGCGCCGGCGTCGCAGACGCTCGTCGTCGGCTATCGCTCTCGTCCGCAGCTCGCGGCGGCGCTTCGCGGCTTGCCGGTGACGGCCCTTCGCACGTTGCCGCAGCTTCGCGCCGCCGAGGTTCGCGTCGACGCGTGCATAGCCGGTGTTGCCGCGACGATCGCGAGCCGTCGCGGCATCGAGTACGCCGAGCCTGCGGCAACACGACACGAGAGCCTCAAGCCGGCGCTCGCCGCACCGCTCGCCGCGAACTACGAGTGGGGATTCGCCGCAACGCACGAAGATGCGGTGCCGGAGTGGGTGCTGCGTGCCGCGAGCAGAATCACGATCGCCGTCGTCGACACGGGCGCAGACGTCAAAGCTCCGGACCTCGCAGCGAAGCAGCCTCGTACACACGACGTCTTCGGCGGTGGGACGAAGGTCGTCGACGCGAACGGCCACGGAACCTTCGTCGCGTCGCTCGCAGCAGGCTCGGTGACCAACGGTGACGGCATCGCGGGCTTCGGCGGAGACGCACGGCTTCTCGTCATTCGCGCAGGTCGCCGTGACGGGACCGTGCGGGATCCGGACGAGGCGGCCGGGATCGTCTACGCCGTGAACCACGGCGCCCGGATCGTCAACCTCAGCCTGGGCGGGCCGCAGACATCGAAGGTCGAACAACGCGCGATCGACTACGCGTACGCACACGGCGTGCTCGTCGTTGCGGCGGCCGGCAACAACCACGAGCTGGGCAGCCCGACCGAGTACCCGGCGGCGCTTGTCCAGCCGTCCGGCTCGAACGGCGTCGGCGGCAAGGGTCTGTCGGTCGGCGCGTCGCTGCCCGACGGAACGGCGGCGTCTTTTTCCAACAGCGGCTCGTACGTCTCGCTCGCGGCTCCGGGCGTCGACGTCGTCGGCGCGGTCGCCTCCACCTCGTCGCGCCTGATGTATCCGCGCGAAGCGCTGCCGGGTTCGCACACAGGGCTCTACGGCGTCGAAAGCGGCACGTCCTTCGCCGCGGCCGAGGTTTCGGGCGCCGCGGCGCTCGTCTGGGCGGCGAATCCGTGGCTGACGGCCACCACCGTGGCGCGGATCCTCAAGGAGACAGCGTCCGGCGGCGGCGTGTGGTCGCCGCAGCTCGGCTACGGAGTGATCGACGTCGCCGCCGCGGTCAACGAGGCCGCCGCGTCGAGACCGAGCAGCTAGACCTCGACGCGCTCGATGCTCGCGCCGAGCGCGCGCAGCCGTTCGTCGATGCGCTCGTAGCCGCGATCGATCTCGCCGACGTTCCCGATCGTCGAGACACCTTCGGCCGCAAGCGCCGCGATCAGCATCGCCATGCCCGCGCGGATGTCGGGGCTCGCCATCCGCTGCCCATACAGCCGCGCCGGGCCGGTGACGACGACGCGATGCGGGTCGCAGACGATGATCCGCGCACCCATCGAGACGAGCTTGTCGACGAAGAACAGCCGGTTCTCGAACATCTTCTCGAAGATGAGCACGGTGCCTTGCGCCTGCGTCGCGATCGCGACCGCGATCGACGTCAGGTCGGCGGGGAACGCAGGCCACGGACCGTCTTCGATCTTCGGGATCATCTCGCCGAGGTCGTTCTCGATCTCGAGCTCCTGCCCCGGCGGAACGCGCACCGACGTGCCGTCGATCTCGACGATGATCCCGAGCCGCCGAAACGCGGGCAGGATCGGCAGTAGATCGCGCGGCTCAGCGTTCTCGATCGTGACGTCGCTGCCTGTGACGGCGGCAAGCCCGATGAAGCTTCCGACCTCGATGTGCTCAGGGGCGATGCGCCACTCGCCTCCGCGCAGACTGTCGACGCCGCGGATCCGAAGCACGTTCGACTCGATCCCCTCGATCTCGGCGCCAAGCGAGACGAGAAAGCGAGAGAGATCCTGAACGTGCGGCTCGCACGCAGCGTTGCCGATCACGGTCTCGCCCGGTGTCAGAGCCGCGGCCATCAACGTGTTCTCGGTCGCCATCACGCTCGCCTCGTCGAGGAAGATGTGCTTCGCGCGGAGACCTTCTGTCCGAAGCTCCCAGCGTCCGTCGAACCGGCTCTCGACGCCGAGCGCCGCGAACGCGTGGATGTGCGGGTCGAGACGCCGGCGGCCGATCACGTCGCCGCCGGGCGGCGAGACGCTTGCGCGGCCGAGGCGCGCGAGCAACGGGCCTGCGAGGAGGAACGACGCGCGAATGCGGCTTGCGAGCTCCGAGTTGATCTCGTGCGACGACAGGCCGACCGGGTCGACGCGCACGTCGTTGTCGCCGATCCACTCGGCGTCGACGCCGAGACCCGCAATCAGCTCGATCATCGTCTCGACGTCACGGATGCGCGGAACGTTCCGAAGCGTCACCGGTTCGTCCGCGAGGAGCGTCGCCGCGAGGATCGGCAACGCACCATTCTTGTTGCCTGCCGCTCGGATTCGACCGGAGAGCGCCTTCCGGCCCTCGATCACGAAGGCTTCGGGCACGGCGGGAGCCACGGCCATGACGGGCTATCCTAGCGCCGACGTTGGCGCCGAATCGCGAACAGGCCTGGGAAACGCTGACCCGATACACGAAGAGCGAGTCGCTCCTCCGACACGCTCTCGCGGTCGAGGCCTCAACCGCGTTCTACGCACAACGCTTCGGCGAAGACGAGGAGCTTTGGCGCGTCGCGGCGCTCCTTCACGACTTCGACTACGAAATGCACCCGACGCTCGACAAGCACCCGCAGGACGGGGCGCCGATCCTTCGTGAAGAGGGGTATCCGGAGGAAGTGATCGAGACCGTGCTCTCGCATGCGGAGCATCTCTCGCTGCCGCGCGACACGCAGTTGAAGAAGGCGCTCTTTGCGTGCGACGAGCTGAGCGGCTTCGTCCACGCGTGCGCGCTCGTCCGTCCGACGGGACTCGAAGGCCTCGAGCCGAAGTCGGTGAAGAAGAAGCTCAAGCAGCCCTCGTTTGCGGCCGGCGTTCACCGCGAGGACGTCTACAAAGGCGCAGAGGAGCTCGGGATCGAGCTCGACGACCACATCCGGAACGTCGTCGAGGCGTTGAGGCCGATCGCGAACGAGCTCGGTTTGCCGGCTTAGCGCCGGACGCCCCGCCAGAACGTCGGCGGCGCCCACCGCCAGACGAGGTAGAGCACGGAGATCGCGATCAGCCCGACGAGCACCGCCGCCGCGGGAGCGTGCGGGAACGCGGCCCGGTATGACGTGTACGAGACGATGAGCAGCAGTCCGTTCCGAACGTCGTCCGCGATTCCGCGGCGCTTGTTGAGCTTGACGTCGTAGGTCGTCTCGACATGGCCGAGGAGGCGCCGAAGCTCCTGCGCGCGGAAGCTCAGGCCGCGCGATGCGTGACCCTGCTCGTAGAGCGCTCGCTCGCCCGAGTAGTGGAAGACGTTCGGCAAGTAGCCCCGGTCGAGCGCATCGTGCATCGTCATCTGCGCCGCTTCGAGGTCGACGAAGTGGCGCGACTCGGCGCGCAGCGCTTCACGCGCCGCGCGGTGGAGCTGCTCCTCGTTCTGCAGCAGCACCGCATGCGGGATCAGCAGGTACGGGCTGACGCCGAACGAGCGCAGGCCGACGTCGAGCGCGCGATCTTCCGTGCCGACCGTGAGGAGCGTCCCCTTGCTCAAGCCGCGGAGGCCGTCCTCGTCGACCTCGACGCCGGCGAACACATCCGCCAGTTCGTCCACGTCGATCTCGCGGAAGTCGACGAGCCCTTGCACGATCCCGCCGAGACTCTCGACCGCAGGTCGGATGCGTTCCCAGTCGTCGGGCTCCGTTCGCGCGAACTCGTCGACGTCGCCAGCCGCGCGCCAGATCGTGTCCCAGTCGTCGCCGGTCGCGATCAGCTGCACCGTGCCGGTGCGGGGGCGTTCGTGCGCCAGCTGCTCGTCGCCGAAGACCGCTGCGGCGAGCTCGCCGATCGTTCGCCCGGCAAACCGCACGCACTGCTGCACGCCGTCGCCCGCGAACGGCCCCTCGACGTCCTCTCCTCCCTCCCACAGCTTGATCAGCTTGATCACGTCGTACTCGGTCAGCGTCGACTCTTCGGAGCGCGCCGGCGTCACGACGAGATGACGTACGACGACGCCGCTCCGAAACGTCGTCACACTCGCGCGTACGCGCACCTGACGGTCGCTCTGCGCGCCCGCGACGAGGGTCATCGTGCGTCCCTCTGACACGTAGCGCAGCTCGCGCGACAGCTCGAGCGAGACCACCCGGTACGACGTCGGAACGTGGTGACCGCGACTCGAGAACGGCGGCTCGTCGCGATACGAGTACGCGAGCAAGTCGCGTTCGAACGATGCAAGCTGCTCGCTCGCCGGCGGGAGCGTCTGAGGTGGCGGTCCGAGCGAGACGAAATGGAACGCAATCCCGTAACGATCGAACGCGAGGGCCGGCTCTTCGTCGTCGCGGTTGAGCGGCGAGAGCTCGACTGCTTCGCCGGGTAGCGCGTCGAGCATTGCGTGCAGGTCGGGGTCCGACTCGCCCTCGTAGAGCTCTTCGAGGAACCTGCGGACCGTCGCCGCGCGGAGCGTCACGGCACCGTCGTTCTGGCCGCCGAGTGGAAGCGCGATCAAGTCGAGCGTCCGTACGGGGCCGAGTCCCGGACGGAGCTCCGGCTGCACGTACGGGATCGGCAACTTCCGTGCGAGGAGCTTCGCCCAGAAGCTGACGCGTTCCGCGGGGTCCATGACGTCCGAACCTGGATCGACACGCTCGGGGTCGTGGATCTCGGCGAAGACCGCCTCGAGCGGAGCTCCGCGACCGGCGGCCTCTTGCACGAGGGCAGTGACGGCGCGGATGACGAGCCGTCGGCCGAGACCGCCACGCCGTTGATCCGAGTCGACGGCGAGATACGAGATGAGCCCGCAGCGGCTCTCGGGAAAGAGCTCGGCGACGACGAAGCCGTGGATCGCTCGCGACGCCTCGTGCAGGTTCGCCCCGGCGACGAGCACGTGGACGGTTCCGGAGCCGTCGCACCAGCGCTTCGGATCCTCACGCTCGGCCTCGTCCGGGAAGCTCGCGACATAGAGCCCGTCCGCGACCGCGGCGAGGAGCGCCTCGTCCGGTTCTTCGCGGAGATCGACGAGCTCGAAGGCTATGCGCAGATGCTACGACGCTCTCTCGCGCGCGCCTAGGCGACGACTGCGAGGAGCCGCTCGAGATCGTCCTCGTTCGTCCAGTAGCCGCACGAGACGCGGCACCAACCGGTTCCGGGAAGCTCGCGGATGACGACTCCTGCTTCGTAGGCGCTCGCGACCGTCTCGGTCGGATCGCCGCGCGGCACGAATGAAACGAGCGTCGCCTGGCCGGGCTCGGTGACGACATCGAGACCAGCGCCGGCCAGCGCGTCGCGGCAGCGTGCTGCCATTTCGGCGCCGCGATCGAACCGCCACTCGGGCGCGCCCGCGAGCGCGGCGACGAGGCCGGCGAGCGACGGGACCGAGAGCCAGCCCGAGTCGAACCGCTGCGCGCCGTCGCGCGGCTCGAACGACCCGTCGGGCTCGATCGAGGCGACGGAGAAGAACGTCGGCACGGCAATCCGCAGCGCGTCCGCGTCACGGACGTACAGCGCGCCGAGTGCGTCGGGTCCGCACAGCCACTTCTGGCACGACACGGTGTAGAAGTCGACGTCGCCGAGCTCGACCGGAATCGCACCGACAGACTGCGCGCCGTCCACGAGCACCGGTAGCCCGGTCGTACGTCGCAGCTCTTGGATCGGGAAGATCTGCCCCGTCGTCCAGGCGACATGCGAGAGCGCGAGCAGTTTCGTCTCCGGCGTCACCGCCGCAAGGAGGACGTCGAGGGCCTCGGCGGCAGGGTGTCCGGTGGTGGGCGCGACGACGACCCGCGCGCCCGTCGTGTGAAGCGGCGCAAGGAGGCCCGGATGCTCGGCGTCGGTCGTGACGATCTCGTCGCCCGGTCCCAGGTCGAGTCCGGCCGCGACGATGTTGCAGCCGTTGGTTGTCGAGGTCGTCAGCGCGATGTGATCGTCGGACACGCCGAGCAACGCTGCGATTCTCTGGCGAGCCTCCGCGCGCAGCCGCTGCATCTCCTCGTAGTACGCGCGGCCGCCGCGCCCGAGCTGGACGTCGAACTGCGTACGCTCGGCGATCGCGGCCTCCGTCGCGCGCGACAGCGGCCCCATCGACCCGGCGTTCAGGTATGCGACCCGCTCGAGCACCGGGAACTGCGCTCGCGCCTCTTCGAACGTCATTCGATTGTCACCTCCACAGGTGGATGATCCGACAGCACGCGCCCAGAGACCGTACGCCGTTCGACCGGCCATGCGACGGCAGGTGCCGCTTCGAGCCCGCGCACGAGAACCTGGTCTATGTGCCCCGCGAGGGGCTCGGAGAAGCCGCGCTCCCGAAGCGCGCCGTACGCATCCGTCTCCTCGGGCAGCAAGTTGAAGTCGCCGGCGAGGACGAAGCGGTCGCTCTTTTGCCGTTCGATCGTCTCGACGACGCGGGCGAGCTGGCGCTCTGCGAGGCCCCCGGTGAGATGGACGTTCGCGACACAGAGGTCGTCGTCGAGACGCACACCGTGGCAGACACGCCGTTCTCCGGCCTCGCTCACCACGCTCGAGAACAAGCCGTCGATGCCGTGTGCGCGCGAGACGAGGATCGCGTTCGCCTGGCCGCTCACGGCGGAGCGGATGACACCGTGGTGCGAGCGTGTGACCCAGCGGCCGAGCTCGGCGCTTGCGACGCGCGGCCGCCGCGCGACGGCACGCACCGCTTGCATCCCGCTCCACGCCTCCACACGTCGCAATGCCCACACGGGAACCTCCTGCAGGAACACGAGATCGGGCTTGTCGGCGGTCACGAGCTCGATCATCTCGCGTAGGAACGCACGCCGTTCCGGTGGGCTCGCGTTGCCGTGAAAGACATTCCACGTGCGGGCCACGAGCGGCACGTCGCCTAGCCTACGTCCCGTGCGGATCGTTCTTGCGGACCCTTCGGCGTTCACACCGGATTACGACCACGAGCTCGCGGCCGCGCTCGCGCGCGCCGGCGCCGACGTCGAGCTCGTCACGTCGCGCTTCCGCTTCGGCGACGCTCCCGCTCCCGAGGGCTACGCGCGGAGCGAGCTGTTCTACCCCTTGTCCTCGCGGCTCTTCCGGCGGTCGAAGCTGCGGTTGCCGGTGAAGGCGGCCGAGCACGTGCCCGGTCTCGTTCGTCTCTCGCGTCGCGACGCAGACGTCGTGCACGTTCAATGGCTTGCCGTGCCCGAAGCCGACCTTCGGTTTCTCCGTCTCCGGGCGCCGTCGGTGTTCACGGCGCACGACCTGCTGCCGCGACGCACGGCTCACAAGCGCGACCTTTGGCGGAAGCTGCTCGCGAAGTTCGATCGCGTCGTCGTTCACAGCGAGCGCGGTCGCGACGAACTGGCGCAGCTCGTCGACCGCGAGCGGCTGCGCGTGATTCCGCATCCTGTGTTCGCAAGCGACCCGTCGCGCACCGACGACGGTCGTACGCTCCTCTGCTTCGGCGTCATCCGTCCGTACAAGGGGCTCGACGACGCGATCGCCGCCGCGCGTCGCCTCGGCGACGTTCGCCTGCTCGTCGCCGGCGACCCGCTCGAGCCGGTCGAACGCTATCGCGCCGGCGCGAACGGACTCGACGTCGACTGGCGCCTCGGGTACCTGAGCCAGGCCGAATCAGACCGCGCGTTCGGCGAGGCGACAGTCGCGCTCTTTCCGTACCGCCCCGAGCTCGACCAGAGTGGCGCGCTCCTGCGCTCGCTCGGCGCGGGCGTACCGGCCGTCGCCTACGACGTCGGCGGGATCGCGGAGCCGATCCGCCGCTTCGGCGCGGGTCGCGTCGTCGCTCCCGGCGATGTCGCGGCGCTCGCCGAAGCCGCCCGCGAGCTGCTCGACGACGCAGACGCGCTCGCGGAAGCGCGCGCCGGCGCGCGGCGTGCGCGCGACGAGCTCACGTGGGATGCAGCCGCGACCGCCCATCTCGAGCTCTACCGGGAGCTTGTGTGATCCTTCGCCGCCCGTTTCGCGACGTGATCGACCGCCAGCTCGCGCTCTTCGCGGACGATCACGCCGGTTTGATCGAGAACGTGCGCGCGGCCGAGCGCGCGTACGACGACGCCGATCGCGATGAGGCGGAGGAACGATTCGGCGACTACTCCGATCTCGTCGAGACTGCCACCGAGGTGCTCGCCGACATTCGTGACCATTACGCAGTGCGACTTCCGGACGAGGCCGCAGAGCGCTATTGCGACGCGTTCAACCGCGCCGTGCTGAAACGCTGGCCGCCATTCGCCCTGGAGCTGGAAAACCGGTGAGCTAACCCAGGCCGGCCGCGAAGCCGCCGACGATGGCGCCGTACGCGAGATGGAGCACGAGGTTGACGACGACCGTGCGCTCGCCGTAGTTCGCGAGCAGGAACCCCGGCGGCTCGAGCAACGGCGTCTCGCGCGCGTCGGACCAGGCCGTCCCCATCCGCGGATGGATCGCTGGTAAGAGGACGTTGACCAGACCGCTGCCGGCGAACAGGCCGTGCACGGCGCCGAGACCGAGCCCGAAGAGCCATCCGGCTCGGTCGGTTGCGGCGAAGATCGCGTAATAGGCCAGCGCGAACAGGACGCCGTTCACGAAATGCAGTGCATAGCCGAGCACCACTGCGCGCCGCCGATCCTGCGAGAAGACGGTGCCGAGCAGCAACGGCAAGTCCATGCGCGTGAGACCGAACTCCTGCGCGCCGCGAAGACCAGTCGTCAGCACGACCGTGCCGATCACACCGCCTGCAACTGCACCCCAGATACTCACGCGCGCCCTGCTTCGACGTCCGCGATCGTGATTGCTGCGTTCACGAGTGCGAGGTGGGTCAGCGCCTGTGGGAAGTTGCCGAGAAAATCGCGGGACGCGGGTTCGATCTCCTCCGAGTAGAGGCCGACGTCATTGGCGGAGCCGATCAGCTCCTCCATCAGTGCGCGCGCCTCGTCGAGGCGACCGGTCCGTGCGAGCGCGTCCACGAGCCAGAACGAGCAGGTGAGGAACGCGCCCTCGCCCGGGAGCAGTCCGTCTTCGCCGCGGTACCGGTAGACGAAAGGACCGTCTCCGAGCTCGCGCCTGACCGCCTCGATCGTCCTGCGGATGCGCCCGATGTCGACGTCGACGTCGAGGATCGACAGCGTCAGCAGGCTCGCGTCGAGCTCCCGCTGATCCGTTGCGCGGACGTAGCTGTCGAGATCGTCGTCCCAGCCGTGCTCGTCGACGAAGGCACGGACATTGTCGGCTTCTGCCCTCCAGCGCGGCGCATGCCGCGCGGGGATCGCGCCGATCTCCGCGAGCCGAACCGCGCGATCGAGCGCAACCCAGCACAGCGCCTTCGACTGGATGAAATGCGTCGTCGCGCTTCGCACCTCCCAGATACCCGCGTCGGGCTGACGCCAGATCTTCGCGACGTAGTCGGCGATGCGCGCGATCTCCTTGCCGGTATCGCTGTCGAGCGGTAAGCCGTGCTCGACATAGAGGCGAACGGCGTCGAGGAGATCCCCGTAGACGTCGAGCTGCACTTGATCGGCCGCGCCGTTGCCGAGCCGAACCGGGCGCGAGCTGCGGTAGCCGTCGAGCTCATGCCGGTCCTGTTCTGACGCGTGGGCGCTTCCGTTGACGCGATACAGGATCTGCAGCCGCGGCTGCGTGATTCGCGAGGCGTGCATCAGCCACCAGAAGAACGCCTGCGCTTCGTCGGCGTAACCCAGACGCAGGAGCGCGTCGAGCGTCCAGCTCGCGTCTCGCACCCACGTGAAGCGGTAGTCCCAATTCCGCTCGCCGCCGAGGCGTTCCGGAAGAGACGTCGTCGGCGCTGCGACGATCGCACCCGATGGGGCGAAGACAAGGAGCTTGAGCACGAGCGCGCTTCGCCCAACGGGTCCGCGCCAGCGCCCCTCGTAACGAGCGTCGGCGAGCCACTGTGGCCAGAACTCTCGCGTCCGTTGCAGGCGCTCCTCGACAGCGCGGCGGCTCGAGAACACCATCGGCTCTCGGTCTGCAACTGCGACCTGCAGCAACGCCGTCTCGTTGGCTCCGATTTCGAACTCTCCGGTCGCTGTGCCGTTTTCGACCGCCGGCTCGCCCGCGTCCCAGAGTCCAAGGGACACGGCAGTCGTTCCCGCAGCAGCGAACGGGTGCCCGTGCCGCAGCGTGACCGCGGCCGCTCGCGCGCCGAGATCGAAGCGCGGCTCGAATCGCCAGCGGAGGTCGACCGTACCCGCGATGCCCTCGACCTTCCGCACGAGCTCGCGCTGCGGCGTGAGCAGCTTGTCGTCGGTCAGCGTCATGGCGTCGATGACGCGGGCGACGCCGTTCGACGTGCGAAACGTCGTCTCGAGCACGTTCGAATCGTCCTCGTAACGCCGTTCGACCTCGTACGGCGCCACGGGTTCCAGCCGAAAGGAGCCGCCACGTCGAGCGTCGAGGATGCGCCCGAACACCGGACGCGAGTCGATGTCGGGGACGCAGAGCCAGTCGATCGAACCATCGCGCGCCACGAGCGCGCAGGTGCGGCCGTCGCCGATCAGCGCATAGTCGCGGATTGGCGCGTAGTCGTCTATCCGCATGCGCGAGATTATTGGGGCCGCAGCGAAAGCGAAACACGCTGTAGGTTCGCGGTAGTGATCGCGCCCCGACTCGCCGAGTCCTGACAATGCGTCGGATCGAGGACTACGCGCTCTTGAGCGACCTGCAGACCGCGTCGCTCGTCTCTCGCGACGGCTCGATCGACTGGGCCTGCTTTCCCCGTTTCGACTCGGCGGCGTGCTTCGCCGCCTTGCTCGGCGAGCCGAAGCACGGCCGCTGGCTGCTCGCACCTCGAGCGGAGAGCCGCCGCTCCACTCGTCGTTACCGCAGCGACACGTTGATCCTCGAAAGCGTCTTGGAGACGGCCGATGGTGCGGTCCGCCTGATCGACTTCATGCCGCCGCGAGGTCGCGCCCCGGACATCGTGCGGATCGTCGAAGGCTTGAGCGGCACCGTCGCGATGCAATCGGAGCTGATCATCCGTTTCGGCTTCGGGAACGTCGTTCCGTGGGTTCGGCGCGTCGACGAGTGTCTCGTCGCAGTCGCCGGTCCCGACGCACTGGCCTTCCGAACCGACGTCGAGCACCGAGGCGAGGACCTCACGACCGTTGCCGAGTTCGACGTGCACGAGGGCCAGCGCGTCCCGTTCGTCCTCACGTGGTTCCCGTCGCACGAGGAAGTCCCGGACATCGTCGACGCCGAGCAGGCGCTGACCGACACCGAGAAGTACTGGCACGACTGGGCGCGTCGCTGCGAGCACTTCGGCGACTACCACGACGAGATCCACGAGTCGCTGCTCGTCCTCAAGGCGATGACCTACGAGCCGACCGGCGGCATCATCGCGGCGCCCACGACGTCTCTTCCCGAACGCATCGGCGGCTCGCGCAACTGGGACTACCGCTTCTGCTGGTTGCGCGACGCGACGCTGACGGTGCTCTCGATGCTGAACGGCGGCTATCGAAACGAAGCGGAGCAGTGGCGCCAATGGCTGCTGCGCGCGATCGCCGGCGCGCCGGACGACGTGCAGATCATGTACGGCCTCGCGGGCGAGCGGCGCCTCGAGGAGCGTGAGCTCGACTGGCTTCCCGGGTTCGAAGCGTCGCGCCCGGTGCGGACCGGCAACGCAGCCTCGGAGCAGCTGCAGCTCGATGTGTACGGCGAGGTCATCGAGGCGCTGTACCAGACGCGAAAGCACGGCGCGCCCGCCGACGACAACGTCTGGTCGCTCATCCGCATGCTGCTCCGCTGGCTCGAAGACGGCTGGCGACAGCCGGACGCCGGGCTCTGGGAAGTGCGCGGGCCGCGTCGGCATTTCACGCACTCGAAGGTGATGGCGTGGGTCGCGTTCGACCGCGGCGTGCGTTGCATCGAGGAGTTCGGCCGCGATGGGCCGACCGAGCACTGGTGTCGCATCCGCGACGCGATCCGCGACGAAGTGTTGACGCGCGGCTGGAGCGAGAAGAAGCAGGCGTTCGCTCAGTCGTACGAGTCCGACGACCTCGATGCGTCGGTGCTGTTGTTGCCGCTCGTCGGCTTCATACCCGCGGACGATCCACGCATGGTGTCGACGGTCGACGCGATCAAGCGCGAGCTGACCGTCGAAGGTCTCGTCCTGCGCTACCGATCCCGCGACGACGGACGCGTCGACGGGCTCTCCGAAGGTGAAGGCGTCTTCCTGCCGTGCTCGTTCTGGCTCGCCGACGTGCTCGCGCTGCAGGGGCGCGTCGCGGAAGCGCGCGAGCTCTTCGAGCGGCTACTCGACCTCCGCAACGACGTGGGTCTTCTGTCGGAGGAGTACGACCCGGTTGAGGGGCGGCTGCTCGGCAACTTCCCGCAAGCGTTCACGCACCTCGCGCTCGTCAACACCGCGTACATCCTGAGCGAGGGCCGCGGCATGCGGAACGGCGCCACCAACGGCTAACGGTGGCCAAAGTGGTGTGCGCTCGGCAGTGATCCGTGGACGTCTGCGCCGCCCGCGATTTGGCGCGCAAGCGGGCCGAGGCTCTCGAAGCTCTTGACGACGACGTTGCGGTTTCGGTCGTAGAGCTCGTAGCGGCCGCTTGCGCGGAGGAGCGGCTCGCCGCGGACGAGCGCGCGGTAGCGGTCGTACACCTGCGGCGCGACGATGAGGTTCACCTGGCCGTGCTCGTCCTCGAGCAGCATGAAGACGACGCCGTTCGCGGTTGCCGGCCGCTGGCGTGCGACGACCATCCCGGCGAAGCTCACGCGCGAGCCGTGCGGTTGCGTCTCCAGCTCGACGCTCGTCAGCGTTCGTGGCGGCAGATGCGAACGCAGAAGCTCGAGCGGATGAACGCCGACGGACACGCTCGTCGTTCGGTAGTCGGCGAGCATCAGCTCCCACACCGTCGGCTTGGGCAGCTCCGGCGTTGCGGCTGTTGGATCGAGCGGTAGCGCGAGCTGGCGTTCCTCGCCGCCCGAGCCCGGAACGGAGCGCGAGCGCGGCACAAAGCCGAGCTGCCACAGGAGCTCGCGCCGCGCAAGTCCGAAGCAGTCGCAGGCGCCCGACTCGACGAGTGTCTTGAGCGCGTTCTCTGAAAGCTGCGTCCGCTGCGCGAGCTCACGCACCGATCGGAACGGTTGCTCCGCGACGACAGCCTTCGCATCGTCTTCGCTCACGCCACTGACGAAGCTCAAGCCGATGCGAACCTTGCCGTCTTGCACCATGCACTTCGCCGCGCTCGCGTTCACGTCGGGCGGCAACGTCTCCACCCCACGCCGTTGCGCATCGCGAACGAGTGACGCCGGTGGATAGAAGCCCATCGGCTGCGCGTTCATGAGTGCTGCGAGGAACTCCGCCGCGTAGTGATGGCGAAGCCACGCAGACTGATACGCAAGCAGCCCGAACGCAGCTGCATGCGACTTCGGGAAGCCGAAGCCACTGAAGCCGACGAGCTTGTCGTAGACGAGGTTCGCCGTCTCGGCATCGACGTCGTTTCCGTGCGCGCCCTCGACGAACCGCTCGCGATACGCCTCGAGCGCGTCGTGCGAGCGCTTGCGGCTCATCGCGCGACGCAGTCCTTCCGCTTCGCCGGCGGTGAAGCCGGAGAGCGCCATCGCAACCTCGAGCACCTGATCCTGGAAGACGACGACGCCGAGCGTCGAGCGCAGGCACTCGCGCAGCAGCGGATGGTCGACCGGCGGCTCGAAGTCGGGGTCCTCGCGCTTTCGTTGGCGATGGTCGATGTAGGGGTGCACGGCTTTCCCCTGGATCGGGCCAGGTCGAACGAGCGCGACCTGCACCGTGAGGTCGTCGAGATTCTCCGGCCGCGTCCGCAAGAGGCTCTGCATCTGCGCGCGGCTCTCGATCTGGAAGTCGCCGACCGTGTCGGCGCGCTGGATGTCGTCGTACACCGCAGGATCGTCTAGCGGGATGCGTGAGAGGTCGATCGTCTTGCCGCGCACGCGCGCGATCTCGTCGACGCATTCCTCGACCGCCGACAGCATCCCGAGTCCGAGCAGGTCGATTTTCAGAAACCCCGCGTCTGCGCACGAGTCCTTGTCCCACTGCACCATCTGCCGGCCGGCCATCGCGCACGGCTGCACCGGCACGAGCTCGACGAGCGGCCGCGTCGAGATCACCATGCCGCCCGGGTGTTGCGAGATGTGGCGCGGCAGGCCTGCGATCTCGCGACACAGCTCCGCGAATGCGCGCCAGCGCGGCGAAAGACGCTTGCGCTCTGCGTCAGGAAGGAGCTCGAGCTCGTCGGCGACGCGCTTTGCGTTCCAGCCGTCGGTGATTCGCGCGAGCCGCTCGAGCTCTGCGTGCGGTAGGCCGAGCGCTTTACCGACGTCGCGGATCGCGCCGCGCGAGCGATACGTCGCGAAGCTCGCGACGAGCGCTGCGTGCTCGCGGCCGTATTTCTCGGTGACGGCGACGATCAGCTTCTCGCGGATGTCGCGCGGAAAGTCGAGGTCGATGTCCGGCACCGCCTTCAGCTCGGGGTTCAGGAACCGGCCGAGCGAGAGGTCGTTCTGCACCGGGTCGACATGCGAAAGGCCCGTGAGGTAGCAGACGAGCGAGCCGACAGACGAGCCGCGACCGCGGCCAGGCGGCAGCACGTGCCGTATCGATCCGGGCCCGCGGACCTCGAGCGCGCACTCGCGAGCGAGCTCGAGCACTTCCCAATGGAGGAGGAAGAACCCTGCGAGGCCGAGCTCCATGATCAGCGCGAGCTCTTCGTCGAGCCGCGCTCGCGCCTGCATGCGTAGGCGCGACTTCGCACGTGCGTACCGCTCGTCGAACGAGGCGTTGCAGATGCGTGCGAGCTGCACGATCGCCGGATCCGCGCCGTCGGAGAAGTCTGGATAGCTGTAGCCGAGCTCTTCAGTCAGGTCGAACTCGAGCCGTCGCGCGAGCTCGACGGTGCGCGCGGCCGCATCGGCGTCGTCGGGAAAGCGCGCAGCCGCGTCGTGGGGCGCGAGCAGCACGCACTCGTGGTTGCCACGCCGTTCGCGTTCGCACGCTTCGAGCGCCGTGTTGCACCGGATCGCGACGAGCGCATCCTGAAGCTGCGCGCGGCGCGGATGGTGTGCGTGCACGTCGCCGGTCGCGATCGTCTCGACGTGCAGCGTCTCGGCGAGATCGAGGAGGAGCGCGCGGCGGCGCACATCGCCACGCTCGTACGGACGCTGCAGCTCGACGAAGAAACGGTCGCGGCCGAATGCGCGTGCGAGTCGCGCTGCGGCGTTCGGGTTGCGAAGCGCGAGGCCGTCGCGCGCACAACCGGAGAGGCAGACGAGGCCGGCGTTCAGCTCTTCGAGGCGCGACTGGTCGAGCTTCGGCGGCAAGGGCACGTCTTCGCGACCAGGCAAACGCGTTTCCTTGTGCGCCTCGGTGAGCAGGCGGCAGAGATTCGCGTACCCCGCCGCGCTCTCGACGAGCAGCGTGACGTGCGAGCCGTCGGCGAGCGTGACCTCGGCGCCGGTGATCGGCCGCACGCCGAAGTGCTTCGCCGCGTGTGCGAACTCGAGCGAGCCGTAGACGCCGTCGTGGTCGGTGAGCGCGAGCGCCTCGTAGCCGAGCTCGGCCGCGCGCGCGGCGAGCTCCTCGGGTTGAGATGCGCCGTCGAGGAAAGAGAATGCAGAGTGGCAATGCAGCTCGACGTATCCCAAGGCGTCCTCCTAGGGCCTGGCGAGGGCGAGACGATCAGCGACCGCGACGCTCGCACCGTGTTGCTGCTTTGTGCGCATCCGCTCCTCGACGTGACCTGGTCGCGCTACGAGGACGGCGAGGAAGGGCCGGACCCGCACGTGCACCGCGAGCACGTCGACTCGTTCTTCGTACTCGAAGGCGAGCTCTCGTTCGGCGTCGGCCCGGAGGTCGACCGGTTCATCGCCGGCCCCGGCACGTGGATCTCGGTGCCGCCGAACGTTGTGCACACGTTTCGGAACGTGAGCGGCGCGACGGCGACGTTCCTCAACTTCCACGCGCCGAGCGGCGGCTTCGCCGGCTACATGCGCGCCGCGCGCGACGGGCACGGACGCGAATTCGAGTGGGACAACTTCGATCCGCCCGCCGACGGCGGTCGGCCGGTGAGCGAAGCGATCGTCAATGCCGACGGCGAGGGCGAGCTCATGGACCACGGCCAGAGCCGGCTCCTCGTCAAAGCGGAGCTGCCGCAGCTCTCGGCGTTCGAGTCGTCGTTTGCCTTCGGCTGGGAGGGCGTCGACCCGCACGTGCACCGCGACCACGTCGACTCGTTCTTCGTCCTCGGCGGCAACGGCGAGTTCCTGCAGGGCGAGACGCGCACGCGTGGCGGCGTCGGCACGTTCGCCGCGATCCCGCCGGGAATCACGCACGGGTTCGGGAACCTCGGGCCGGACACGCTGCGCGTCCTCAACGTGCACGCACCCGACGCGGGCACCGCGGCGAACTTCCGCGGCTAAGCGCTTTACGCGCCGCGCTGACTGAACCAGCAGCTTCGCTCCTCGTCGCGGTAGACGACGGTGTTCTCGCCGCTTTCGAGCACGACTTCGAAGTAGCGGCGGTTGACAGGCTCTTCGGTCCACCAGCGGTCGAGGACGCGCCACTCTTCGCGGACGACCACGACTCCTTGGTGGTTCACCTGAGCAGGCGTTCCGTCGAGATGCGCTTCGACATGCGCGAGGCGCGGCTCGTTTATTCGTCCCGCGGCACGAACAGCGCGCGGGTTTCCGGGATGCGCGACCATGGCGCGACCTCCACGACGGTGCAGACGGAGCCGGAGCCGGTGCTCGCGCGCACTTGGCGAAGTCCTTCGCTCAAGCGTCGGCGATCCTCGGCGCCGGCCGCGAGCAGCTCGAGTTGCTGACCGTCCGGCTCGGTGAGCGCGACGAGCTCGAGACGAAGCTCGACGATCGGCGCAGGTAGTTCCGCGAGCTTCGGTGCGAGCGCAGCACGAATGCGATCGCGGTCGGCGGTCGGATCGCGGAGCGTGACCGTCCGCCGCCAGGAGCCGCCGCCGACGAGCCGTGCGGAGAGCGCGGTCTTCCGGATGAAGCGGTCGCGCCGCTCCGGTCGCGCGAGCACGGTGTCGAGGAGCGCCGCGAATGCGCGACGGAGCGTGAGCTCGTTGCCGACCGGCTCGGGAAACTCGATCGCCTCGAAGAGCTCGGCGGGCGGCCGCCGCCCCCGAATGCGCGCGGCCGTCCCACCTTTCGCCAGCCCCCAGGCGCGGCGGCCGTCCGGCCCCAGCCGTTCGGCGACGGCGCCACGCGGAAGACCGGCGAGCTGACCGAGGCTGCGGATGCCGAGCGCTTCGAGCTCGGCGTACCGCGCGCTCTCGAGCGGCAGCAGCGAGAGCGGCAGAGGAGCGAGAAACTCCTCCTGCCGCTCCGCGCCGACGACGAGAAGCTGGCCTGGCCGCGCCACGCATGACGCGGCCAGTGCTGCAAAGCGCCGTTCAGCGGCGCCAATCCTTGCGTCCCACGACGCTCCCACTGCGGCAAGCGCGCGTTCGAGCGCCGGCTTCAACCCACCGTAGAGCCGCTCGACGCCGCGCGTCTCGAAGAAGACGCAGCCGGTCTCGGACGAGTCGACTGCGAAGCCCGCGTTCTCGAGTCGGCGCAGGATCCCCTCCCACTCCTCTGCTGCAGCGGCCGGGTCTCGCTCGACGAGCTCGAGCTGCGGACACGTTGCGAGCGCCTCGCCAAGCCGCATGCCCGGCTGGACGCCGAGCGCGTCGGCAGCGGCCGTGACCGGCCCGATCCGAGGCGAGCCATTTCCTGACGACCCCGTCTCGGACGGCGCGAGGGCGACCGGCCGCACCGTCAGAGCAGGCGTCTTCCGGAGCGCGGCCCGCAATTCGAACCCGGGGATGGAGAGGCAGGCGATCATGGGAACATACGTTCTACACGAACAGACGTTCCCCTGCAACCCTGTCCGAAAACGTCCGTGGGATGTTGTCGATTACAGAACGGGCGAGCCGGCGATCCGCCCGCTGCTGACTCCCCGGCCAGAGTTCAGGAATGACCCGTGAGAGGAAAGGATCGTCCAGACGATGAAGGCGGTCGTTCGGGACACGTACGGATCCGTCGACGTTCTGCGGCTTGAGGAGATCACCGAGCCGGTCGCGGCTGAGGGTGAGGTGTTGGTGCGGGTGCATGCGGCGGGCGTCGACCAGGGCGTCTGGCACCTGATGACAGGGACGCCGTACGTGATGCGCCTGGTGGGCTTCGGCATTCGTGCGCCGAAGAATCCGTTGCTCGGATACGACGTCGCCGGACGCATCGAGGCAGTCGGTGCAAGCGCGGGCCTGTTTCGGCCTGGGGACGAGGTATTCGGGACCTGCCGCGGTTCCTTCGCCGAGTACGCCGTGGCCCGTGCCGATCGCCTCGCCGCGAAGCCAGACAACGTGAGCTTCGAGCAGGCTGCCGCCGCCTCGATCTCTGGATACGCCGCTCTGCAGGCGGTCCGCGACCACGGCAAGGTCGAAGCCGGGCAGCGCGTCCTGATCATTGGTGCGGGCGGAGGCGTCGGGACGTTCGCGGTGCAGATCGCGAAGGCAGACGGGGCGGAGGTCACCGGCGTCTGCGGCACGGCGAAGACCGAGCTGGTGCGCTCGATCGGTGCCGACCATGTGATCGACTACACCAGAGAGGACTTCACGGACAAGCGCGACCGCTACGACGTGATCCTCGACATCGCCGGCAACCGCCCCCTCTCCCAACTCCGCCGTGCGTTGAGACCGCGGGGAACACTCGTAATCGTCGGCGCAGAAGACGCAGGCAACTGGCTCGGAATCCGGCGCCAGCTCCGGGCGGCGGCGCTTTCGCCCTTCGTCCGCCAAGAGCTCGGCTTCTTCATCTCAAAGGAGCGCAAACAGGACCTGGAGGAGCTGCGAAAGCTGCTCGAAGCCGGTACGGTCAGGCCGGTCGTCGACAGGACATTCCCGCTCGACGGGGTTCCCGAGGCGATCCGCTACCTCAGAGACGGCCGCGCCCGCGGGAAGATCGTCATCACCCTCTAGCGCACCACCCGCCGCGCGCCGAAGTCAAGCGCTCTCGGGTTCTGCTGCACGCAGCCTGCGTGCAGTGGACTGCCGCTCCGCTGACCTAATCCTGACTTCAGTGAGAGCGGTCACGCCCGATTCGCTTGGAGCAACTCGGACAGAAGCGACGAAGCCGTTTTGGTTCTCGCTACGCTAAGCGGACTCGCCCGTCCGCTTCATCCTCGGAGGTCTTGTGCCCACTCGTGAAACGAATCCCTGGCTCGTCCTCGTCCTCATCTGCCTTGCCCAGTTCATGGTCGTCCTCGACGCGACGATCGTGAACGTGGCGCTGCCCTCGATTCAGAAGGATCTCGGGCTGAGCGAGGCCAACCTCCAGTGGATCGTGAACGCGTACGCGCTCGTGTTCGGAGGCTTCCTGCTGCTCGGCGGCCGCGCCGGCGACCTGC
Source organism: Actinomycetota bacterium (assembly GCA_046734795.1). GTDB lineage: Bacteria > Actinomycetota > Thermoleophilia > Gaiellales > Gaiellaceae > JBKPRX01. The sequence continues at coordinate 19,575 of JBKPRX010000120.1, forward strand.
TTGGGCGCAAGCGTGTGTTCCTGATCGGGCTCGTGATCTTCACCACGGCGTCGCTCCTGGACGGCCTCGCCACGGGCTCCGGAATGCTGATCGGGGCGCGCGCGCTCCAAGGGCTTGGCGCGGCGTTGATCGCGCCGGCGGCGCTCTCGATCATCTCGACGAGCTTCTCCGAAGGCGCCGAGCGCGCAAAGGCCCTCGGTGTCTGGGCGGCGATCGCGATCGGCGGCTCTGCCGTCGGCCTCGTCCTCGGCGGCTTTCTGACGCAGGTCTTCTCCTGGCCGTGGATCTTCTTCGTCAACGTGCCGGTCGGCGTGGTCGGCTTCATCTTGTCGCTGCGCCTGATCCCCGAGTCGCGCGACGAGCATTTGCACAGGAGCTTCGACCTGCCCGGAGCGGTCACGGCCACCGCAGGCCTGATGTCGCTCGTCTACGCGATCGTCAAGTCCGAGACCGAAGGCTGGACGGCCCCGGTCACGATCGGCTTCTTCGTCGTCGCCGCCGTGCTGCTCACGTCGTTCGTGCTCATCGAGATGCGGACGAAGGCACCGCTCGTTCGCCTCTCGATCTTCCGCGTGCGCTCGTTGACGACGGCGAACATCGTCATGTTCCTCGTCGCCTCGGGCATGTTCGCGATGTTCTTCTTCAACACGCTCTACATCCAGCGCGTGCTTGGCTACGGGCCGCTCGAGGCGGGCCTCGCCTTCCTGCCGTTTACGGCGGGGATCATGGTGTCGGCCGGGCTGGCCTCGCGGTTCGCGCCACGCGTGGGCGTTCGTCCGGTAGCGGCGATCGGGATGGTCGTCAGTGTGGTCGGCATGTTGCTCCTGACGCGACTGCCGGTCGACGGCTCGTACCTTGCCGACGTGCTGCCCGCGCTCCTGCTCACGTCGCTTGGCATGGGCGCCGTGTTCATGCCGCTCACGCTCATCGCCACAACTGGTTTGAAGGACGAGGATCAAGGGCTCGCGTCGGGCCTCTTCAACACCTCGCAGCAGATCGGTGGCGCTCTCGGGCTGGCAGTGCTCTCGACGATCGCCGCCAGTCGCACGTCATCGGTCGGCGGCGACGACGCCGAGGCGCTCGTGGCCGGGTTCCACTGGGCTTTCGCGGGCGGCGCGATCCTCATCCTCGCCGCTCTCGTCGTGATGCTCACGACGCTCCGCGCGCGCCACGTGGCGCGGATCGAAGCGCAAGCCGCGCCGGTGGCGGTCGTTTGATGGCCACCGTCCTGCGGGCGGACGCGCAGCGCAACCGCGACCGCTTGCTCGAGGCGGCCGCGGAGTGCTTCGCCGAGCACGGGATCGACTGCAGCGTCGACGAGATCGCGCGCCGTGCTGGCGTCGGTCACGGCACCGTCTTCCGCCGCTTCTCGACGAAAGAAGCGCTGCTGCTCGCGGTCGTCGTGCGGCGGATCGAGGCATTGACGACCATCGCCGCGGAGGCCGCCGAGGCACCGGACGTCGAGGCTGCTTTCGAGGGCTTCGTCCGCGCCGCAGCCGAGTCGTACGCACGCGACCGCGCCATCGTTGAAGGGCTCGAGCGCTGTGTCGACCAGCCCGAGCTGGCCGCGCTGATCGCCGCGGTCGACCGGCTTGCCCGCCGTGCCCGGAAGGCAGGTGTCCTCCGACCCAAGCTCGGAGCGGAGGACGTGCTGAGGCTCATTCCGATGGCGAGCCTCTATCCGGATGTCGTGCTCGACGGTCTGCGGCCGCGCGCCTAGTCAAGCGTTCAACGGCTTCCAATAGGGGAACGCACACGACGTGCTCGACCACGTGACGATCCGGGCGCGTGACCGCGCTGTCTCGGAACGGTTCTACGAGACCGTCCTCGCCACGCTCGGGGTCGAGCCGAGCTACCGCGGCGAGCACTACACGGAGTGGAACGACTTCTCGTCCGGTCAGGCGACCGGCGAGAAGCCGGCGACGCATCGCCTGCACATCGGTTTCGCCGCTCCTTCGCGCGCGCACGTCGACGCGTTCTGGCGCGCCGGAATCGATGCGGGCTACCGCGACGACGGCGAGCCAGGCGAGCGGCCGCAGTACAGCGACGATTACTACGGCGCGTTCCTCCTCGATCCCGACGGCAACAGCATCGAGGCCGTCCATCACAGCGACTTACCGAAAGACGACTGTCACGTCGACCACTTCTGGCTGCGCGTTGCAGATCTCGACGCGGCGCGCGACTTCTACGAGACGATTGCACCGCACGCAGGCTTTCGGCGCGTCGAAGGCCTGCCGGACCACGCGCATTTCGACGGGCCCGGCGTGAAGTTCACGCTCGTCCCAGGGGAGCCGAGCGAGCACGTCCACATCGCGTTCAGCGGCGATCGCACCGCCGTCCACGCCTTCCACTCGGCCGCACTCGCCGCGGGATTCCGCGACAACGGCTCACCCGGCGAGCGGCCGGAGTACCACGCGGGCTACTACGCGGCGTTCGTGCTCGATCCCGACGGCAACAACGTCGAGATCGTCGACCACGGTCGCTGACGGGCGTTCGGCGATAGGGTCGATGCATGAAAGAGCGATTCGAGCTCCCGATCGACAGCGGCGCACTCGTCGGAGCTCGGAGCGGCACTGGCGCGCCCGCGCTTCTGCTTCACGGCGGCGCAGCGATCCCGGACTACCTCGGCGACTGCGCGGAGCTCCTCGACGGTCTGTTCGAGACGATCCGTTACACGCAGCGCGGAACCCCGCCCTCCGGCGGCGATCCGCCGTACACGATCGAGGCGCACATGGACGACGCGCTCCGTGTCCTCGACCGCTTCGAGCTCGAACGCGCGTGGGCGATCGGCCACTCGTGGGGCGGACATCTGGCGATGCATCTCGCTGTTGCCCATCCCGACCGGCTGCTCGGCCTGTTGCTGATCGATCCGCTCAGCGCCGACGGAGGCGTCTTCGAGGAGTTCGGAGCGAACCTCACTCGCAATCTCACCGACGCGCAGCGCGCTCGGCTCGGAGAGATCGAGGAGCGCCGGCGTGAGGGGCTCGTCACCGAAGCCGAGCTCGTGGAGCGCTTCGCCACGATCTGGCCGCAGTTCTTCGCGCGACCGGAAGAGGCGTCACCGGCGCCGCCGCGCATCGGAGTGCAAGCCTCGATCGAGACGAACGCTTCCATCGCCGAGCACTTCGAGCGCGGCACGCTCGCGAAGGGGCTGCCGCACGTGCAAATGCCAGCGCTCTTTCTCCACGGCGAGGAAGATCCGCTCCCGCTTCGCTGGGTTGTCGCAACCGCCGAGCTGATCCCCGGAGCGCAGATCGAGACGATCGCCGACTGCGGTCACTTCCCGTGGCTCGAGCAGCCAACGGCGTTCCGAAACGCCGTCGAGCGGCTGCTGGCACGCGTGCCTGCCTAGCGCACCACTGCCCCGGTCGAGCCGGCGCGGTCCACGGACGCGGCTACGCTAGTCCGGCCTTGGCCAGCCAGGAGATGCCTACGTGCTACCGGCACCCCGACCGGCCGACAGGCCTCTCGTGCTCGGAATGCGGACGGCCGATCTGCGTCGACTGCATGACGGCCGCGCCGGTCGGCTTGCGTTGCCCGGATCACGCCGGCAAGCGACGCGCTGTGCCGGCCGCCGCCGCGGCCCGGCGTCGCGCCAACATCCGTGCGCCCCGGACTCCGCTCGCGAGTGCGACAGCGCCGGTGACGAAGGTCCTGATCGGGCTAAACGTCGCGATGTACCTGATCACGGTCGTGCAAGGGGCAGGTCTGAACGCGCCGGGCGGCTCGGTGTTCGCGAAGTTCGCTCTCTTCGGGCCGCGCTACTTCCTCGACGGGACGCTCTACGGCGGCGTCTCGCACGGCGAGTGGTGGCGGCTCGTGACCGCCACCTTCCTCCACGCGAGCATCATCCACCTCGGCTTCAACATGCTCGCGCTGCTGTGGTTCGGCGGACCCGTCGAGGAATACCTCGGTCGTCTCCGCTTCATCCTTCTGTATCTCGTCTCCGGGCTCGCGGGCTCGGCGGGTGCGCTGATCCAGAACCCGACCGGGATTACGGTCGGAGCGTCCGGCGCGATCTTCGGGATCCTGGGCGCGATGGTCGTGCTCGAGTGGCAGGCGACGGGGCGAGTCGGCGGCAACGCGTTAACGCTGATCGTCATCAACCTCGGCCTCAGCTTCGCGATCCCGAACGTCTCGTGGGGCGGTCACGTCGGCGGCCTCATCGGCGGCGTGCTCTGCACGCTTGCCTTCGCGCGCTTCGGCCGCGGCCATGCCGCGTACGGACGCGTCGGTCTTCTCGGCTACGCGACGCTTCTCGTCGTCGGCGTCGCGAGCGTGGCGCTCGCCTACTGGAGCGTCAAGGGGTACGCGTAGGCGACCGGCGGCTGCCCGCGCCGAGCGCGACGGCGGCTTCTTGCGACACCCGCTCGCGCGGAAGCTCGATCGTGAACGTCGAGCCGCTACCGACCGCAGACTCCACGTTCAGCGATCCGCCCATCCGCTCGACGAGCTGCCGCGAGATGTAGAGACCGAGACCGGAGCCCCCGACGCCGCGGCTCATCTCGGGATCGAGCCGGTAGAACTTCTCGAAGATCCGGTCCTGGTCGGCAGCTGGGATGCCGGGACCCTCGTCGCTCACGGCGATGTGCACACGATCGGGCGCGTCGTCGACGTGGATTGCGACAGGTGTGCGCGGCGGCGAGTACTTGAGCGCGTTCTCGACGAGGTTGACGAGCACCTGACGAAGCCGAGCCGGGTCGCACGAGATCGGCTCGATCTCGTTCGGGACGAGCAGGCTGATGATCCCGCTCTCCGGGCGACGCGTCGACGCGGCCGCGATCACGTCCCGGCAGAGCTGCGGCAGATCGCAAAGCCCTTCGGTCAACGAGAACTCGCCGCGATCGAGCTGGGAGCTGACGAGGATCTGGTCGACGACCTCCGTCAGACGCTGCGCCTCGTGCTCGATCAGCTCCATCAGCCGCTCGCGCTGGCGGCCCGACAGGTCCTGGCCGCGCTGTTGCAACGTCCGCGCCGCGCCGAAGATCGTCGTCACCGGCGTCCGCAGCTCGTGTGACGCCGTCGCGACGAACTCGGAGCGCGTTCGCTCGAGCGCTCGCTCGGCGGCGATGTCGCGGATCGTGAGCACGCGGCCCTGGTCGAAGCCGGTCGCCGTGATCGAGAGCCAGCGCTCGACGTCGCGGATCATCACCGGCACGACCGCCTCCACTGCGGACGACGTGCCGGCCTCCGGGTACAAGCCGGGAATGACGTCGGCCGCGCGACGGCCCGTCGCATCCGCGGCGTGCACGTCGAATAAGCGCACGGCCGCGCTGTTCCACGATCGAATGAAGCCGTCCTCGTCGACGAGCACCACCGCGTCGCTGATGTGGTCGAGAGCGCGCGCCGCGTTTGCGCCGAGCTCGGCCCGCGCGCGGGCTTCCTCTTCGGCGGCGTAGCGCTCGCGCAGATCCTCCGGAACCGTTCGAAGCAGCGCGACCGCGACCGCCACCGCTAGAAGGCCTGCCGTGCCGATCGTCGCGAGCGCGAACACGAACGTGCGTCGCTGCGCCGACCGCGTATCCGCGATCAGACGATCGACGCCGCGCTGCAGCGAAGCCGACGTGCGACGGAAGCGCGCGAAGAGCGTGCTCGCCGCCCTCACGTCACGACGCGCGATCGCCCGGCCTTCCGGCCCGTCGGCTGCGAACGCGATCTGCCGCGCGAAGTAGCCGTTCAGCGACCGAATCTGCGCGCGCAGCGTCCCGAGCTGATCCTCGAGAACCGGATGGCCCCGGACGAGGGTCTGGAGCTTCGCCACGTCCTTCGCCGAGCCGTAGCGGCCGGAGAAGTACGCGCCCAGGCTGGCGCGGTCGCCGCTGATGAGATAGCCGCGCACGCCGGTCTCCTCGTTGACCATCTGGAGGACGACGTCGCGCGTCGCGGTGCGAAGCGGCAGCGCCTGCTTCACGTATCGCGATTCAGAGGCGTGATACAGCCACGCGGAGGCGACGATCCCCGCGGTCAGAACGAGCAAGAGCAGCCCGAGCAGCGCAGCGAGCGCCAGCTTGACGCCCCGCTTGGCGGCCTCGGCACGCGGTCGATGCAGGAGACCGGTTCGACGCTCGCGCCGGTTCGGCCGCGACACGACCGTCGCGGCGCGTTCCTCGGCCAAACGTTCCGCCACGAAGCCTCAGCCGACTCCGCAGCCGGAGAGCAATCGGAAGTTCGTCACGGGACGAAGCTCGGCGCCGTTCGGAAGCGCGCCGCGCGTCGAATGCGACGGATTCCAGAACCCGACGCCGGCGAGGTCGACCGTCGCGCCGAGCAGCTGCCAGTTCGTCGTCGGAACCGCGCAGTGACGTCGGAACTCGTTCCGCGCCGCGAGCATGCCGCTCCGATCCCGCGCCTTTCGGGACAGGCAGTTCGGGTTCGGCAGATACGCATTCATGTACTGGTTCGTCTGGATGCTGAAGAGCACGAGCACGATCTCGCCGTTTGACGCGATTCGGTAACGGTCGAGGACGGTCTGCATCCGCCAGACGCGACGCTGAAAATCGCTCGTCCGCCGGGGCACGATCTTCGGCGGCGGATTCAGAGCTGCGATCGAGCCGATCGACGTCGGGATGCCGTGGAAGTCGACGGCCTTCCGGTCAACGTCGCTCATCGTCATCTGCCGCCAGAGCTTCCCGCCGCACCACGTGCCGGGCGCCCGTTTCGCCGCGGCCGGTCGCGCCTCGCTTACGGGAAGCGTCAAGGCTGCGACCGCAGCCAGTGCAAGCACTGCGGCTGCGAGAAACAAGCGTCGAGTTCGGTGATTACGGCCTATCACTGGACGTGGTGCGGGCGGTCGCCTCTCATAGCCATACCTGGAGCGGCGGCTGTCCCCATGGTACGAGCACTCCTATCCCCCATTAGGGTCAATCAATAGCGTCGGGCGCCGGCGAATTCACGCCATCGCATCGGCACCAGCCGGACCCGGTGCGCCGAGTCAGGAGCCTCCAGCATCTGGCCGCGGCCGGCATAGATCGCCACGTGATGCACGTACTGCTGCGATCCGTAGAAGACGAGGTCGCCCGGGCGCAGGGCGTTGGACGGCACGCGACGGCCGTGTCGGAACTGCGGGTCGGCATCGCGGGGAATCGTCGCGCCGTAGCTCCGGTAGACCGCCCAGACGATCCCAGAGCAGTCGAACCCCCACGAGGAGAGACCGCCCCAGAGGTAGCGCACACCGAGAAATCGCCGGGCTGTTGCGACGGCTTCTGCGCCGGTCGGGCGCCGGCCTTCGCCTTCGACGATCCGGACGCTCGTGCGTGGAAGCCACGCCTTCGTTCCGCGCGCGGTGCGGACGACGACGTGCGGTCCTTCCTCGCGCACGAGTGGCAGCTTCGTCGCGAAGGAGAGCTCGAGCCCGTCGCCGTCGAGTCGGGCCGTCGGCGCGACGACGACGGCCCACCGTTCCGAGACCGGCGCCTTGCCGAACACGAGCTGCTGCGCCGGCACCCAGCCGGGGTAGCCGCGTGGATCCTGCGGGTCCGGCTCGTCGACGACGGCGACCTTCACCCAACCCGCGCGGCGCGCGAGCACGGCGACCTCTTGCCCGTAGAGCGCCTGCGTCTGGACGTGCGTGTCGAGCCAGACGCGGCTCTCCGTCGTCGCGAGGTTCGAGCTCCACGCTCGCGGATCCACGGGATTGCCGAGCGACGGTGCGTCGAGTGCCCGCGCGAGGTTCGGGCTCTTCCACAGCGTCGCCACCGAGACGTCGACGACGGCGGTCGCAGCCTGTGCGCCCGCTGGAAGCGCCAGCGCGACCATGAAGGCGCCGAGGAGGACGCGACGCATCCGGAGATGATGCCCGCCCCGGCCGCAGATCGCGGCCGAGGCGGGCAAGCGGTCAGGCTGGAGTCGGAGCTGCAACCCGTGCGGGGGCGTGCTCCGGCGCCGAGATCCACAACAGAACGCCGATCTCGACGAACAACGCCATCGTCGCGACGAAGCCGATGATGGCGAACGCGCCGGTGCCGGCCTCGAGCACGCCGCCGCCGCGAATCGAGATCCCCGCGAGGAAGAGCCCGATCGCGATCAGCGTGTTGAGTCCGATCGACCACCGCGGAAACACGCCGTGCAATGCAGCCCGTGTCATCGCGAGCACGAGCGCGAGCGTGATCCACGTGAGGCCGGTGAAGACGAACTGCGACATCTGGTAGGCCGCGCGGATCGTGCCCGCGTCGGTCCCGTTGATTCCGATCTGCGTGAGCGTCGCGTAGAGCGACACGCCGAGCGTAAAGAGCGTCACGCCTGCGGCGCTTGCGATGCCGATCGCGGCCGCGCTGTCGTCGCGGCCTGCATCACGAGCGCATTGCACGAGCTGGGCAAGGACGCCCACGAGGATCACCGCTGCGACAAAGAGCAGGATCGCCGCGATCACGAGCTGCTTGTGGTTGTCCTGGATGAATCCGATGATCTTCGCGCCGGGGTCAGAGAACCCAGGCGGCTCGCCGGGGAGCATGAAGCAAACGGCGTTCAGCACGACGAACACGAACGCGCCTATGGCCGCTAGGCGTCGCATCGACGTTGCCATGGTTCCTCCTTGTGAAGGGGCCGAACGTTTTGCCCCCTAATCCTGCGCCCAGCGTCAGACGGATTCAACCGCCGGCGGCCACGTACTCCGGCGCGTTTCGCTCCGCGAGCACCGCTTGCGCCGCCGCGAGCCGTGCCACCGGGACCCGAAACGGCGAACAGCTGACGTAGTCGAGGGCGAGCTCGTGGCAGAACGCGACGCTGCGCGGCTCGCCGCCGTGCTCGCCGCAGATGCCGAGCTTTACCTCGGGCTTCGCCAAGCGTGCGCGCTCGACTCCGATCCGCATCAGGTCGCCGACGCCGCCGACGTCGAGCGTCTCGAATGGATTCCGCTCGAGGATCGCTTCGTCGAGGTAGTACGTCAGGAACTTCCCTTCGGCGTCGTCGCGCGAGAAGCCGAGCGTCGTCTGGGTCAGATCGTTCGTGCCGAACGAGCAGAAGTCCGCGTGCTCGACGATCTCGTCCGCGCGGATGCACGCGCGAGGCAGCTCGATCATCGTGCCGCAGCGGTGCTCGAGCTCCGGCGCTTCCTCGGCGAAGACGTCTTCCGTCAGCGCGCGCAATCGCCGCAGCTCCTCGGCAAATCCGACGAGCGGATGCATGATCTCGACGAGTGGCGGCTCGCCGCCCCGTTCGGCGACAGCCTTCGCGGCTCGCGCAATCGCCCGGACCTGCACCTCGTAGATCTCCGGATAGAGCAGCCCGAGCCTGCAGCCGCGTGTGCCGAGCATCGGGTTCGCCTCGCGAAGCTGATGGATGCGGTTGCGCATTCGCTCGTCGCGGGCGTCCTGCTCGCTCGGCAGGAACTCGTGCAGCGGCGGATCGAGCAGGCGGATCGTCACCGGCAGCCCGGCCATTGCCGTGAAGATTCCTTCGAAGTCGGATTGCTGGAACGGCAGAAGCCGCTCGAGGGCAGCGCGCCGGCCTCGTTCGTCGTCGGCGAGGATCATCTCCTGCACGACCGGCAGCCGCTCCTCGCCGAAGAACATGTGCTCGGTTCGGCAGAGCCCAATCCCTTCGGCGCCGAACTCGCGTGAACGCGCCGCGTCCTCCGGGTTGTCCGCGTTCGCGCGCACGCGAAGCGAGCGGAGGTCGTCAGCCCACCGGAGCAGCGTGTCGAAGTCGTCGCCGATCTGCGGCGGTACGAGCGGAACCGCACCGATCACCACGCGCCCTGTCGCGCCGTCGATCGTCAGCGTGTCGCCTTCACTCAGCTCGCGCCCGGCGAGGTGGATCGTGCGCGCGTCGAGGTCGATCGTGAGCGCCTCGCAGCCCGCGACGCACGGCTTGCCCATTCCGCGCGCGACGACCGCGGCGTGCGAGGTCATGCCTCCGTGCGCGGTGAGGATCCCGGCCGCCTGGATCATCCCGTGGATGTCGTCGGGCGTCGTCTCCCAGCCGACGAGGATGACGTTCTCTCCCGCTTTGCCTCGGTCTTCCGCGGTGTCGGCGTCGAGGACGATCGCGCCGGAGGCTGCGCCGGGCGAGGCGTTCAGGCCTTTTGCGGCAACCTCGACCTCCGCGTGCGGGTCGATCATCGGATGCAGCAGCTGGTCGAGCTGCGCCGGGTCGACGCGCGTCACCGCCTCTTCGCGCGTGATGAGTCCTTCGCCTGCCATGTCGACTGCCGCGCGCACAGCGGCCGCCGCCGTTCGCTTGGCGGAGCGCGTCTGCAAAAGGTAGAGCCGCCGCTCCTCGACTGTGAACTCGATGTCCTGGACGTCGCGGTAGTGCTGCTCGAGTCGCTCCATCGTCTCGAGCAGCTGCTCGAACGCCTCGGGCAACCGTCCGCGCATCTCTTCGATCGGCTGCGGCGTCCGAAT
>JBKPRX010000121.1:0-9231 GCA_046734795.1 Actinomycetota bacterium
AGATAGGTGCTCCGGCGTTTGTTGTCAGATTCAGCCCGGACGGTGCGCTCATCGCCGTGGGCGACCTCGACGGTCATACGACCGTGTGGAGCGTTCGCGACGGCAAGCGCGTCGCCACGATCCGCGCACCCGGCGGCGTCGTCTCGATCGGCTTCAGCCACGACGGCTCGATGCTCTTCGCGGCCACCGCGTCGACCGTCACGCTCTGGGATCTGCGATCGCAGCGAACGCTGCGCGTCCTCCACGTACCGGGTGTCGTCGTTCGTGCGGCGCTGTCACCGACCGAGCCGCTTCTCGCGACCGCCGGCAAAGATGGCATCGCGCGCACCTACGACGTCGAGTCCGGAAAGCTCGTGCACCTCTTGCGGGGTCACACGGCTGCCCTGACGGACGTCGTCTTCAGTCGCGGTGGTCGCGGCCTCGTGACGACGAGCTTCGATGCGCGGCCGAGGGTCTGGAATGTCTCGACTGGGAAGCTCGAGCACGTGCTCGTCGGGCACTTCGGCAAGGTCTCGACCGCGGCGATCAGTCCGGATGGACGCTGGATCGCCACGGCCGGCCCGATCAGCGCAGGTTTGTGGCCTTCGTCGACAGGCCGGCTCCTCTTCTACCTCCGCGGTCATACGGACGTGCTGACGAGCGTCTCGTTTTCGCCGGACGGAACGCGGATTCTTACCTCGAGTCGTGACGGAACCGTGCGGGTCTACGACTGCGAGGTCTGCGTGCCGCTCGATCGGCTCGTGCAACTAGCCGATGCGCGTCTGCGGCAAACCGCGAGCACGTTGACGCCCGCTCAGCGTCGGCGCTACCTCCACGAGGGCTGAGGCTTACTCCGCGCGCTGCTCGAGCTCGTTGCTCTTGTGCGCGAGCGCGGCGAACCCGGCCTGGAGGAAGTCGTTGGCTCCCGCGGATGCGAGCGACCACGTGAGCAGCCGCCCGAATCGCGGAGCGAGGATCTGCGTCGCAGCGAGCCCGGCGGCGCACCAAGTTCCGACGCAACGGCTGCACGTCACGAGCTCGCCGATCGCCTGGTGAAGGTCGCCGGTCTCGACCGGTTCCTCGCCGCCCTCGTGCGCTTCACCCTCGACGAAGGGCGCGCGGATGAAGCTCGTCACCTCGTCGCGTGCGATCGTGCGCGAAGCCTTGAACGTCGCGACGGAGAGCACGGCGAAGTCGAGCGGCGTGTGCTCGCGGACGTCGCGGTGCAGCAGTCTTGCCAGCGCTCCGGCCGCGGCAAGGCCGCCCGTGAAGGTCGAGAGAATCCCCGCATACGCCCCGTATGGAGGCCGCTTTTGGGCCCGGGAGCGCGTGTCAGTGGCGGTGGCCATGCCGTTACCCTGTCTCCGTGGCGGACTTCAAAACATCGGCTGCGTACCGGCCGACCGGCGACCAGCCGCAGGCGATCGAGACCCTCGTAGCGGGGCTCCGCGAGAACGAGCGCTACCAGACGCTCGTCGGCGCGACCGGCACCGGCAAGACCGCCACGATGGCGTGGACGATCGAGGAGTACGGCAAGCCCGCGCTCGTGATCGCGCACAACAAGACGCTCGCCGCGCAGCTCTGCAACGAGTTCCGCGAGTTCTTTCCGCACAACGCGGTCGAGTACTTCGTCTCGTACTACGATTACTACCAACCGGAGGCCTACGTTCCGCAGGCCGACCTCTACATCGAGAAGGACAGCTCGCGGAACGACGACATCGACCGTTTGCGCCACGCGGCGACCTCGTCGCTCTTGACGCGACGCGACGTCGTCATCGTCGCATCGGTCTCGTGCATCTACGGCCTCGGCTCGCCTGAGGAATACAAGGAGAAGGTCGTCTTCGTCACGGTCGGCGAGGAACACGACCGCGACTTGATGCTGCGGAAGCTGATCGACATCCAGTACGTCCGCAACGACACCCTGCTCGGCCGCGGTCGGTTCCGTGTCAAAGGCGACGTCGTCGAGGTCCAGCCCGCCTACTCGGAGACTGCGTACCGGATCTCCTTCTTCGGCGACGAGGTCGAGCAGATCACGCACTTCGATCCGCTGACCGGTGAGGTCTTCGCGCGGCTCGACAACATCACGATCTTCCCGGCGACGCAGTACGTGACGTCGAAGCCGACGATCGAGCGCGCGGCCGACGAGATCCGGCACGAGCTCGAAGAGCAAGTCAAGCTGTTCGAGTCGGAGGGCCGCATGCTCGAGGCGCACCGCATCCGGCAACGCACCGAATACGACCTCGAGATGATGCAGGAGCTCGGCTTCTGCAACGGGATCGAGAACTATTCGCGCATCCTCGACGGGCGTCCGCCCGGGTCGGCGCCGCACACGCTGCTCGACTACTTCCCATCGGACTTCGTGATCTTCGTCGACGAGTCGCATCAGACGGTGCCGCAGATCGGCGGCATGTACGAGGGCGACCGGTCGCGGAAGCAGACGCTCGTCGACTTCGGGTTTCGGCTGCCTTCGGCCCTCGACAACCGCCCGCTTCGCTTCGACGAGTTCCTCGCAAAGGTGCCGCAGCTCGTCTTCGTCTCGGCGACGCCGGGTCCGTTCGAGCTCCGTCACTCGACGCGGTCCGCGGAGCAGCTGATCCGCCCGACGGGCGTCGTCGACCCAGAGGTCGAGCTTCGGCCGACGAAGAACCAGATCGACGATCTGCTCGGCGAGATCCGCGCGCGCGAAGCCGCCGGCGAGCGCGTGCTCGTAACGACACTGACGAAGAAGATGGCCGAGGACTTGACCGACTACCTGCTCGAGTCAGGCGTCAAGGCGCGGTATCTGCACTCGGAGATCGACACGCTCGAGCGGATCCAGATCATCCGCGAGCTTCGGCTCGGCGAGTACGACGTCCTCGTCGGCGTGAACCTCCTTCGCGAAGGCCTGGACCTGCCGGAGGTCTCGCTCGTCGCGATCCTCGACGCGGACAAAGAAGGATTCCTGCGCGGCAAGACCGCGCTCATCCAGACGATCGGTCGCGCCGCTCGCAACATCAACGGCAGGGTGCTGATGTACGCCGACAAGCTCACCGAGGCGATCCAAGGCGCGCTCGACGAGACCAATCGGCGACGCGCTGTGCAGCTCGCATACAACGAAGAGCACGGCATCACCCCGGAGTCGATCACGAAGGGCGTTTCCGACATCGCGGAGTTCCTCTCTCTCGAAGCTCCGACCGTGCCGGCTCGACGCCGCCGCGGTGCGGCCAAGGTCGAAGGACTCGATCGCGAGGAGCTGGAGCGCTTGATCGTGACGCTCGAAGAAGAGATGTACACGGCAGCGGAAGAGCTGCGGTTCGAGTATGCGGCGAAGCTCCGCGACGAGATCAAGGATCTCCGGCGCGAGCTCGCTGCTGCGGCCGAGCCTGTCTAGGTGTCGACGTTCGCGCAGGTCATCGCGATCATGTTCGCCGGGTTCGTCACCGGCGCGCTCGCGCGGTTCGCGATTCCCGGCCCGGATCCGATGCCGGCGTGGCTGACGATCGCGATCGGAATCGTCGGCTCGGCGATCGGCGGCGCGATCGGCTCCGCGACGACCGGCGGAAGCGCGCTCGGCGTCTCGTTCGGCTCCTTCTTTGCCGCGGTCCTGCTCGTGGTCGCCTACCGCAAGCTCGTCCAGAAGCGTCCCGTCTTCGGGTTCGAGGCGCTTCGCTATCCGCGGCGCGGCATCGGGGTCGAGGACTACCGGGCTCGGTTGGCGCGGGCCGGCATCGATCCCGACGCGCTCCTCGACCGCGCGGTCGAACGGCGGGCCGCGGATGATCACGCACCAGCCGACGATCACGAGTCTCCCGAGGATCGCGATCGCAAGACCGGCGACTCCGAGGAGGCCGAGGATCCCGCACGTCGCGATGACTGAGCGCGTTTCGCGAACGTCGCGCACGGCAACACGTGTCCGCATGCATTGGATCTGGTTCATCATCGTTGGCGCCATCGTCGGGTTCCTCGGCCGTCTGATTCACCCGGGTCGAGACCCGATGGGCTTTCTGCTCACGATCGCGATCGGCATTGCCGCGATGGTGGTCGCCGCGGCGATCTCGAGCGGATGGCTTGCGTTCATCATCGGTGTCGTGATCGCCGCGATCATCGTCGCGGTGATCGGTCGCTACGCCGGGGGCGAGCGCAGCAGGACGGCGCGGATCTAGCGTTCGACAGCGAGTGGCTCGGGGCCGCGCGGAAACACGCGTTCCGCGGTCAGGCCCCAGTCGCCGCTGCGCCAGATGTAGGTGTGCACGAGGAGCGTCTTCTCGCCGCACTCGTAGACGTGCAGGCCGCGCGCCTCGCCGAGACGGTTCGGGCGCGGCTGGCCGAGCCCGGGCGCGATCGACACGACCGTGCTGCGAACGTCGCCCGAGACAACCTCGAACTCGTGACGGGCGCTCAGGGCAGCCTGATGGATGTGACCCGCGAGGATCAGCTCCGCGCCGGCCTCGACGAGCGACAGCAGCACATGGTTTCGCCGCGCGACCGGTTTCTTTCGCGAGCGCCACGGCGAGCCCAGCATCTGGTGATGGAGGACGACGACTCGCAGGGCGCTCGGCGCCGCTTCGCGCAGCTGCGCAGCGGTCCGCTCGAGCTGCGCGGAGCGCACGCCGCCGGATTGATGTCGCCACGGCCGCACCGAGTTCATGCCGACGACGTGCCAGCTCTCGGACGCATAGACCGGCTCCGTCGTACCCCACAGCTGCTCGAACTCCGCGAACGGGCGCGTGAACCGCGCCGGGAACGTGTACGGGATGTCGTGGTTGCCGGGTACGGCGACGACCGGCAAGCCGAAGCTGCGGAGCAGATCGGCCGCGCGCACGTGCTCCTCGTGCAAGCCGCGGTGCGTCAAGTCTCCGCTCGCGATCACGAGCTCGGGCGAAACGCGCTCGGCGAGCGTGGCGAGCGCGCCCGCGACGTCGGAGTCTTCTCGTGTTCCGACGTGCAGGTCGGACAGGTGCAGAATTCGAGCAGACACAGCCGATTGAGGCTATAGATTGAGCTAATGGCGGACGACTCCACCGAGATCTTCGACGACCTCTATCTCGGTCTACGAGCGGGCGGCGCACTCCGGAAGCAGCGCCGCGGCGAGGAGCTCACCGAAGACGAGAAAGAGGCGATCGGCCGCTGGCAGCGCCTGTCTTCCGCACGCAAGGCGCTCGCGCTCGGTGCGTTCGCGTTCGGCACGTTCGGCCTCGGCTTCACGCTCGGCGGCCTCGTGTTCGGCCGCTGGCGCAAGGCTTAGCTGCCGGCCGCCGTCTCCGCGTCCTGCGCCGGGAAGAGGACCGTGGGCACCTCTTCGTCTGCAGGGTCGCGGTCGCGGACGAAGACGTCGACGAGCGTGACGACGACGGCCGCGACCGGAACCGCGAGCAGCACGTAGATCGGTCCCAAGAGGACGCCGAGGGCGGTCACGGCCAGGAGCACGATGAGGGGCGAGAGGCCGACGGCGTGGCCGAGCACGCGCGGTACGACGATGTAGTCCTCGAGCAGTCGCACGCCGAGCACGACGAGCGCAGCCCACAACGCGAGATGCCACGACACGGGCAGCGCAACTCCGACGGCGACGATGCCCGCGATCAACGGACCGACGATCGGAATCACCTCGACGATCCCGGCGAAGATTCCGACGAGCAGCCAGTACGGCAAGCCGATCAGCCAAAACGCGAAGCTGAGCACCGTTGCGACGAAGGCGACGAGCAAGAGCTGACCACGCACGAAGGCGCCGAGCTTCAGGTCGATCAACAGCCACGTGTCGCGAACGACGCGCCTCTTCTGCCGCGGCACGAGTGACACGACGACGTCGACCGCGCGATCGCGCTCGAAGATCCAGTAGGCGGCGGTCGCGAAGACGAAGAACGTTCCGAGCAGGGCTTCGAACGCAGCCTTGCCGATTGTGAGCGCCGGATGCACGACGGCCGCTCCGGACGGAAGGCGCTCCAGGCGTTTCTGCACCGCGACGAGGATGTCGTGCTTGATGCCGCTCGAATGCTTCGCCTGCTGTCCGAGCTCCGCGGCCGACGTGGGCACGTTGCCGACCGCCACGCTGAGCTGGTCGACTGCGCGCGGGACGACGAGCCAGAGGAAGAGCGCGACCGCGCCGGCAATCGCCAGGTAGTGGATCGTCACCCCGACGAGGCGCGGCACCCCGCGTTTCGACAGGCGCTCGACACCCGGCCGCATCGCGGCGGCGATGACGAAGCCGAACAGGAGCAGCGCGATCAGCGCCTTCAGCTTCCACAACGCGAGCGCGAGCGCGACGATCGCGATCACGACGATCGTGGCGATCGCAGCCCGCCGAGCAGTTCCGCCCATGACCAGGGATTTCTCGCCAAGCCCCGAAGAGGGCAAACCCATGCTCGAGGGCGCCGAAGAGGAAATCGTCGTGGACGCCCGTCGCCACGGGATCGTTCTCGTCGGTCCGTTTCTTCGCGCTGGCCTCGCCGCGGCCCTCGGCGTGGCGGGCTTCGTCGTCGGCTGGCCGGCGACGCCGGTGGCCGTCCTGCTGCTCGGTCTTGCAGCGCTCTCGGCGACGACTGCCGTCTGGCGCTGGGATCGAACGCGCGTTGTGTTGACGACCGAGAAGCTCTTCGTCGTCTCGGGCGTCGCGCACCGCCGAGCCTCGGCCGTGCACCTCGCGCGGATCGGCACGCTCGAGCTGGAGCAGACGATGGTCGGTCGCATGCTCGGCTACGGCACTCTCGTCGCAGGTGGGCTCGAGATCGAATACGTGCCGCACGTCCGGCGCGTGGTCGGCATCGCGGCCCGGCTCGCGGGCTCTTAGACCCCTACACGAACGTACGTTCCGGCGGTACAATGGCCGCGCATGGCTGCCGACGAGCTGGTTGTCCGCGGCGCCCGCGAGCACAACCTCAAGGACATCACCGTCCGGCTGCCGCGGAACCGCCTGATCTGCATCACCGGCCTTTCGGGCTCCGGGAAGTCGAGCCTTGCCTTCGACACGATCTACGCGGAAGGCCAGCGCCGGTATGTCGAGTCGCTCTCGGCGTACGCGCGCCAGTTCCTCCAGATGATGGAGAAGCCCGACGTCGACCACATCGACGGGCTCTCGCCGGCGATCTCGATCGACCAGAAGACGACGTCGCGGAACCCGCGCTCGACCGTCGGCACCGTCACCGAGATCTACGACTACCTGCGCCTGCTCTACGCGCGCGTCGGCAGGCCGCACTGCCCGATCTGCGGACGGCCGATCGCCGGCCAATCGGTGGACGCGATCGTCGACCAGGTGCTGCGGCTTCCCGAAGGAACGAAGTTCACGGTGAACGCACCCGTCGTGCGCGACCGGAAGGGCGAATATCGCGAAGTCTTCGAGGAGGTCCAGCGCGAAGGCTTCACCCGCGTCAAGGTCGACGGCGCTCAGCACCTCCTGGAAGACGGCATCCCCGAGCTCGACAAGAAGTTCAAGCACACGATCGAGGTCGTCGTCGACCGGCTGACGATGCGGGCCGATCTGCGTACGCGGCTCTCGCAGTCGGTGGAGACAGCGGCATCGCTCGCAGCTGGACTCGTCGTCATCGACGTCGTCGACGGCGAGCCGCTCGTGTTCTCGGAGAACTTCGCATGCCCCGAGCACGGTGTATCGCTACCGGAGCTGCAGCCGCGGATCTTCTCGTTCAACTCGCCGCACGGAGCGTGCCCGCGTTGCACCGGGCTCGGCTCGCAGCAGGAGATCGATCCCGATCTGCTCGTTCCGGACTCGTCGCTCTCGATCAACGAGGGCGCGCTCGTGCCTTGGACGATCGGGAACTCGACGTTCTACGAGTCGGTGATCCAGGCGGTCGGCGAGCGATACGAGATCGATCTCGACACGCCGTGGCGCGAGCTCTCGGAGGAGCAGCAGAGCTACTTCCTCTACGGGACGAACGGCGAGCGCGTCTACGTCAGCTACCGCAACCGGATGGGCCGCAGGCGGCAATACATGCTCGCGTGGGACGGCCTCGTGCCGAGCCTGGAGCGGCGCTACAAGGAGACCGACTCGTCGCACTGGCGCGAACGCATCGAGGAGTACATGTCGTTCCGGCCGTGTCCGGTCTGTAAGGGCGCGCGACTCAAGCCCGAGGTGCTGGCGGTCACCGTCGGGCGGCAGTCGATCCACGAGTTCACGCGGCTCTCGGTCCAGGCTGCGCTCCAATTCTTGAACGAGCTCGACCTCACGGAGACGGAGTGGATGATCGGCGAGCGGATCGTCAAGGAGATTCGCGAGCGGCTGACGTTCCTCGACGACGTGGGTGTCGGCTACCTGACGCTCGACCGCGCGGCGGCGACGCTCTCCGGCGGCGAGGCGCAGCGTCTTCGGCTCGCGACGCAGATCGGCTCGCAGCTCGTCGGCGTGCTCTACATCCTCGACGAGCCGTCGATCGGATTGCACCAGCGCGACAACAACAGGCTCATCCAGACGCTCGAGCGGTTGCGCGATCTCGGCAACACCGTCATCGTCGTCGAGCACGACGAGCAGATGATGCGCGAGGCCGACTGGCTCGTCGACATGGGCCCCGGCGCCGGCGAGCACGGCGGCCAGGTCGTAGCCCAAGGGCCGGCGACGAAGGTCGCGCGGACCGCGAAGTCGGTGACCGGACAGTTCCTCTCGCACAAGCGGACGATTCCGGTGCCGGAGCGAAGGGCCGAGGACCGCGGCTCGTTCGTCGTCCGCGGCGCGTCGCAGCACAACCTCAAGGGGATCGACGTCGAGTTTCCGATCGGCAAGTTCGTCTGCGTTACCGGCGTCTCGGGCTCCGGCAAGTCGACACTCGTGAACGAGATCGTCTACAAGGCGCTCGCGAACCGGCTCAACCGGCTGCGGATCAAGCCGGGCGCGCACGACGACGTGGAAGGCATCGACGTCTTCGACAAGGTGATCGAGATCGACCAGAAGCCGATCGGCAGGACGCCGAGGTCGAACCCCGCGACGTACACGGATCTCTTCACGCACATCCGCGAGCTCTACTCGCTGACGCCGGAGGCGAAGGTGCGCGGGTACAAGCCGGGCCGGTTCTCGTTCAACGTGAAGGGCGGCCGCTGCGAGACGTGCAAGGGCGACGGGCAGATCAAGATCGAGATGCACTTCCTGCCCGACGTCTACGTCCCGTGCGAGACGTGCAAGGGCAAGCGCTACAACCGCGAGACGCTCGAGGTGCGCTTCAAGGGCAAGTCGATCTCCGACGTGCTCGACATGTCGGTCGAGGAAGCGCTCCAGTTCTTCGCGAAGATCCCGAAGATCCGCAGGCGGCTGCAGACGCTGCACGACGTCGGTCT
>JBKPRX010000122.1:0-30649 GCA_046734795.1 Actinomycetota bacterium
CTCGCTACGGTCGACGGAATCGCAGACATCGAGGGCAACTACCCAAGCAAGGGAAACGGGGAGCGCGGAGCCTGGTTTCGCGACAGCGAGGGGAACATGCTCGGAATCGGCCAGCCACTCCCATGAGCGGCGAGCGCAGCAAGATCAGGTTGCGCCGGGGCGCTGGCGAGCCGGACAGCGTCCGCGGATGAGCGCTTCCCGCGCGCACCCCGGCGCCAAGGACGCTTCGCCAGTTGCTGCGCTTCGACGCGCGTAGGGAGCGGAGCCAGGGCGGGCCCGTCGCGGCGAACTGGATCAGGCTCTACCGGCGCGTGTACGGCGTTTCGCCAGCCGGTTGATCCGCGTGGGAACCTAAGCCGCTTCGCTAGGTGCTTCGTCTATCGCGGCCCAACTACCCCTTCGGGGGCTCATGTCTCCTGTGTCGGTACCCGATCCTGATCAGGCCGTGGGTCGAGCCGCTATCGCCGCCGTCGTGGTGGTTGCTGCGTTGCTGGCGCCTGTCGCTGCCAACGCGTCACCAACGCGCGGGCAGTTCATCCAACGGGGTGACGCGCTGTGTCGAGACGTTCAACGGCAGTTGGTTCCGTTGCGGCGCCAGGCCGAGGCCGCGAGCTCTCTGCCCGAGGTGCAGAAGTGGCCCGCGGTGACCAGGATTTGGACAGCGCAGGTCGCGATCCAAGCCCGTTTCAACTCTCGGTTCCGCGCGCTCGGAGTCCCAGTGGGCGATTCGGCCGCACGCGCGCTCGTCTCCAGTCTTGATCACGGACTTGTGCTCGCGCGCCGCGTCCGTGACGGCTTCGCCGCTCGCGATACAGCGGCGCTCGCGATTGCCCTACCAGCGTACTTGCGGTTTACGGTCAGCCTCAACCGCCGCGTGGTTGCTTACGGCTTCAGCGCCTGCGGTCGCTGAACCGTAGTCCGCGCCCCGGTAACCGACAAAGAGCCGGCGCACATTGGACGGTGCATATTCGCCGGACGATGCCTGCATTGAGGGCATCGGGCCATCGGTATCCGTATCGAGCGAGTCGGGGCCGATCGTCGAGGTGGAAGGCGAGCCAACCAACAAGCCACAGCGCCACGGCGAACCGTCCGCGGTCTATCTTCGTCACTAGCCCTACGCGACAGTGACGGCACCGCGACGATCAACGCCGCCGAGTTTGGCGTCGACCCCTGACGCACTTGGGCGGCGCTTCGGCCGCGCCAGGTGCGCGGCGCAGCGACCGCGAGTTCGCCTGTGTCCGTCGCGGCATGGCGGCGTGGCCGCGGCGCAGACAGCGACGAGGTCCCCGATGTCTCTCAGCCCGTGAGAGTCACGGCCGAGCGACGACGACGAATTGGCGTCGCTTCTGCAGTGTTGGACCGACGGCGCGCGCCTCTTGCTCGAGCTTCTTCGTCATCTCTAGACCGAGCTCGGCCTCGAGTGCTGGAAGGTTCTCAAGCCAGAGGTCGTACATCCGTTGTAGGCGTTCGGCGTAGTGCGGGACTTCCTCTTTGCTTTCCATTTTCAGACCCGCTGCCGACAGGAGAGGCTGCCAATCCACTACCCATGAGCGATCGGGCGACGAGGCGACCTCGGTGGCGGAGAAGACATAACGGCCACCTGGTCGAAGAAGCCGACGCACCTCGCAAAGCGCCGCAACGCGATCCGCCGCGAAGGCCACGGCGTCGAGACAGAGCACGGCGTCGGCCTGACCGCTCGCGAGCCCCGAATCCGCCAGGTCACCGACCACAAACCGGGCACGGCCGTCAGGTAGGAAGGCCGGAGCCCGGCGACGTGCGGAATCGACGGCGACCGGCGACCAGTCAACACCGACGAGATCGGCTCCCGATGCGCGCGCAAGCCAGAGCCCCGGACCGCCGCTGCCGCACGCCAGATCGACAAGCTGGTCCCCTGGGCCGATGCGCAGCCCGGCGACGCACCGACCGAGAATCCACCATGTCGTCATCCCGGTTGGCGCAACCTCCGCCGGATAGTCGTCGCCATACGCACGAGCGGCGAACGCCCGCAGAAGAGCGCTCTTTCCCGTAGCCGCGTGAACCTCGTCGAATCCCGCAGCTGTTAGCGAATCCGCTCTCTCGCCCAGTCTCGCGCCCTGCAAGCCGTCCTTCATCGACCGGGCCGATACGGCCTCACCCTGACGTCGTCCACGCTTGTGCATGGGATTTCGAACGCTCGCGCAGGTCGAGCTCCGACGCTTGATCCTTTCCCCGAAGCCGGACGCTGATCGGTTGGCTAAGTGCCTCGAAGCGCGCCGCCGATGGCTCCCTGTGGGTACTTCTTCGTCGCGATGATGACGTAGAAGCGCGACGGGTTTGCGACGATCTTGCCCAGCCAGTTCGCGCCACTTGCTCCCCACGCGGTCTTGCCCACACAACCAGGAGCGGTGGACGTAGAGGCCGTGAAGGGGAACACCGACCTCTTGTGCTTACCGGGTGCGGGTGGCGGCACGACGTGGATTCCGGAGTCGCCTGCTTGGTCGATCTCCTTGTATGCAAACTTCCAGCAGACCTTTGTCGATTTGACCGTGACGGTGACTGTGCCGCTTCCCGTCGAGGTGGTGTGCAGATACCTGCCCGTCAGGGTGGCCTTCAGTACGACATCACTCTTCGGGGCCCCGGCCGCAGATCCGACGGCGCCCGCGACCAGCAAGACTACGAAAATCGTCGCGCTCCGCACGATCGAGGCGATCATCCAACGCTTTCATCACGATGTCAATCTGCGTAACCGCACACCCGAAGCGACGAACGAGCTCGCACGAGAAGCCGATCGGGAGCGAATCGCCGCCTGCCGCTCAAGCTCGTAACGCCAATAGCCGCGGTTCTTCGTCTTGACCCACTCCCGCGCCCCCGGCACGTAGCCGCCCTCGAGCCTCTTCGCAACGACGCCTTCGAGTCCGCGGTGGCAAACGCCTCGAACAGCGCCTCACCATCCTCAAAGGCAGGTGTCAGCTGCCAGTGCGGGCCCGCACAGGTCGAGCCGTTCAAGCAGTGCGCGCCGTTCGTGGTATGGCTTGTCGAGGCGCGACCGGCGGCGATGTTCGAGTAGGTCGAAGACGATGTAGACGAGCGGGATGCTGCGGTCGCCGTTGAGGAGCCGCGCGCACACGTCCGGGAAGTAAGGCTCACCGTAAGAGAAGGCGACCAGCTCCCCGTCGTAGACGCCGGGCGGCATCCCGTCGAGCTCGCGGACGAGTTGCGTCATGTTCCAGCCGCGTCGGCTCCGCACTGGAAGTCGCGGCCGATGCGAGCGAGGCAGCGGAAGCCGTCCCACTTCGGTTCGAACGACCAAGAGCCGCGCGTGGGTAGAGCGCCAGAGCGCGCGAGCATCGCCGCAGGCAGCCGCACGGCGTGAACCTACAACGTTCGCAGCGCAGTGCGAAACTCGTCCGGTGACGACGCTCGCGGTCGCAGCGCTGATCGCCGTCGCAGCGGCGCTGTTGGCGCTGCGCGTCGACGGCGCAGCGGGCGCGCCGCATGACGTCGGCCTAATCCACTCGCAGCCAGGCATCGCCTAGATGGGCCGGGCCTCAGGGGAGGGCGATGCCTCTCGCGGCATGAAGTTTTTGGCGGGCTCAGGTTAGTGCCGCGGCCGCCATCCCGGCCCTACTGCGGTGGCTCGGCGTTGTCGAGCCAGATGTAGAACGTGTCGTTCACCGCGCCGGGGAACAAATGCGCGATGCCGTCGCCAAGCAACCTCCGACATACGTAGCCATCGTTGTTGCCGGTTACGTCCACGAGGATCGCATTTGGACGGGGGCCTTCGCTTAGGACCTGAGCGAGGCTGATGTACTCGAAGCCTGCTGAGCATCCGCCGATTCCACCTTGGTTGGCGCTTGCACCGCCTGTTGCCGCCAGCGCGGAAGCTGACACGAGCACAGCGAGCGATAGAAGTCGTTTGATCACGGTAGACCTAGCCTCTCAACGTAGTGAAGAGAGAAGTCTGTACCTGCCGACGCTATGGATCAAGGTCCAGGCATTCCACCAGCCGGCCGCTTCGCCAATCGCTCCTAGTTGTGAGATCCAGACGGCAATAAACATCGGAGCCGTCTGCCACGATCGGGAGTAGAACTTGCGAGCGCTAACGCGGACACGATCACCAACGTCGCGCCTCCGAAAAGGATGCGGGGCTGAGCCCCGGGTCTCGCCGCCCGAGGCTCAGCCTGACAACGCCGTCAGCCCCGCGATGCACTAACGCACGTGAGTGCAATTCGGTTGCGGCACGACGTGCGCACGATCGCAGCGCGCTCGAGTCGCAGCGCGCTCGAGTCGACGCGCGAATCGGTGAAGACCGTGAGATCGTGGTGAGGCCGGGACAAATGCCGCAGCCCCGGCCTCACTCTGATCGTGCGGCGGACCGACCGCTATTGCTCCCTTCAATCCGCCGGGCTTTCAGCTCCGCGAACGTTTGGGGCCGAGGGTCACGCCGACTCACTCGCGAAGTCGGATTCGCCGTATGTCGGCAGCGCACTAGAACCCGATACTCCCGGACGTGCGTAGCACGCGCGAGGGCCTAGGAAAACACTTACGAATTCACTCAGGCGTTTGCGAAGAAATCGCTGACTGTCGAGGAGCCGGTGAAGGTGCCACCGGGAAACTCCAACACGATGACGCCCGTGCGCTCCACCAGCTTGCCGTTCTGCGGGACAGAGCTTCCCTTGGCAAATGGAGGTTCATCTACCGTGAATAGGACGTTGCCGTCCGCGTCCGTCGCGACCCCGGTGAACTCTCCGAAGGCAACCGGGATGAACACCGTGTTCGAGTCCGAGCGGGAGTCCACTCCCCGCGCACGAGTGTGACGACGCCCGACGTGCTGTCGGTCGGGCAGATCAGCGTGATGTCGGCGGTGTTCGGAGCATTTACGGGTGCGCCCGTCGCGGCCCCGGTGCTTATGGCAACCGCGCTACGGCGATAGCGAGGGTGACCAGGTAGCGCGTGTGTCTGGACTTCCACATCGTCCCTCCTTTGTGGGTGCTCGACGGCTCAGGACCCAAGGCGACGACGCATCGACGGTGTATGGCACTTCCCGCGACCGGTCGACGTGTGACCGATGGATTTGGTCGATAACGAGCGGCGGTAGCGCGCGCTGGTGTGGTCCTGGTGTGGTCGCGATGCGACGCTGTGGCGCAAACCCGCATGACGAGCCGCGAGCTGCACACAGCTCCGGCCCCGCGACCCCGCTCGCGCGCCAGCACTTCGCCCAGGCGATCCGTGCCGCGGATCGCGCCCGCGGCGGAGCCGATCACTGGCAGGCCGCGCAAGCGGCTTCGGTCGGGCTGCTCAAGGTCACAGTGGCCTAGCCTGGCCCTTTGCCGAACTGCGCGTCGATCGCCTCCGCCATCGCGCGAATCTCCGCCGCCCGCTGCCGCTGCCCCGCCGCGGACCCGAAACCGTGCTTCTCGCCGGTGTCGATCTCGTCGGCGAGCTCGAGCAGCCGTCGCGAGTAGATGCGCAGCTCAGCGGCGCGTCGACGCTGGGTGCCCGTACGGTGCCTACCCCGGTGCCGCCCCGGGCCGAAAAACATGCCTGTTTGCAGGCGGGTTCGAATCCCGTATGCGCCTCTTCAACACTCCCGAGCGCGCGACGAGCGCTCTGCATGCACCGCGACTTGCGAAAGCGCGTCTAGAAGTACCCCACGAGCGCGAGGATCAGAGCGACCACCAGGATCAGCCAGAGCCAACTGTTTATCCCAATGCCGCCCGCGATCGCGAAGATGAGCAGAAGCAGCACGAGCACCCAGAGCAACGCCATTTGTATTCCACCTCCTGGAAGTTGGCGTCTCTGTTTCCCCATTGCCTTCGCGGGAAACAGAAATCGCACATTCGATGGAACAGGAGGCACCGATGGCGACACCGAGCCGTAGCGACTGGCGAGCGCGTTTGGCCGCGCAGCCGCGCACGCAGTACACGTCCGAGACGAAACCGTTCTTCCTGACGAGCGAGTTCCTCGTCTTCGTCCTCTACCTGATGGGCCTCGGTATCGCCGCCGGGACGTCCGACAACATCGACGACCGGTTCTTCTGGACGCTGGCAACGATCGCAACAGTCGGCTACATGGTCAGCCGAGGTATCGCCAAGGCAGCGTCACGGAGCCGCGCATACGACCCGCGCGAGGACATCGACGTCGGTCGCCCCGACCGCTGACGGGGCTCTGCTGCCTCTACCGCTCAGCACGTAGGACGCCAAGCAAGGCCTCGTCGAACGTAGCGCGTCAGCCGCGCGACCATTGCGTGCGCGGACGCTCGCACAATTCGCCATCGAGCTCGAGGTCGACGCGCTCGTTGAAGAAGCACACGAGATCGCGCACGCGTTCGGCTTCGCGCTCGGGATTGGGGTACGTCCACACGATGTCGTCGTGCCGCGTGTCGCCGATCTGCACGTGCCAGTACGACGCGACGCCTTTGTACGCGCAGCGTGTCGTCGTCGGGCTGTCGACGAGCAAATCGGTGCGCACGTCGTCGACCGGGATGTAGTAGCGCGGCGGCAACGCAGTCTCGAAGAGAACGTGCGCGCGGCGCGTTTCGGCGACCGTCTCGCCGTCGATCGCAACGCGCACGTGTCGCGTCGTCTTGT
This sequence comes from Actinomycetota bacterium, assembly GCA_046734795.1. Classification (GTDB taxonomy): domain Bacteria; phylum Actinomycetota; class Thermoleophilia; order Gaiellales; family Gaiellaceae; genus JBKPRX01. The sequence goes on from JBKPRX010000122.1 coordinate 6,570, forward strand.
AGACGTCGATCCTGCTGTAGGGATCGCGCGGATGCCCTTGAACTTGCTCGTCCTCGACGAACCACTCGTCGAGATCGCGCCAGACGAGCGCTGCGTAGCCGTCTAGAAAGCGCGCCGTTTCAATCGGGTCGCGGTAGGCCCACACCGCATCTTGCGCAACGCGCGAGGCGGCGCGGATCGAGCGGTACGACGCGTCGCCCTTGTGCGGGCAGTGTGTCGTCTTCTCGGAGGGCTCGAGCAGATCGGCGCGCAGATCGTCCTCCGGGAAGTACCAGACGGGCAGATGCCCGGTCTCGTGGAGCATCATCACGCGCCGGCTGTCGACGACGGGCTCGCCGCCGAAGAACGCGCGCACGCGGTAGGCGACCGGGTCCCAGAACATGAACGCGCCCGGCGGCTCGATTGCAACGTTGAACCGTCCCGCCGGCGTCTTCGAGAACGGCCCTGTGCCGACGGTCAGCGACATCGTCCGGATTGTTCCGGTGCGCCTGCTGCCTACGTCGTGCCGGTCAGTCTTCTTGGAGCCGCTGCCCGAGCAGCCGCTTGCATTCGTCGGCGCCCCGCCGGCTGTGGTCTTGCATCCGGCGGAACAGCTCGCCGAGCTCCGAGTCGCCGTCTCGCTCGGCGTCCTGCGCGTACTGATCGAGCCGCCATACGTGCTCGAGGCAGAGGTGCGTCACGGCAATCAGGTCGTAGTTCTTGTCCTTTGTCCCGCTCTTGGGTGTCTCGGTCGCGGCCATCGCGCCTCCTCACGTCGCTTCTCTCGACCGGACCTTCCCGCGTCGTCGCCCGTGGAAACCGCTCACTAGAAGAACGTAAGGACGCCGTCCACGACGACGTGCGCCTCGTCGACGAGCGGGATGAACTTCCACTTGTCGAACGCGGTGCACGGGTGCGAGATCGTGCACGCAAGGCGGTCGCCGGGGACGACGTCGACGTCTGCTTCGATCCGAATGTGCGCGTGCTGGTCGGACATCGCGACGATCCGGGCACGGCCCTCGATCGACTCGCGGCCTCGGCCCTCGCGATAGGTCTCGACCGGCATGGGCAGCGCAACGTCGATCGGCGCATCACGCTTGCCGAAACCGGCGATCACGAGCTCGCGCTCGGGCCGCGAAAGGACGGCGCCCCAGACCTCGAGCGCATTCGCAAGGACGGGCTCTCCGCTTGCGCGGCCGCCGAGCGGCGAGACGTCGTGGTAAAAGCCGCCGTCCTGCGTCACGTAGCAACCGCTGCGGAGGACGACGCGGACGTCCGCGTGGGAGCGCAACGGCTCGACCGCCTCGAGCACGCGGTCGAAATACGCGCTGCCGCCCGCCGTGACGATCGCCGACTCCGGAAGCAACTCGCTCGCGCGCAACAGCTCGACGTCGCCGACGAGCTTCGCGAGGAACGCGTCGACGCGACCGAGCGTGTGGTTGAGGTCGTCGCTCTTGAGGAGACCTTCGAACCCCTCGACGCCGGCGAGCCGGAGGGTGCGCGAGCCCGCAACCGCCTCGACGACACGCTCGACGTCGGCAAACGTGCGACAACCGGCGCGGCCGCCCTCGTAGCCGACTTCCACGAGGACGGGCACCTCTCGCGGCAACGGCTTCTCCGCGAGGATGTCGTCGAGAAGCGCGACGCCACGCTCCGAGTCGACGAGGCAGTAGAGCTCGAACGTCTCGTCGCGGCGAAGCTCGTCCGCGACCCAGCGGATGACGCTGGGCTCCGCGAGCTCGTTCGCATAGACGATCCGCCCGATGCCGAAGTGCCGGTACACGCGCAGGTGCGACGGCGTCGCGCACGTGATCGCCCAAGCGCCCGCGCGGATCTGGTCCGCGATCAGCTGCGGCGCCATCGTCGTCTTCCCGTGCGGCGCAAGCAACGCGTCGTGTTCGTCGCAGTAGCGCTGGAGCTGCTCGATGTTGTTCCGAACCGCCGACGCGCGAAGCGCGAGCAACGGCAACGGGAAGTCACCGTCGAGAAGACGAAGCTTCGTTCCCCGGAGCTCTGCGAGCGTCAGGTCGCCCAAGGGCGCGCCCTTGTACCGCCAGTCGAGTTGTACGGAGCCGAGCGCCTCGACCGCGTCCACGTCGAACCGCGTCGGCCTCCAGACGTCGCTGATGACGTCGTCGGTCATCCGAGCGCGGCGTCGACGAAGGCGGCGACGAGCGGATGCGGGTCGCCCGGTCTCGAGCGCGCCTGCGGCACGTAGAGCGTCGCGAGGAAGAACGCGTGCTCGTCGCGCTCGACGACGCGCGCTTCGGCTTCCTCGCCCACCCCGGTGACACGAAGGCCCGTTTCCTCGAGCGGTGCGCGGAACTCCTCGTTCAAGCCGTAGTTGCAGAAGAACGGCTCGACCACCCGCGCGCTGCCGTAGTAACCCGCGACCGCCGAGCCGTCAGCGAGCAAGACCGCGTGGTCTTCACCGACGAGCGAACAGGTGAGTCGCGTGACGGCGAGCGTGTCCGCGTCCGGGTGTGCCTCCTCGTGGTCGGCATCGCGGACGCCGAGGACGTTGCGAACGTGCTCGAGGACGACGTGCTGAAACCCACCGCACGTTCCGACGAGCGGCACCTGACGCTCGCGCGCGAAACGGATCGCACGCAGGGCCGCCTCCGGCACGGCGTAATCGCCGGGTGCCATGAAGACCCCGCCGGCGTGCGCAAGGGCCGTGTTGTCGGAAGCCGCGAGCTCGGCCGTCGTCCACCACCTGAGCGGCAAGTCCGTGGCGACGTGGTCGAGTGCGTTCGCCGTCGCCACGCGGTTGGGACCCGTCTCCGGCAGGTCACAGACGACTGCGATCTCGCGGCGGCCCATCGCAGAAACGTAGCCGACCGCTTTTCGGAAGCGCCGCACGGGGAACCGCCCGGGCATGGCGCGGACTGCGCACGCGCGAACGCGAAGGCTCCGCAAGCTCGTCGACGTCTGGCGCGACCTCTTCCGGCGTCACGACCTGATGACCCTCGGAGCGTCGATCGCGTTGCAGGCGCTCGTCGCGGTCGTCGCGCTCGCGTTCCTCGGCACCGCCCTGCTCGGCGCCTTCGACCGCGAGGACATCTGGCGGGAAGACATCGGCCCGGCGGTCAAGCCGCATCTCCTGCCGCAGGTCTACCGCGGCATCGACGCGACCGTCGAAAAGATCTTCTCCGACAACTCGGGTTGGCTGATCGCGTTCGCGCTCGTGCTGACGATCTGGGAGGTCTCGCGCGCCGTGCGCGCGTGTATGACCGCCCTGAGCCGCATCGAGGACCATGACGACGACCGGCCCTGGTGGATTCGACTCCCGCTCGGCTTCGGGATCGCCGTCGTACTCACGGGCTGTCTCGTCGCAGCGTTCCTGCTCGTCACCGTCGCGCGCGACCTCGGCAGCGGCGCCTGGGGCATTCCGGTCGCGATCGTGCGCTGGCTCGCAGCGCTCGCACTCATCACCGTCGGCTTCGGCGTGCTCGTTCGCTTCGCGCCCGCCGAGCGCAGACCGAAGAAGTGGGCGAGCGCCGGCGCAACGCTCGTCGTCGTCTCTTGGGTCGTGCAGTCGATCATCTTCCGCTGGTACGTCACGTCGGTCGCCGACTTCAAGAGTGCGAGCGGCACGCTCAGCGCGTTCTTCCTTCTCACCGTGTACCTCTACGTCGCGGCGCTCGTGCTCCTGATTGGAATCGAGCTCGACGAGCTGCTGCGCGAAGACCTCGATCACGAGGAGAGTGCGCCCGGGCTCGTCCAGCTCGTGCGCGGGCTCTTCTAGCGTCCGGGCGCTCTTCTACTGTCGCCCGCGATGGCTGCGCACGCGGGACAGTCCGGAGCGTTCGGCCACGATGCGTTCGGCCGCATCGCCGAACGTATCGCGCGTTTCTTCGGCACGCCGGAGTACATCATCGGCCAGACGATCGTCGTCATCTTCTGGATCGTCCTGAACTCGCTCGCGCTCGGCTTCGGCTGGGACCCGTATCCCTTCATCCTCTTGAACCTCGCGTTCTCGACGCAGGCTGCGTATGCCGCGCCGCTCATCCTGCTGGCGCAGACACGTCAGGCAGATCGCGACAAGACCCATTCGGCACTCGTGAGCGACGCCATGACGAGCTTGAACGCCAAGCAGAAGCGCGCACGGAGGCGCTCAAAACCGAGACCGACAAGCTGACGCTGCTGCTTCAGTCGAACACCGACCTCACGCTGCAGGACAAGCAGCTGACCGAGCAGGTCGCGACGCTGACGCGCGAGATCCACGCCGCGCTTCTGAAGCGCGACTAGTCGACCGCGAGCTCGGCGACGAGCGGCGCCGTGTCGAGCGGCTCGAAGCCGAGCCGGCTGGCGATCTCTTCGCTCGACGGCCGCGTTCCCTCTGCGAAGAGGCCCCGCAGGATGGCGCCCGTCTTCTCGTTACGCCACCAGTCGACGCCGACCTCGTCGACCAGGTACCGGCGAAGCTGCGCACTCCGAATCCATGCTCGCAAGTAGTCGGCCGAGTAGAAGCCCCCGTCCATGTCCGCGAGGTAGTTCCGCGCGTCGTAGCGGATCCCCGTGAGCGCGAGCTGATTCTCCGCGTAGCCGTCCGGGGTACCACCTCGGTCGGCGAAGCGCGACCAGAAGCCGAGCTCGTAACGGAGCTTTCCGACGTACCGGCGGAAGAGCAACGCTTCGAGAAAAAGGGTCGCCTCCGCGTTCGCCTCGGCGTCGCCGCCGAAGTGCTCGCGGTGCCATTCAGGCTCGCGCGAGATCGCCTCGCAGATGTACGAGTAGATCTCCGTCAGCGCGTGGTCGCGCGAGAGCCGACGAAACGTGTACGGGAGCGAAGCGGCGACACCGGCGTAGTGCAGCGCATGACCGGCTTCGTGCAGGAACGCCTGGTAGTCGTGGAGCCCGCCTTGCGAGCGTGTGATCAGGTGCACGACCTCCGGTGGATCGGAAGCGATCACGCACGCGCGCGGCGACTTCTGTGGGCGATCGTCGAGGTCGAGCTTGATGTTCGGGATCGCCTCGAGATCGAAGCCGAGCTGCTCGAGTGTCTTGAGACAGACGGGGACTGCGCGCTCGGCCGTGTACACGTCGTCGAGCGGCGAGAGCCGACGCATGTACGACGTGTGGTGCTGTGTCGGCTCCTCGTCGCGCTCCGGTCCGAGCAGGCGCTCGAACCAGCGCGCACGCAGAACCTCGTAGGCGGCGGCCGAGTCGTCGGCGGCAGCGACGAGCGCCGCCTCGAGCTCGCGAAGCGAGATCGCCTTTTCGTCCTCGGTCCGCGCAATGGGATCCTGCTCGCCAGAAAGATCGGCTTCGAGCTCCTCAGCGACACTGAGCAACTCGAGACGCTTGTCGTTGAAGCCGGCCGATACGTCGAGCTGCAACTCGCCGAGCTCGTCACGATCGCGGTAGGACGGGAGGACGGCGAGCCGCGCCTGCGCGGTGCGGAGCGAAAGCTCCTCGCCGCGGAAGACGACGCGAGCCGCAAGCACCTCGTTCTCCAACTCGTCCTCGCGCGCCGCAAGCTCCGCCGCGATCAGCCCGCCCTCGCACGTCTTGCACAGCCTGTAAAGACGTTCGGCGTCCTCGCCGTCAGCTGCCGCGCGAGCATCGCGCAGCGATTCGAGCTGATCGCGCGAGAAGAGATCGGCGTACCGCTCCACGATCGCCGCCTGCTCGGAGACCTCCTTCTCGCCGACGCGCACCGCGCGTCCTTCTTCCGAGCGCTCGAAGAGGTAGCGGCGGAGGTTGCTCTCGAACTGCTCGGGGGTCCGGACGACGGTTGTCGACATTACGTCGAGCGCACTTCCGCAAGCCCTTGCACAGTGGAGAGCAGATCCTCGATCGCGAAGGGCTTCGTCAGCACAGCGTCTACGATCTTACGGTCAGCCGGCCCGATCTCGACCGATCCGGTCACGAGCGCGATCCGGATCCCCGACTCGCTGTCACGCAACTCTCGGAGCAGGTCGTACCCGTCGTCGGCGCCGACGTGGCGGTCGAGAAGGAGCACGTCGACGTCGTTCGCCTCGAGCTCACTCCGCGCCTCCGCAAGCGACGCGGCCTCGAGCACGCGGTGGCCGTCGAGCTCGAGATTGACTCGACAGAGCAGCCGAAGCGCCGCCTCGTCCTCGACGACGAGGACCGTTGCCGGGCGTCCCCCCATTCCGGCTGGCGAGTGTAGCGGCGAATGCCGCGCTCCGACGGAAGCCGTACCTCGTGCTCCTGAGGATCCGTTTACCAATTGAAAATGAGAGCTCGAAGGGACAAAGGGCACATGCAGGAACAGGAACAGGAAACGGCATCCCAAGGCGGGATGCCCGTGCCGTCGCCGCCGTTTCGGCGGCGGGCGTGGCGCGAGTTTCAGCGGGCGCTCGATCCGCTCGCGCCGCCGAAGCCGCTGCCTAGGCGCCGGACGCAGCCGCCCTGAGCCGCGCGAGCGTGCGCTCGCGCCCGAGGAGCTCGAGGCTTTCGAAGAGCCCGGGCGAGACCTTGGATCCGGTGACGGCGATGCGGATCGGCTGAAGTCCCTGGCGCGGCTTCAGACCGAGCTGCTCGAGGAGCGCGCGAAGCGCGGCCTCGATCTGTTCGGCCTCGAACGGCTCGACACCTGCGAGCGTTTCGGATGCTCGTGCAAGCACCTCGCCACCGCCGTCGAGGAGCGCCGGGTCGGGTGCTACGTCCTCGAAGAGAAAGCGCGCGTAGTCGGGAAACTCCGCGAGCCGCGAGATCTTCTCCTGCACGAGCGGCGCCGCCTGCCGCACGAGCGCCGAGTCCCAGTCGTAGCCCTGGTCGCCGAGCCAGAGGATGAGCGCGTGCGCGAACTCGTCGGGCGGTAGCGCGCGCAAATACACACCGTTCATCCAGTCGAGCTTCGCGTAGTCGAACTGCGACGGACTCGGACTCACGCGCTCGAGCGTGAACCGCTCGACGAGCTCCGCGCGGCTCATGATCGTCGTCTCGCCGTCGGGCGCCCAGCCGAGGAGCGCGAGGAAGTTCACGAGCGCTTCGGGCAGGTAGCCGTCGCGACGAAAGTCGTCGACTGTGACGGAGCCGTGACGCTTCGAAAGCGGCTTCCCGTCGGCGCCGTAGACGCTGGGCACGTGCGCGTAGATCGGCGGCTCGGCGCCGATCGCGCGAATGAGGTTGATCTGCTTCGGCGTGTTCGAGACGTGGTCGTCGCCCCGGATCACGTGCGTGACGCCGTCCCACACGTCTTCCATCGGTGAGGCGAAGTTGTACGTGGGCCGGCCGTCTGAACGGACGATCACGAGATCCTCGAGCTTCTCATTCGGAAACTCGACGCGCCCGCGCACGACGTCGTCCCACGCGGTCACGCCATCGTCCGGCATGCGAAAGCGAACCGCGCCCTCGTCCTCGTACGCCTTTCCCTCGGCGACGAGGTTCTGCGCCAGCTCGCGACACTCGTCCATGCGGTCGAGCTGAAACGTCAGCGTGCCGTCCCAGCCGAGCCCGAGCCAGCGCAGGGAGTCCTGGATCTGCTCGACCGCCTCGGCCACCTCGCGGCTCGTGTCGGTGTTCTCGATGCGAAGCCGGAACTCGCCGCTCTCGTGGCGCGCGTAGAGCCAGTTGAAGAGCGCCGTCCGGACGTTTCCGATGTGGAGGAATCCGGTCGGGCTGGGTGCCATGCGAACGACGACGGACACCTGGGTAGCGTAGGCGCGTGCGTGTACTGACGCTCCGCGAGCTGAACCGCGCGACGCTCGCGCGACAGCTGTTGCTCGCGCGGCGCCGGCTCGCCCCGGCGCGTGCGATCGAGCAGGTCGCGGGACTGCAGGCGCAATGGCCACCCTCGCCGTACATCGGCTTGTGGTCGCGGATCGAGGGCTTTCGCCGCGAAAGTCTCGAACGCGCGCTCGTGCGCGGCGACGTCGTCAAGGCAACGGCCATGCGCAGCACGCTCCATCTTCTCAGCCGGCGCGAGTACGGCTTCTACTGGGCGGCGCTCCACGACATCCCGACGTGGTCGAAACCAGCGCTCGCCGACGCAGAGCGGGCATACGCCGACATCGTGGCGCTCGGCGGCGACGGACGCGTGACGCTGAAGACCGTCGTCACCGAACTGTGCGAGCGATACGGGTGGGACGACCTTCATGCGCGTCGCGTTTGGCACGCCGCACGCGTGCGCGCGCACATCCACCACGCGCCGGAGACGGCTCTCTGGCAGACGCGGCCACAAGCCGTGTATGCGCAACTCGACTTGCCCGACGAGATCGAGCGCGACGAGGCAATCGCGCACGTCGTGCGTCGCTACCTCGCTGCGTTTGGTCCGGCGACGCGTGCCGACATCGCGAACTGGAGCGGAATCCGCGTTCGCGACTTCGAACCCGCGCTCGAGTTGCTCGAGCCGCTGCGCCGCTTCCGGACCGAGGACGGCAAGGAGCTCCTCGACCTGCCGCGCGCGCCGCTACCGGATGCGAGCAGTCCGGCACCGGTCCGCTTTCTGCCGAAGTGGGACAACGTCTTGCTCGCGCATGCAGATCGGCGGCGCGTCCTGCGGGACGAGCACCGACGGACTGTGATCATCAAGAACGGCGACGTGCATCAGACCGTGCTCGTCGACGGAGTCGTCGCCGCGATTTGGTTGGTCGATGGCGACCGCGTGCGGGTCGAGCCGGTCGCACCGATCGCGCGCCGTTTCCGCAGCGAGCTCGAAGCCGAGCGCGCGCGCCTCGAGGCGTGGCTTCGCTAGCGTCAGCGCGATGCAGATCGGTGCGCACATCTCGTCGTCCGGCGGAATCGACAAGGCAATCGATCGTGCTGTCGCAATGGACGCAGACTCCGTGCAGGTGTTCACGCAGAGCCCGCGCACGTGGCGGCCGACGAATCACGATCCGTCGAGCTTCGAGCGCTTTCGCGAGAAACGCGCCGAAGCCGGACTCGGCGGCGTCGTCTGTCACGCGCTCTACCTGTGCAACCTCGCCGCGCCGAAGGACGACGTCTACGAGAAGTCCGTCGCCGCGCTGCGAAACACGATGGAAGTCGCGTGCGGGATCGGCGCAGACGGCGTCGTCTTCCACGTCGGCTCGCACCTCGGCAGCGGTTTCGAGACCGGGCTCGAACGCGTGCTGCCCGCGTTGGAGCAGGTGCTCGAGCTCTGCACCGACGAGACATGGCTCCTGATGGAGAACTCAGCCGGCGCCGGCGGCACGATCGGCCGCTCGCTCGACGAGCTGACGACGATCTGGGAGCGGCTCGACCGGCATCCGCGGCTCGGACTCTGCCTCGACTCGTGCCACCTGTGGGTGTCCGGGATCGACGTCAAGGACCGCGCCGCGCTTGACGCGCTCGTCGGCGAGGTCGAGACGACGATGGGCATCGAGCGTCTGCGCGCGATTCACGTGAACGATGCGAAGACGCCGCTCGGCTCGAACCTCGACCGGCACGACAACATCGGCGAGGGCGTCCTCGGCGAGAACCTCGGCCTCTTCCTCAGCCACCCGAGCTTCGAAGGCCTGCCCGCGCTGCTCGAGGTCCCGGGCAAGGACGGCCACGGCCCCGACGCAGACGAGGTGCGGAAGGCGAAGGAGCTGCGCGAGCGCTGGCTCAGTCGGTGAGCCGCGCGAAGACGCGGAAGGTAAGGCCCGCGTCCGGCAGCTCGTGGAACTCGGGGTTGACGCAGCCGACGTCGTCGCTTCGGTGCGGGTAGCACTCGTCGACTTCGGAGCGGCACATCGGCAGCGGGTTCTTGACGGCCTTGACGGCGCCGAAGCCGCTCATGCGACGCTCGGCCGCTCGCAGCATGTGGACGTCGATCTCGGCGGCGAAGATCTTCTGCAGGCAACCCATGTACTTGTGCCCGAACTCCTCGTACGCGTAGACGAACGGGCAACCGCGATCGAGGCAGGCGGACGGATAGACGACTTTGTCGCAGTGAACCTCGCAGCGCCTGCACTCGGTCTCGTCCTGCGGACGCAGCGGTAGCGCAACGGGTGCGTCTGTGTCAGACCGCTGCCGCGAGGGGGCCATGTTCGCGAATTGTCGGTCTGTCGGAAGGGCTGCGCAAGACTTGACTTTTGCGCGGTTTTTCGCTTGTAGAAACCGACGCGGCCGCTGCCGAACGCGTCGGTAGGGTTGCCGCGTGGGCCGGAAGCTGATTTGGGCGTCGCTCGCCCTTGCTCCCGCCACAATCGTCATCGATGCCGTCGCGCATCCGAGCAAGACGCTCCTCTTCGTGCTCGCGGCGGCCGCGCTCGTTCCGCTCGCATGGCTGATCGGCGAGGCGACGGAGCACGCGGCGGAGCACACGGGTCCGGGGATCGGCGGGTTCCTGAACGCGAGCTTCGGCAACGCGCCGGAGCTGATCATCGCCCTCCTCGCCGTTCACGAAGGGCTGCCGAACGTCGTCCGCGGATCGCTCGCCGGATCGGTGATCTCGAACATCCTGCTCGTGCTCGGATTCGCGATGGCGGTCGGGCCGGATCGCGCGGAACTCGACCGCAGGTCGCTCGTCGGGCAGCTGGGGCTCGTCGCGCTTGCTGTCGGCCTCTTCCTCATTCCGTCGATTGCAGGCATCTCGGGCGACCCCGAGCGAGACAGCCTCGTGTACTTCTCCATTCCGATCGCAGTGACCCTGCTCCTCGTGTACGTGACGCTCACGGTTCGAGGCTTGCGGCGTCACCGAGCCGACCACGTCGCGTCGGGCGAAGAGCCGTCGGAGCGTGGGTGGAGCTTCGCGGTGTCGCTCGTCGCGCTCGGAATCGCGACGGTGACCACTGCCGTCATCAGCGAGATCCTCGTTCACTCACTCGAGGCCTTCGCAGACGCCGCCGGCCTCTCGGAGTTCTTCATCTCGGTCGTGATCGTCGCAATCGTCGGCAACGCGGCCGAGCATGGCGGTGCAATCGTGATCGCGCATCGCGGGAAGATGAAGCTCGCAACCGAGATCGCGATCTCGTCCAGTGCGCAGGTGGCGCTGCTCGTCACGCCGACGATCATGCTGCTCTCACTGCTCTTCGCGAACCCGCTCCCGCTCTCGTTTCGGTGGGAAGAGCTCCTCGGGATGGGCGCTGCGGCGGTCTTCGTCGGCGCCGTCGTCTCGGACGGCCGCTCGCGGAAATGGGAGGGTTTCATGCTGATCGCGATCTACGTCGGCGTCGCCGCGGGTTTCTACGCCGCCGGCGATCGCTGACGCTGGCACACTGGAGGAGTGGCGACGCCGTCCGCCAACGGGGCTGTAGTCGAGGGCCGTGACGTCACTCGCCGGTACGGCGAGGGCGAAACTGCAGTCGACGCGCTGCGAGGTGTCGACCTCGACGTCACAACGGGTGAGCTCGTCGCGGTCATGGGCCCTTCTGGCTCAGGGAAGTCAACGCTCATGCACATTCTTGCCGGCCTCGACAAGCCGACAAGTGGAACAGTGACGATCGCGGGGACCGGACTCGCCGACCTGAACGACACGGAGCTGACGAAGCTTCGGCGTGAGCACATCGGCTTCGTGTTCCAGTTCTTCAACTTGCTGCCGATGCTGAACGCGGAGGAGAACATCGTCTTGCCGCTCTCGATTGCGGGCGAGAAGCCGGACAAGGCGTGGCTAGCAGACCTGTTGAATCGCGTCGGGCTCGCAGACCGCCGAGACCACCGGCCGTCGGAGCTCTCGGGTGGTCAGCAGCAACGTGTGGCGATCGGTCGCGCGCTCGTCAACCGTCCTTCGATCATCTTCGCCGACGAGCCGACGGGAAATCTCGATTCGAAGACGAGCGGCGAGATCCTCGATCTGCTCGAGCACTCGGTTCGCGAGCTCAAGCAAACGATCGTGATGGTGACGCACGAGCCGCGCGCCGCCGCAATCGCGGACCGCGTCCTCTTCCTCGACGACGGCGCGATCGTGCGAGAGGCGCGCGACATCTCGGCGCACGACATCGTGGCCGAGATCGAGGAGCTCGGCAACCGGTGACCGCGTTCGCGCTGCGCGGAATGTTCGCGCGGAAGCTGCGCACGGCGCTGACCGCGATCGCGATCGTGCTCGGCGTCGCGACCGTGAGCGGGACGTACGTGCTCACGGACTCGATCAACAACGCGTTCCACTCGATCTTCTACGAGACCCGAGCCGGTTCCGATGCGGTCATCAGCGGCAAGTCGGCCTTCGACATCACCGACGGCAGCGGCGTCACCGCGCCCGCCTTCGACGAATCGCTCTTGCCGAAGGTGCGCAACCTGCCCGACGTCGCTGCCGCGGAGGGCCAGGTCAACGGGACGGCGCAGTTCATCGGAAAGGACGGCAAAGCCGTCGTCTACGGCGGTGCACCGAATCTCGGCTTCAGCATCGCGAACGGCGCATCTCGGTTCAATCCGCTCAAGCTCGTGTCCGGTACGTGGCCCGGGCCGAACGAGGTGGTGATCGACAAATCGACCGCGTCGAAGGAGAACTTCGACATCGGCCAGATCGTCGGCGTGCAGACCGTCGGGCCGATCCAGCGGCTCCGCATCTCGGGCATCGTGAAGTTCGGGTCGGTCTCGACGATCGGCGGCGCAACGCTTGCGGGGTTCGACCTGCCGACAGCGCAGCGCCTGTTCGGGAAAAAGGGCGAGCTGGACGAGATCGCCGTGGCGGCCAACCAGGGAGTGCCGGAGGAGAAGCTCGCCGGCGAGATTCGCTCAATCCTGCCGCCCGCCACGCAGGTTCGGACCGCACAAGCGCAGTCGCAAGAGGACAGCAAGGACACCGATTCGTTCATCTCGTTCCTACAGAAGTTCCTGCTCGGCTTCGGCGGCGTCGCGCTCTTCGTCGGCAGCTTCGTGATCGCGAACTCGCTGTCGATCACGATCGCGCAGCGCACACGCGAGTTCGCCACGCTGCGCACACTCGGCGCATCGCGTCGGCAGGTGCTGCGCTCCGTCATCCTCGAGGCGCTCGTGATCGGAGTTGTCGCGTCCGTCGTGGGACTCTTTGCGGGGTTGGCGCTCGCGCTCGGCCTGTTCGCGCTCTTCGAGGCAGTCGGCTTCACGCTGCCGAACAACGGCCTGACGCTCGAGACGCGCACAGTCGTCGTCGCGCTTCTTGTCGGGATCGGCGTGACGCTCCTCGCGAGCCTGCGACCGGCCTTGCGGGCGACGCGCGTGCCTCCGATCGCAGCGGTGCGCGAGGGCGCTTCGCTGCCCGAGTCACGTTGGGCGCGCTTCCGCCTTCCCGCCGCGCTCGTTCTGACGGCGATCGGCTTCGCCGGGCTCGTCGTCGGCCTCTTCGTGCCCGACCTCGGCACCGGTCAGATCCTGCTCTTCATGCTCGGCGGCGCGGTCCTCGTCTTCATGGGGATCGCGCTCCTGTCCGTCCGCCTCATCGGACCGTTTGCGTGGACACTCGGCTGGCCTGCGACGCGGATCGGCGGTGCACCCGGCTTCCTCGCACGCGACAACGCGCGAAGGAATCCGCAGCGAACCGCGTCGACGGCGTCCGCGCTGATGATCGGGCTCGCGCTCGTCACGCTCGTTTCGCTGCTCGCTGCGGGGATCGTCGCGAGCTTCCGCGGCGCCGTGAACGACATCTGGAAGAACGCCGACTACGCGATCACCGCTCAGAACAACTTCTCGCCGATCCCGGTCGCAGCCTCCGAAGCCGTTGCGAAGGTTCCCGGTGTGACTGCCGTCGGGAACGTGCGCGCGGGCCAGTCGGAAGCCTTCGGCAAGACGATCGGGACGACTGCGGTGAATCCAGCAGCCGCGCAGATGTTCAACCTCGACTGGCAGGAGGGTTCGGAGCGCACCATCGCGACTCTCGGCGACGACGGAGCGTTCGTCGACAAGGACTACGCAAAGAGTCACAACCTGGGACTCGGCTCTCCCGTGCGACTGACGTTCGCAAGCGGCGCGCAGCAAACATTCTCGGTTGACGGGATCTTCGATCCGCCGACCGGCGGCTCGCCGTTCGGCCGCGTCACGATCTCCGCCGCAGCATGGGACCGTCACACGCCGGACCCCGAGAACCTCTACTCGTTCGTCCTCATGCGCGGTGGCCAGACCGATGCGAACCAGGCAGCGCTGGAACACGCCTTGCGACAATTCCCGAACGCGAAGTCTGCGACCAGGCAGAAGTTCATCGATAACCAGATCTCCGGCCTGAGCTCGATCCTCAACATCCTCTACGTCTTGCTCGCGCTCTCCGTCGTCGTGAGCCTGTTCGGGATCGTGAACACGCTCGTCCTGACGGTGTTCGAGCGAACGCGCGAGATCGGGATGCTTCGCGCGATCGGGATGACGCGGCGTCAGGTGCGCCGCATGATTCGCCACGAGAGCGTGATCACGGCGCTCATCGGCGCAGCGATCGGAATCGTGCTCGGGATCGTCCTCGCGATGCTGCTGATCGCACGTGTCGATTTCCTCGTTTTGTCGATCCCGGTCGGCCAGCTGATCGTGTTTGTGATTGCCGCAGTGGTCGTCGGCATCGTCGCCGCGATCTTCCCGGCGCGTCGAGCGGCGAAGCTCGACGTGCTGCACGCGTTGCAATACGAGTGACGGGCATTGCGCGCGGCCCCCACCCAGGGTGGGGATCCAACCCGCCTCCCTCTGCAGCCGACGCTAGCGAAGAAGTGGTGCCGCGACCGCGCCGACTTCGTGCCAATTCGCGAACAAGGCGCCCGCTCGTCAGCGGCGCGCGGCTCAGGTCGGCGTGACGAGATCCTCGATTTCCGCCGGCTCGGGCTCGGCGTCGAGGTCCGCGAGCGACCGACCGCGCGCCTTCGAGATCCGTTCGTAGCGCTTCGAGAACTGACTCGTCGCGTAGTCGAGGATCTCCGTCTGCGGTACGCCGAACGGCGTGACGTCCGAACCCTGCTCCTCGAATCCCTCGTTGACGAGCGCCGTCGTCAGCGGGAAGAGCTCGTTCATCCGCTCCTCGAAGACATCCCAGATGGACGGGTCCTCCGCGACGAGACGGCTGAGGAGGTAGACGCCGTACGCGATATGACGCGATTCGTCGCGCTTGATGTGCACGAGCCCCTCGCAGAGCCCAGGCATGAGCTCGTTGACGGCGAGCGAGCGGTGGTAGCTCCAATACCCGGTCTCGGCGAGTACGCCTTCGATGACCATGTTGTACGTCGTCGCAGCGCGGGCGACCGCTGCCGGCGAGTCGTCCTCGAGGAGCGCGTTCATTGTCTGCGGCAGCTCCTCGGCGAAGATCTGCTGGTACGTCGGCGTGTGGTACTCCGACAAGTCGCTCGGCGAGTCCGCCACCTCTTGCAACCAGCGGCTGAAAAAGTCGGCGTGCTTGCCTTCCTCCCAGAGGAACGTCGTCAGGAACAGCTCTTCCTCGAGGCGTCCTTCCTTCGCAATCGTGAGCAAGAGCGGTAGCAGGTCGAGCGTCACTGCTTCCTCGCCGGCGACGAATTGCGACGTCAGCTCAAGGATCGCGAAGCGCCGGTCCTCGTCGAGCTCTTGCCAATCTTCCCGGTCGCGAGTGAAGTCGATCTCGGCGGGGTTCCAAACGCCCAGCCGCTTTGCCTTCTCGTAAAGACGAAGCGGAAACGAGTCGCGGCGCAGGCCGCTGGTGGTGGTCGTGTAGCCGTTTCGCATGGATCGAGTGTCACACAGGCTAGCCTGGGCTGTCGAGTGGACATCGATGCGCTGACAGCATTTCTCGCCGCACGCGACGAGCCGCGATACCGCGCGGCACAAGTGTGGGAATGGGCCGCACGCGGCGCGGCCGGCTACGAGCGGATGACGAATGTGCCGTCGGCCCTCCGGGCGGAACTCGACCGCGAGGTCGCGTTCTCGACGCTGACGGTGGAGACGGAACGCCAATCGGCGGACGGAACCGTCAAGGTGCTCTTCCGAACTGCGGACGGACACCCGGTCGAGGCGGTCCTGATGCGCTATCGCGACGGGCGTCGCTCGGTCTGCCTGTCCTCGCAATCGGGGTGCCCGCTCACGTGCACGTTCTGCGCGACGGGATCGATGGCGTTCGGCCGCAATCTCACGGCGTCGGAGATCCTCGACCAGGCGCTTCACTTCCGCCGCACGGAAGCGATCGACCATGCGGTCTTCATGGGCATGGGCGAGCCGATGCTGAACCTCGACGCCATCCTGGCCGCGGCTCGGCGATTGCCGGATCTCGGCGTGACGCACCGACGAACGACAGTCTCGACCGTCGGCTGGCTGCCCGGTCTACGCCGCTTCGTCGATGACGTCGAAGAGCCGATTCGCCTCGCCCTTTCGTTGCATGCCGCCGACGACGAGCAGCGCTCGCAGCTGATGCCTGTGAACGATCGGTATCCACTCGCGGACGTGCTCGCGGAGTGCCGTCGGTATTTCGCTCTGCGTCGCCGAAAGGTCTTCGTCGAGTACGTCATGCTCGCCGGCGTCAACGACACGCCTGCGCATGCGCGCGCGCTCGTCGACCGTCTCGACCGTCAAACGTTCAAGGTGAACCTGATCCCGTACAACCCGACCGGACGCTTCGATGGGTCGTCGCGCGACGCGATCGCCGCATTCAAGTCGGTGCTCGACGCAGGGCGCCTGCCCGCGACGGTCCGGCTCACCCGGGGCCGCGACATCGAAGCAGCGTGCGGGCAGCTGGCGGCGCCGCCGAGAGTGGCTCGCAGCTCCGTGCTGACCTGAGGACGAACAACTTTGAATCCAAGTTGGCGCATTGCTGGCGTGACTGATCCGGTAGCGTCGACCGGAGAGGGAGGCGGGTAAGCACCCCACCCTGGGCGGGGTTGGCGTCTCACCCACAATCGAGACGGCGATGCCTACGAAACGCAGCGCCCCTTCGTCTCTTCACAATCATTCGTCTCTTCACAATCATTCGCTACAACGTGCCGCGGGTCATGCGGTTTCTTCGTTGGACGATCTGCCTCACGGCACTTCTCGGCGTCGCGTCTGTCGCAATGCCTTCGCCCGCGCTCGGCGCGCAGCTTCGGCCGCCACGCGTCACGTGGATCCCGGGCACGAAGAACTTCACCCATGCCGACCGGAACCCGACCTCGATCCGCTGGATCGTCATCCACGCAACAGAGGGGTCATTCGCGGGCTCGGTTGCATGGCTCCGCAATCCCGCCTCGCATGCGTCGGCGAACTTCGTGATCGCCCGCGACGGCGGGATCGCCGAGCTCGTCGCGAAGCGCGACATCGCCTGGCACGCCGGGAACTGGGCGGTGAACGTGCGCTCGGTCGGGATCGAGCACGTCGGCGTTACCGACGATCCGCGCGGCTACACCACGCCCGAGTACCGCGCCTCCGCGCACCTGGCTGCATACATCGCGCGCACGTCGCTGATGCCGATCGACCGCGAGCACATCATCGGGCACAGCCAGGTACCGGACCCGAGCGATCCGCTACTCGGCGGGGGGATCGACAACCACACCGATCCCGGTCGCTACTGGAACTGGCGACGCTACCTCCGGCTCGTACGCTCGTACGCGTTCCCGCCTGTGCACCACAAGCACATTGGGCTCGGCGTCGACTCGACAACGGTGTATCGCGGACAGACGGTCTTCGGAACAGTCCCGTGGCGCGTCCAGGTCTCCGGCCCGGTTACGCGCGTCTCCTTCCTCGTCGACGGCAAGGTGCGCTGGCAGGACCGTCGCGCCCCCTTCGCCTACGCCGCCGGCCGCGGGCTGCACACCGATCTGATGCGAAACGGAAAGCACCGGCTCGAGCTCCGCGCATACTCGGGATCCGGTTCGTGGACGCGTGATCGCTTCACCATCGCGGTGCGCAATGTCCGCCTTGGCGTTCTGCTCTCGGGCCTCCGCCCGAACCAAGAAGTGAGCGGCAGCGTGAAGCTCCAGGCGCTGAGCACCGGCATCCGTCCGCAGCGCGTGAGCCTGCGCGTCGACGGACGCGAGGTCGACCACGACACGTCGACGCCCTTCGTCTTCCAATTGGACACGACACGGCTCGCGGACGGCAAGCACGTCGTCGAGCTCCTCGCCCGAGCGCGAGGCGTCACCGCAGGGTCGCGCCTCGCGATCGTCGTCGCGAACGTACCGTTGAAGGTGGCGCTTCAAAGCCTCGTGGACGGCCAACAGGTTTCCGGCATCGTCGAGCTCGGTGTCGGTGTCGCGGGCACGGTCGCACGCGTCGACTACTTCGTCGACGGGCAGCCGCTCGCGTCAGTGACGGCCGCGCCTTGGACCTGCAGCTGGGACACAGCAAGCATCGCGCCGGGCATCCACACGATCACAGCGCGCGTCGTCGCGGCGAACGGGCGCAGTGGCACTGCGTCCCTCAGTCTCGTGGTCATGTCGACCTAGGGCGCGACGAACGCTCTCGTCAAGTCCGGCTGACGGCGACTACGTTTCTCTCGTGAACGTGCCCGCGGCTCTCCGCGCGATCCGCCACACGCGTTTTCTCGAGTCCCACGACGCGTTCTGGAGTCGCGTTCGTCCTTGGTATCACCGCTGGCTCGAGCTTGTCTACGGGACGCGTGGCATGCCGATCACCGTTCGAGGAGGCGAGCGCATCCGCGTCGATGTCGCGTGCCGCGGCTTTGTCTGGTTCGGTGAGGACGAGTTCTGGGACGCATTGATGCAAGAGATCCAGCCCGGCGACAGCTTCGCGGATGTCGGCGCCAACATCGGCGTCTACACGATCGCGGCAGCGCGACGTGGCGCCCAGGTCACGAGCTACGAGCCGAACCCCGACACTGCCGCGCTTTTGCGGCGGAACCTCGAGCTCAACGGGATCACCGACCGGGTCACAGTCCACGAGCAGGCTGTCGCAGCGAGCGACGGGACGCTGCCCTTCGTCGCAGAAGGAACGCTGAATTGGGGAGCACGCGTCGATGCCGCCGGCGATCTACGTGTGCAGTCGACGACGCTCACAGGAGCGTTTGATCTCGTGAAGATCGACGTCGAGGGCTACGAGCTCGAAGTCCTGGCGGGTGCGGCGCCACTCCTGGCTGATCGCGAGTCGCGGCCGCGCGCGATCTTCCTCGAGCTCCATCCGGAGCGGCTCGCGGCGGACGTGCCCCGCACCGCGCTCCCGGACCTCCTGGCCGGATATCGACTCACACCGCTTGGCGTGAGGGCTCGGACTGACGACTGGCAGCGGACCGAGCACTGGGTGGCGCGGGCCACCGAGTAACGCCAGCCGCCGCCTACGCGCCTTTCTGCGTCTCGAGCTGCCGCGGCGCGACCGGCTCACCATCAGCGCGCGGATGATCCTCGAAGCCGTACTTGACGATCGGCTGCTTCACGGCGCGAACCTCGTCCAGCCTCTGCACCGGCCGCCCGCGCGGTGCGTCCTTCAGCAGCTCCGGCTCCTCTGCCGCCTCCCGCGCGATCGCGAGCATCGCGTCCGCGAAGGCATCAAGCGTCTCCTTCGCCTCCGTCTCTGTCGGCTCGATCATCAGCGCCTCGGGAACGACGAGCGGAAAGTAGACCGTGGGAGGATGGAACCCGTAGTCCATCAAGCGCTTCGCAACGTCGAGCGCGGTTATGCCGTGCTCGCGTTTCAGGCGCCGCGCCGACACCACGAACTCGTGCATGCACACCCTGTCGTACGGAAGCTCGTACGAACCCTTCAGGCGCGCGAGTAGATAGTTGGCGTTCAGTACCGCCGCCTCGGACATCTCGCGCAACCGCGGTCCGTACATACGGATGTAGGCATACGAGCGCACGAACACGCCGAACGGACCGCCGAAGCCGCGCACGCGGCCGATCGTCTCCGGCCGGTCGTAATCGAACGCGAAGGTGCCGTCGCCTTCGCGCGCAACCGTCGGCACGGGCAGAAACGGCACGAGCTGTGACCGAACCGCGATCGGCCCGCCGCCGGGTCCACCTCCCCCGTGTGGCTGCGAGAACGTCTTGTGCAGGTTGATGTGCACGACGTCGAACCCCATGTCGCCCGGCCGCGAGATGCCGCAGACGGCATTCAGATTGGCACCGTCGTAGTACATGAGCGCACCGGCGCCGTGGAAGATGTCGCGGATCTCTTCGATGTTCTCGTCGAAGAGGCCGAGCGTCGACGGGTTCGTCAACATCAATCCGGCCGTCGCCTCGTCGACCTTGCCGCGCAGATCGTCCACGTCGATGTTGCCGCGCGGATCCGTCTTCACCGGCGTCAGCTCGTAGCCGGCCATCGTCACGCTCGCAGGGTTCGTTCCGTGCGCCGTGTCGGGGATCACGATCTTCCGGCGTTGCGCGTCCTCGCCGCGACTCGCAAAGTACGCGCGAAAGAGCAGAAGCCCGGTCAGCTCACCCTGGCTCCCCGCAGCAGGCTGCAGGCTCACCGCGTCGAGTCCGGTCACCTCGACGAGGATCTCCTGCAACCGCCACATGAGCTCGAGCGCTCCCTGCGCGCCGTCCTCTTCCTGGAGCGGGTGCAAGTCGCGGAAGCCACGCAGATTGGCGAGCCGCTCGTTGACGCGCGGGTTGTACTTCATCGTGCACGAGCCGAGCGGATAGAAACCGGTGTCGATCCCGAAGTTCCGCGTCGAGAGCTCGGTGAAGTGACGCATCAGGTCAGGCTCCGAGACCTCGGGCAACCGCGGCGGCTCGTTGCGCCGTAGCTCTTCGGGTAGCTCCGGAACCGGCAGATCAGGGCGGGGGACGGTTCCCGCTCGGCGACCTGGTCGCGAGGCTTCGTAGATCAGCTTCACCGGGCAACCTCCGACAGCACCTCGACCAGTCGGTCGACGTCGTCCACCGACCGCTTCTCTGTCACCGCGACAAGCAATGCATCATCGAGGCCGGCGTAGTCGCGACCGAGCGCGTAGCCGGGATGGACACCCCGCTCACGTGCGGCTTCGACGACGTCGACGGCCCTCCGTCCGACCCGCACGCCAAACTCTTTAAACGTTGTCTGGTTGGCAAACAAGAGCTCGAACCCGACTTCGCGTAGGCGCCGCTTCGCGTATTCGCCGAGTGCGAGGCAGGTCTCCCCCACCTCGCGCAATCCCTTCGGCCCGAGCCAGCTGAGGTAGAGGAGGCCGCCGAGCGCGAGCAGCGTCTGGTTTGTCGTGATGTTCGACGTCGCTTTCTCACGACGGATGTGCTGCTCTCGTGTCTGGAGGGTGAGCACATAGCCGCGATCACCCGCGGCGTCCAGCGTCTCACCGACGATTCGCCCGGGCAGCCGACGAATGAACTCCGTTCGCGCGGCGAGGAAGCCGTAGTGCGGGCCGCCGAACGACTGGAAGTTGCCCGCGCTCTGTCCTTCTCCGATCGCGAGCGCGCAGCCGTATCGGCCTGGAGCCTCCAGAACTCCGAGCGAGAGAAGGTCGACGTGCGCGATCGGCAGCGCTCCCGCGTTCTCGGCGGCTGCGGCAAGGTCGGGTGCCGGCTCGAGACAGCCGAAGAAGTTCGGCTGCTGGAAGAGAACGCACGCGGCCTCATCGGCAACGCCTGCCACGTCAGCGGGGTCCGTGCGTCCGTCGCGATGCGGGACCTCCACGACTTCCAGACCGAAGCCGCGCGCGTAGGTCTTCACGACCTGGCGAACCTGCGGGTTCGTCGCCTCGGTCACGACGACACGCGTGCGGCCGGTGGCGTGCTTCGCGACGAAGCAGGCGTCGGCAGCGACCGTCGTCCCGTCGTAGCCGGACGCATTCGACACGTCGAGGCCGGTGAGCTCGCAGATCGCCGTCTGGTACTCGAAGAGCGCCTGGAGAACGCCCTGGCTCATCTCGGGCTGGTACGGCGTGTACGCCGTGAGGAACTCGCCGCGCTGGAGAACCGCGTCGACGACGGCCGGAACATAGTGGTCGTAGACGCCGGCGCCGAGGAACGAGAGTTCACGCGTGCTCGGCGTGTTGCGGCTCTCGAGCTCGCCGAGGTGCGCGACGAGTTCAGCCTCGGTGAGCGCGGGCTCGAGATCGAGGTCACGCGCAAGACGAACCGCCTTCGGAAGATCGGCGAAGAGCTCCTCGACCGAATCGACCCCGATCTCGGCGAGCATCGCCGAACGGTCGTCGTCCGTTAGCGGCAGGAACGGGTGCGTCACTGCTCGGTCAGGAGCTGCCGATAAGCCTCGACGTCGAGAAGCGTGTCCAGCTCTGACGCGTTCCCGACGCGGATACGAACGAGCCACCCGTCGCCGTACGGGTCCTCGTTCACGGTCTCGGGGGCGCCGACGACCTTCGCGTTCACGGCGACGACTTCTCCGGACAGCGGCGCGATGACGTCGGAGACTGCCTTGACGGATTCGAGCTCGCCGTACGGCTCTCCGTGCGTGAGCGCCGCTCCTTCCGCGGGTGGCTCGAAGTGCACGAGCTCGCCGAGCGAGTCCTGCGCGAACCACGTGATCCCAAGCGTCGCCTCGTCGCCGTCGACTCGTGCCCAGTCGTGCTCCGGGTGGTACTTGAGGTCGTCGGGATAGCTCTCCGCTGCGGCCACTAGCGTCCTTTCGGCGGGTAGATGGGCTTCTCGACGATTCGCGCCCGACGCTGTCGGCCGCGCACGTCGATCGTCAGCTCGGCACCGACTTGCGCGCGTTCGGCGGGCACGTATCCCATGCCGACGCCGGCGTCGAGCATCGGCGAGAACGTCCCGGAGGTCACGTCGCCACCACACTCGATCGGCATCCCTGCGCGCGGGATCGCTTTTTCTTCCATGACGAACGGCACGAGCTTCCTCGCCGGGCCTTGGTCGCGGATCCGGCGAAGCTCGTCAGCGCCGGTGAAATCTTTGTCGAACGCGCACGTCCAGCCGAGTCCTGCGGAGATCGCGTCGGTTTCGGGCCCGATGTCGTTTCCGTGCAGCGGATAGCACGCCTCGATGCGCAAGCTATCGCGCGCCGCGAGCCCGCATGGAATGACACCTCGCGCGAGCACGGCGTCCCACAGTCGAACGGCGTCGTCCGCCTCGCACAGCAACTCGCATCCCGGCTCGCCTGTGTAGCCGGTGCGACAGATCATCACAGCGACTCCGTCCAGCTCTCCGTCCGCAAAGGTGAACGGCTTCTCTTGCGGGAGGCCGAGCCGCTCGAGTGCACGCGGTCCTTGAACGGCAAGCAGCGCGCAAGCGTCAGAGTCGTGCCTGACGTCGGAGCCGCGGATCTCACGATCCTTGAGCCACCGGAAGTCGGCTTCATCGTTCGACGCGTTGACGACGAGCAGGTACCGGCAGTCGGCGAGGCGGTACGCGATCAGGTCGTCGACGATGCCGCCGCGTTCATTCGTGAGCAGCGTGTACTGCGCTTGTCCAGGCTCGATGCGGTCGAGGTCGTTGGAGAGGAGTCCCTGCAGGAGGTCTGTGGCGCGTGGACCTTCGACCTCGATCTGCCCCATGTGCGAAACGTCGAAGACGCCGGCGTCGTTCCGCACAGCTCGGTGCTCGTCGAGCGCGCCGCTGTACTGGATCGGTAGATCCCAGCCTGCGAACGGGACCATCCGCGCCCCCAAGGCGACGTGGCGCTCGTAGAGCGGCGTGCGCTGAAGCGTCTGCGCCATCGTCGACGGATCCTAGAGATGGCCGCCTGGGAGGGTGGATCAGAAGCGCCCTGTTAACGGAGCCGCCCCGGCTATTCCGTCTGGGACGGCGTAGCCGGGGCGGCGGACCGGGTCGTGAGGCTGGCTTCGAAGAGGCCAGCCCTTCGAGGGCACCACTCCCATTCCGCGTTCGGGGAAGTTGAAACCCGCGGCCGGCTATTCGTCGCGGAGGAACGAAGGCACGTCGAGCGCCTCGTCCGCGACGTCGAACCCGCCGGCCGTTCCGGGGACTCCGGCCGCCGGCGCCTCGGAGGCCGTCCGCCGCCTGCGGCGGCGCTCGCCGCCGAAGCCGGTCGCGATCACGGTGACGCGCACCTCGTCACCGACCGCGTCGTCGATCACTGCGCCGAAGATGACGTTCGCGTTCTGGTCGGCCGCGCCGGTAACCACCTCGGCAGCCTCGTTGACCTCGAAGAGGCCGATTTCGGTTCCGCCGGTGATGTTCAGGAGGATGCCGGTCGCGCCCTCGATCGACCCCTCGAGCAACGGCGAGGAGACCGCAGCGCGCGCCGCCTCGGCGGCGCGATTTTCGCCGGAGGCCGTGCCGATGCCCATGAGCGCCGAGCCGGCGTCGCGCATGATCGTGCGGACATCGGCGAAGTCAAGGTTGACGAGGCCCGGGATCGTGATCAGGTCGGTGATCCCCTGGACGCCCTGGCGGAGGATGTCGTCGGCCATCCTGAACGCGTCCACGATCGACGTCCGCCGCTCGACGACCTGGAGCAGCCGGTCGTTTTCGATCACGATCAGGGTGTCG
>JBKPRX010000123.1:0-14297 GCA_046734795.1 Actinomycetota bacterium
TACCGGCAGATCAACGACTGGGAACGCTTCCTCGTCGAGAACGGCTTTCCGGTCGTGAAGCTCTTCCTCAACCTCTCGAAGGAAGAGCAGCGCCGTCGCTTCCTGCGGCGTATCGACCTTCCGGATAACAACTGGAAGTTCAACGCGAACGACGTCAAGGAGCGCGCGCACTGGGACGAGTACCAGCGGGCGTTCTCGCAGATGCTCTCGGCGACGAGCACTGAGCATGCGCCGTGGTACGTGATCCCGGCGGATCACAAATGGTTCCTGCGCGTTGCGGTCGCGGCGGTGATCGTGAGCGCGCTCTCGGAGATCGACCCGCAGTATCCGACGGTCAGCGACGAGGAGCGCCAGGCGTTGCTCGTCTCGAAGGCCGAGCTCGAAGCGCAAGCGCCCGCAGCCGTGACCGCGACAGCCGCGAAGGAGTGACGCGGGGATGGCACAGGTGACAACCGCTCCCGAGACCCCGGAAACCTCGTGGTACGAGCTGCCGGGCGACGAGGTCGCTGCGTCGATGGAGGTCGACCCGGCGAGAGGACTCACCTCGGACGAAGCTGCGCGGCGCTTCGAGCGCTACGGGCCGAATAGGTTCGCGGAGGCGAAGACGGAGCCGCGCTGGCGCGCATTCGTTCGCCAGTACCACGACGTGATGCAGATCGTGCTGCTCGTCGCAGGGATCGGGAGCCTCGCGCTCACGCAGTGGGGGACCGGGATCATGCTGCTCCTTCTCACCGTCTTCAACGCCATCCTCGGGCTCCGTCAGGAAGGCAAGGCCGCTGCCGCCGTCGCCGCGCTGCAGAAGATGATGATCATCAAGGCGAAGGTGCACCGCGACGGCGCGCTCGCCGAGCTCGCCGCCGAGGAGCTCGTTCCGGGCGACATCGTCTCGGTCGAAGCCGGCGACATCGTTCCGGCCGACGGAAGGTTGCTGTCGGCGGCGACGCTCGAGATCGCGGAGTCTGCTCTGACCGGGGAGAGCGTTCCGGTCTCCAAGGGTGTCGATCCGGTCGGCGGCGAGAACGTGCCGCTCGGCGACCGCACCGACATGGTGTTCATGAACACGAACGTGACGCGCGGCACCGGTCAGTTCGTCGTGACGGCGAACGGAATGACGACCGAGGTCGGCCACATCTCGCACATGCTGTCTTCCGAAGAAGAGACAACGACGCCGTTGACGCGTCAGCTCGCGAAGCTGACGAACCAGATCCTCATCATCGCGGGCACCGCGGTCGCGGTCTCGATGATCATCAACATCTCGCGCGGCGACACGTTCAGCGTCGTCTTCACCGCAGCGATCGCGTTCGCGGTCTCGGCGATCCCGACGGGCCTGCCCGCAGTCGTGACGACGATCCTCTCGCTCGGCACGCAGATCCTCGCGCGCTCGAACGCGATCGTGAAGCGCCTGCGCTCCACAGAGACGCTCGGCTCGACGTCCGCGATCAACTCGGACAAGACCGGCACGCTGACGTTGAACCAGATGACCGCGGTCGAGCTGACGATCCCCGGCCGCCAGTACACGATCTCCGGCAGCGGCTATTCGACCGAAGGAACGATCAAGCACGTCGCGGGCCAGCCGGATGTGCCGCTCGAGCAGTTCTATCTGCCGATGGCGCTCGCAGCGGACGCGGTCGTGACGAACGGCGAGATGATTGGCGACCCGACGGAGGGCGCGCTCGTCGTGCTCGCAGAGAAGGGCGGAATCGACGTCGCCCTGACGCGCGGGAGGTTCCCGCGGGTCGCCGAGCTGCCGTTCGACGCGGAGTACAAGCTGATGGCGACGTTCCACCGCATGCAGGACGAGGATGGTCGTGACGTCGTCCGCTGCTTCGTCAAGGGCGCGCCGGATCAGCTGCTTGCGCGAAGTTCGAAGGCGCTCGGGCCCGACGACCTGAAGCCGATCGATGCCGACGACGCATTCCGCGCGCGCTACCTCTCCGAGAACAAGCGGCTCGGCGAGCAAGGGCTGCGCGTGCTCGCAACCGCGCGCAAGGACTTCGACCCGGAGTCGTTCGACCCGAACGGCGACATGCTTCAGCTCATGGACGGGCTGACGCTGCTCTCGCTCGTCGGCATCGTCGACCCGCCGCGGCCGCAGGCCAAGGCCGCGATCGCGACGGCGAAGTCCGCCGGGATCCAGGTGCGGATGATCACCGGCGATCACGCCGTCACCGCCGAGGCGATTGCGCGTCAGCTCGGGATCGAAGGCCGCGCGATCACCGGCGCCGAGTTCGCGGCGATGAGCGACGACCAGGCGTACGACGAGATCGACGGCATCGGCGTGATCGCGCGCGTCACTCCGGAGGACAAGGTGCGGCTCGTCGACACGTTGAAGCGCCGCGGACACGTCGTCGCCATGACAGGCGACGGGGTCAACGACGCGCCGGCTTTGAAGCGCTCCGACATCGGCATCGCGATGGGAATCACGGGAACCGAGGTCTCGAAGGAAGCCGCGGCGATGATCCTTACCGACGACGACTTCTCGACGATCGTCAAAGCCGTGAGCATCGGCCGCGCGCTCTACGACAACCTGACGAAGTACATCCGCTTCCAGATGGGCGTACTGATCGGATTCATCGTCACGTTCCTCGGCGCGAGCATCTTCAACATCGTGAGCGGGGTGCCGTTCGTGCCACTGCAGACGCTGTGGGTCAACTTCACGACCCAGGTGTTCCAGGCGGTCGGCCTCGGCTATGGCGAGCCTGCGAGCGGCCTGATGCAGCGCAAGCCGCGACCCGAGGGCGAGCCGATCCTGAACCGTGCCCTTCTCGTGTGGCTCGTGATCGCGGGAATCGTCATCGGCGGCACGACGCTCGGCGTGATCTGGTGGGCGGACGATCACCACGGCTCGGCGATCGCACGCACCATGGGCTTGACGACCTTCGCGATCGCGAACGTGTACTTCTCGTTCTGCGTCAAGGACGACCTGAAGTCGATCTTCGACCTCGACACGGTCTCCGACGGCAAGCTTCTGAAGGCGACGGCCTTGTCGGCGATCGCGATCGTCCTTGCACCACAGTTCGACTTCATGAACCGCGTCCTCGGCACCGTCAGCCTGACCGGTCCCCAGTGGGTCACCTGCATCCTCGCGGCGGGCACGATCGTCGTCGCGTCCGAGCTCTACAAGCTCATCCGGCGCCATGGTGCGCACTCGGCGAGCGATGCTCGGGAAGCCGCGCCCGAATCGGCGCCCGCGGCAGCGCCGTCGGCGCCATAGTCCGGGGTCGATGGACGCAGCCGCAGACGCCGGAAGCGAGGTCGAGTGGCAGCTCGAGGCACAGGACTTCCGGCCCGTTCAGCGGTGGATCGAGCGCACGAATGCTGACGACGCCAACGGCGTCGAGATCAGCTCGAACGGCACGATCAACCAGGTCGACACGTACGTGGACACGGAGGATCGCCGCCTCGACCGCGCCGGTTTCTCCGTCCGGCTTCGGCGCGCGCGAGGCCAGCGGCCGGAAGCGACGCTGAAGTCGCTCGACCCGATCGGCGGCGACGCTCTGCGCGTCCGTCTCGAGGTCGCCGAGGAGCTCGACGACGACGAACCGTCTGCGATCGCGCGAGCGCCGGGACCCGTCGGCGAGCGCGTGCGTGCGTTGGTCGGCCAGCGAAAGCTCGTTCCGCTCTTCGACGTGCAAACTCGCCGGCGCGTGTATCCGCTCGTTGCCGCGGGGACGCCGAGCGGCGAGCTCTTGCTCGACGAGACCGCGATTCGCGATCCGGCGGGCGAGGTCTTGGGTCGCCTTCGGCGCGTCGAGGTGGAGGTGCCGGCCTCCTCGGTCGACGCCGTTGCGCCGCTCGTCCGGAACCTTCAGACGGCCTGCGGGTTGCCGCCGGCCGTCCTCAGCAAGTACCAGGCCGCGCTCGTCGCAAGCGGCGAGCAGCGCGCCGAGGCAGAGGGCTTCGGCGAGACCGCGATTGCGTCGACGGATCCGATCGGCTACGTCGCGCTCGCGATCCTCCGGCGGCACTTCACCGCGATGCAGGCGAAGGAGCCGGGCACGCGACTCGGCGACGACATCGAAGAGCTGCACGACATGCGCGTCGCGACGCGCCGGCTTCGCGCCGGGATCGCGCTCTTTCGCGACGCGCTACCGGCCGGTGCCGCGCGACTCGTACCGGAGCTCGCGTGGATCGGCCGCACGATCGGCGCCGTCCGGGACCTCGACGTGCAGCTGCAACAGCTCGACGAATGGACGAACGAGCTCGCGGGCGACGAACGGAACGCGCTCGACCCGCTTCGCACGCTGCTCGTGCACGAGCGCAACGACGCGCGCGCCGCGATGCTCGACGCGCTCGACTCACGCCGCTACGAGACGTTCGTTCGCCGCTTCGGCTCGATGCTCCGCTCGCGGACCGGCGCGCGCACTCGGCCGGCTCGTGCGGCGGCGCCGGAGCTCATCGAGCACCGCCACCGCCAGCTCCGGAAGGGTCTCCGGCGCGTCAAGCGGAAGCCGGAGCCGAAGGAGCTGCACGACCTGCGGATCAAGGCCAAGCGGTTCCGGTACGCGCTCGAGTTCCTGAGCGACGTCTATCCCGGCGCGACCGGCCGCCTCGTGAAGCGCACCGCTTCATTGCAGGATCTGCTCGGCGCACATCAGGACGGCCACGTCGCGATCGAGCGCCTTCACCGTCTTGCGTCAGAGCACGGAGCCGAGCTCGGGCCGGAAACGGTCTTCGCGATGGGCGGGGTCGCCGAGCGATATCGGGCCGCGATGGCGGACACGGCTTCGCAAGTCGAGGGCATGAGCGCGCCGCTCGTCGGCAAGCCGTGGAAGCGGTTCCAGCGGACGCTGGCGGCGCACGCTCCGCCGCCCACGCCCGGGTTGCCCACGGCTCGGTCATCCGCATCGGGTGATGATCCGGCCGCGCCCGACGTAGAACGTCCTCACTGACCTCTTGCGAAAGGACGACCCATGGCTGCGACCGGCACGCGTCTCGCTTCCAACGACGAGGAGCTCCAGAAGCTCGTCGGCCTGATCAAAGACGTCGACAGCGTCGAGCTGAAGCTGACGGTTCCCGAGCCTGCGCAGCTGACGACCGCACACGCGCTCGGCCTCGATCCGCTGCAGGCGCAGCTCCGCCAGGTGTTCTTCCTCGAGACGCCCGACCTCGCGCTCGACAAGGCCGGAGTGGTCGTCCGTGCGCGGCGGTCGCAGAAGAAAGGCGACGACTCGGTCGTGAAGCTTCGTCCGGTCGTGCCGTCGGAGCTTCCGAAGTCGATCCGCCAGTCGCCGGACTTCGGTGTCGAGCTCGACGCGTCGCCCGCGGGGTATGTCACCTCCGGCTCGTACAAGGGCACGCCGAAGGAAGGCGACGTACGGAAGGCGCTCCTTGGAGATCTGCCGCTTCGCAAGCTCTTCTCGAAGGAGCAGCGAGCGTTCTTCACCGAGCACGCTCCCGAAGGAACCGCGCTGGACGATCTCGTGATGCTCGGGCCGCTGCTCGTTCTCAAGCTGAAGTACGCGCCCGAGGATTTCGATCGTCGGCTCGTCGCCGAGCTCTGGCTCTATCCGGACGGCTCGCGGATCCTCGAGCTCTCGACGAAGTGCGAGCCTTCGGAGGCGTTCGAGGTTGCTGCGGAATCGCGCGCCTACCTCGCGAGTCGCGGCGTCGAGCTCGACGCGCCGCAGGCGACGAAGACGCGGAGCGCCCTGGAGTTCTTCGCGAAGCAGGTCGCGGCGAAGGCCGAGACCGTCGAGGTCTAGCTCGGCGCGAGAGCCGCGAGCCGCGCGAGGATCGCGCGGTCGCGCTCGTAGCTCAGGAGATCGAGCGCATCGTCGCGCGTCACCCAGCGCACGGCGTCGACTTCGTTGTGGCCGGCTGCCTTCGAACCATCCGGCGGAGTCATCAGGAAGTAGCGCACACGCTTCGGACGATCGTGGCCGTCCACGTACTCGCTCACCGCGAGTTCGTCGCCCACCTCGCAGTCGAGGCCCGTCTCCTCTTCGACCTCGCGGCGCGCGCACTCCTCGTCGGACTCACCGGGGTCGGCCTTTCCCTTGGGCAGCGTCCAGTCGTCGTAGCGCGGCCTGTGCACGAGGAGGATCTCGGGCTCACCGGCGCCGCGACGAACGACGATGCCGCCGGCGGCGCGGACGAGTCCGTCTGCAGTCGTCTCGACGGGCACGAAACAAGTCTGCACGTTCAAGGCGACTGGCGTCATCCGCCGAGGGTGATGCCGCGGGCGGCTCGCGTGTCCTAGGCTCGGCGCATGCCGCGAGACGTGTACATCGTGCGCCACGCGTTCGCCGGACACGCCGACCCGTCGCAATGGCCCGACGATTCGAAGCGCCCGCTGACGGAGGAGGGCATCGAGGAGTTCCGCAGCATCGCGCGCGGTTTGCAGCGGCTCGTTCCGACCGTCGACCTCGTGCTCTCGAGCCGATTCGTGCGGGCGTGGCAGACCGCCGAGCTCCTGCACGAAGTTACGGGCTGGCCGGACCCGCGCGAGTGTCGGCCGCTCGAGGTCGGGCAGCCTCCTGCTGGTGTGCTCGAGGTCCTGCGCGACGAGGACGCACGCTCGGTCGCCCTGGTCGGGCACGATCCGCAGCTGTCGATGCTGACCTCGCTCCTCTCCGCGGGAAGCGAAGACGCGGCGCAGGTCAAAATGAAGAAAGGCGCGACGGTGCTTCTGCGCATCGAAGACGACGTGCATGCGGGTGGCGGAGAGTTGCGCTGGCTCCTCCAACCGAAGGTTCTGCGCGCTCTCGATCGCTCCCGCTGAGCCTCGCCTCAGTGCGTCAGCACGAGCTTGAGAGCGACGAGGGCAAGGCCGAAGGCCAGGTTCGCCGCCAGCACTAAAAGCGTGGCGAGCCAGCCCAGCCGCTCGGCGCGCGCGAAGACGAGCGCTTCGACAGCGAGGACGCCGAGCCCGAGGCCGAACGCAACCCAGATAGCCGTCTTCGCTTCCAGGAGTCCAACCGCGCCGAGGAGCAATGCAACGACGGGCGGGACGGCTGCCTCGACGATCGCCCCTTCGCGGCGCGCGATGTGCCCAAGCTCGGCGAACGACAGACGTTCACCGTGCGCGACGCTGTGGCCGAGACCATCCGCATAGACGTGTGCGAGCCAGAACGTCACGCAGGTGACCGCGACAAGCGCGGCGACACGCCCCGGGCTCCCCGGGAACGCCTTGGCCCCGCCGACGATCACCGACAGCGCGACGATCGACCCGTAGATGAAGCCGGAGAGTCGCTCGCCGAACGCCGAGCGCTCCATCCGTGAACGAGCCCGGGAGTGCAGCACGGTGTCAGCCCTCCAGCGCAAACGCGTTTGGCATGCGGCGAACGCTTCCGATTCCGTTGCGGCGTCACATCACCCAGGCTGGATGATCGCTTGCGGCATCCGGCCCGCGGCGCATCCTCACACGGTGGCTGCGTCGTTCGGCTGGGGCTTTCTCGCTGCGGCGACGCTGATCGTCGGCGGCGCGTACACGCTTCGTTTCCCGGTGCACACGCTGGCTCTCGGCATGGTGATGGCGTTCGGAAGCGGCGTGCTCATCAGTGCGGTCTCCTTCGAGCTCGTCGAGGAGGCATGGAACACCGCAAACGAGCACGGAAGCGTCGCGCTCGGCCTCTTCGCAGGGTCTGCGACCTTCTTCGTCGGCGACGTCCTCATCGATCGCATGGGCGGCGCAGACCGCAAGGACTCGGCCGGTCGCCAAGCGGAGGGCTCGCCGCTTGCGATCGTCCTCGGCATCGTCCTCGACGGGATTCCGGAGTCGCTGGTGCTCGGGCTGACGGTGGTCACCACGGGCAGCGTCAGCGCGGCGTTCCTCGTCGCGGTCGCGCTTTCGAATATTCCGGAGGCCGTCGCAGCGACGAGCGGCCTCAAGCAGTCCGGCTGGAGAGACTCGCGCATCCTCGGCCTTTGGACGCTCGTCTCGCTCGTCTCGGGGCTTGCGGCTCTCGTCGGCTTTGCCGCATTCGACAGCGCCTCGCCGGCTGTGATCGCGTTCGTGCTCTCGTTTGCAGCGGGCGCGATCCTGACGATGCTCGCGGACACGATGATGCCGGAGGCCTTCGAGCACGGCGGCAAGCTCGTCGGCGTCATGACGACCTTCGGCTTCGCGCTTGCGTTCGGGATCAGCGCGCTCGAATAGCCGCTGACGCGGTTTACGGAGCGCCACGGTTGGCACGAGCGGGTGAGACGCAAGTGCCTAGAGAAGGGGTCGCAAATGGCAGCAGACGTGCAGGTGCGCGTGCGGGACAAGGACGAGCTGGCGAAGTTCCTCGGCTGGTTCAGCATCGTCCTCGGCAGCACGCAGCTCACGGCGCCGAAGATGCTCTGCAAGCTCGTCGGCGCAAACACGAGGGGCTCGGCGCCGCGGGTTATGCGCCTGATGGGCGTGCGCGAGCTCGCGCAGGGGATCGGGATCCTGACGCGGCCGCGGCCGACCGCGTGGGTGTGGTCGCGGGTCGTCGGTGACGCGCTCGATCTGTCGCTCCTCGGCCTGACCGCAGTGAAGAACCGCCGCGCGCGGACAGCGTTTGCAGTCGCGAACGTGATCGCGGTGGCGGTGCCGGATGTCTACGAGAGCCGCTTTCTGAGCGGCAAGCGCGGACCCGTGCGCGCGGCGATGACGATCCGTAAGGGCGTGACGATCAAGCGGCCGCAGCGCGAGGTCGAGCAAGCGTGGACGGAGGCGCAGGACCTCAGGAGCAAGGTCGAAGAGGCCGGAGGACGCGTCGTCTACGCGGAGGCGCCGGGCGACCGCGGCACCGAGCTGATCGTCGAGTTCGAGCACGCACCGCCGGCCGGCGATCTCGGCGCGCCGGTGCAGAAGCTGCTCGGCAAGGACCTCGCCACGCAGCTCTCCGACGACCTGCGCCGGCTGAAGCAGCGGATCGAGGCCGGGCACGTGATCCGCTCCGACAGCACTCCCGACGGGCACCTGCTCGCGGACCACCTGCGGCAGCGAGCCGCGCAACCGCTCGACGACCGCGAGCTCGAGGAGGCCGTCCGATGAAAGCGACCTGCTGGATGGGCCGGAACACCGTCAAGGTCGAAGACGTGCCGGAGCCGAAGATCCTCAACGACCGCGACGCGATCGTGCGGATCACGTCGACTGCGATCTGCGGCTCCGACCTGCATCTCGTCGACGGCTACGTGCCGACGATGAAGCGCGGCGACGTGATGGGGCACGAGTTCATGGGCGAGGTCGTCGAGACCGGCAAGGGCGTCAAGAACCTCAAGGCCGGCGACCGCGTCGTCGTGCCGTTTCCGATCGCGTGCGGCAATTGCTGGTCGTGCGAGCACGAGCTCTACTCGCTGTGCGAGAACTCCAACCCGAACGCGCGCCTCGCGGAGAAGATGTTCGGCTTCGCGACCGCGGGCATTTTCGGCTATTCGCATCTCACCGGAGGCTTCGCGGGCGGCCAGGCGGAATACGCACGCGTTCCGTTCGCCGACGTCGGCCCGATCAAGATCGAGGACGGACTGCCCGACGAGGCGGTGCTCTTCCTCTCGGACGTCTTGCCGACGGGCTACATGGGCGCGGAGTTCTGCGAGATCTCGGGCGGCGAGGTGATCGCGGTCTGGGGGGCGGGCCCTGTCGGCCAGTTCGCAGCCGCGAGCGCGAAGCTGCTCGGCGCCGAGCGCGTGATCGTCATCGATCGGTTCGACTATCGCCTGCGAATCGCGCAGGAGAACCTCGACGTCGAGACGCTGAACTACGAGGAAGTCGACAGCGTGCCGGAAGCGTTGAAGGAGCTCACCGGCGGCCGCGGCCCCGACGCTTGCATCGACGCGGTCGGCATGGAGGCCCACTACCACGGGCCCGCGTATGCGTACGACCGGGTGAAGCAGGCGCTGCGGCAGGAAAGCGAGCGCGGCTTCGCGCTGCGCGAGGCGATCATGAGCTGCCGAAACGGCGGGATCGTCTCCGTGATCGGCGTCTACGGCGGGTTGATGGACAAGTTCCCGATCGGAGCAGTGATGAACAGAGGTCTCACGATCAAGAGCGGCCAGTGCCATGTGCAGCGTTACCTGCGGCCGTTGCTGGAACGGATCGTGAACGGCGACATCGACCCGACGTTCATCGTCACGCACAAGCTGCCGCTGAACGACGCGCCGCTCGGCTACGAGCTCTTCAAGAACAAGCGAGACGACTGCCTGAAGGTCGTGCTGAAGACGTAGTCGCGGTCAGCTTGTTCGCGCGGACTTCGACCGGCGTCGCCGGATCCACCGCACGAGCTCGACGGCGCCTGCCAACGCAAAACCGATCAGAAGCGCGACGATGAGACCCTTCCACGGGTCTTGCTCGAACGCGTGCCCGCCGACGTAGCCGAGCAGAGCCGCGTAGAGCGCCCAGCCTGTGACAGCGATCGCGTCGAACACGACGAACCTGCGCCACGGGTACTCGAGCGTTCCGGCGGTGAGCGTGATCGCCGTGCGGCCGCCCGGGATGAAGCGGCCGACGATGATCAGCTCGCCGCCGCGTTCCTCGAGCTGACGTTCGGCCCAACGGATTCGCTCGCGAGCCTTGTCGCTCGTGAAGAAGCGCTCGTTGACGCGGTTACCCCACTTCCAACCGATGAAGTACGCGGTGTTGTCGCCCGCAAACGCGCCGAGAGCGGCCGCGGCGACGACGAGCGGGAGCGAAAGCGCGCCGGTCGACGCGACGACCCCTGCGGTGATGACGGACGTCTCGCTCGGGACGACCGGAATGAGCACGTCGAGGAACGCGAGCACGAGCACGATCGCGTACGCCCAGCCGGACGCATCCTCGACGAGTTGCGTGAAGTGGTGAAACACGCGAGCGGACGCCCATCATGCCCGCGGCGCGTCCTAAGGGTAGGTCGCGACCTCGACCAAGTTCCCGTCGGGATCACGGAAGTAGAACGAGGTCATCGGCCCGAGGGCACCCGTGCGTGCCACCGGTCCTTCCTCCACCTCGACTCGGCCGGCGAGCCATTCGCCGAGCTCGTCCGGCTCTGCATCTGCGATGAAGCAGATGTCGCCGGAACCGGGCGTGGGCCGCGCAGCCTTCGGCTCGAGCTCGCGACCAGCTTCATGGAGGTTGAGCTTCTGCGTGCCGAACGCGAGCGCCCTGCGTCCGTCGCCGAAAGTGATCGGCTCCAGTCCGAGGACGCTCGCGTAGAACGAGATCGTCGCTTCGACGTCGCGCACCGTGAGCACGAGGTGGTCGATGCGCTCGATCTGCATCGACCGGTTCGCGCTCAGGCTTCGCCGACTGCGAGGAGTGCCTGGTTCACGAGCTTGAACGGCTTGTCGCCGCCCGCGTGTTCTCGAGTCGCCTCGAGGATCGCCGCCCAACCTTTCTCTTGGACGTCCTCCGGAAACTGCGAGAGCGCAGCTGTGAGCGGCGGCGCGATCTCGCGCATGTAGGTGAGGAACTCGTCGGGCGACTCGACCTCGAAGACGACGTCCATCTCTTCGGTCTCGACGTTCGAGAAGCCGCCGCCTTCGAGCAGCGCCGCGAGCGCGTCGGGCGTCGGCCGCGCGAGCGGCCCCGGTGTTCCGGGTGGCGGCGGCGTGATGCCGAGCGTCCGCACGAGTGTCCCCATCGTGAGGCCGAACATGAGCGCCTTGTCGGGCGGCCCCCACGATGCGATCGCCATGCGCCCGCCGGGCTTCAAGAAGCCGCGGATCCGCTCGGCAGTCCGCTCCGGCTCCGGCTCGAAGATGATTCCCCAGCGCGACAAAGCAGCGTCGAACGTGCCTTCGGGGAAGTCGAGCGCCGCTGCTGCGGACTCGACGAACTGCACGTTGTCCAAGCCGCGCTCAGCGGCGCGCTCGCGACCGTACGCGAGCATCTCGGCAGCGATGTCGCTCGCCACGACTTCGCCGTCGGACCCGCAGCGCTTCGCCGCGGTCAGTGCCGGCTCGCCGTAGCCGGCGGCAACGTCGAGGACGCGATCGCCGGCCTTGATCCGCGCGAGCTCGACGAGCCGCTCGCTCACCGGCATCGCAGCCTTGTCGATCAGCGTCGACCACTTCTTCCAGCCGGTCGCAGCCGTATTCCACTGCGAGCGCCGTCCGGTCCTGAACTCTCCAGCGTCGATCGTCGCCACAGGGGTCTCCTTTCCTTTGCTTGCTGCAGACGCTATGCCGCTTTGCCCTACGAAAAGTTAAACCGTGGTTAACGTGGCCGCCGCTAGCGCTTCGCCGGCAGCGAGCTCGCATACCCGGTGCCGCGCTCGACCCACTTTGCGAGCTCGCGCTTCGTCTTCACCGCGTCTGCGTCAAGGCGGAGCCAGCCGGCCATCTCGCGGCCGCGCATGACCATGGGCTCCGCGCTCGTCGCGGCGACGAGCCGCTCCGACTCCTCGGGATCGACCCGTACAAGGACGCCGCCCTGACCGCTCGCGGCGATCGCCATGTTGCCGCCGATCAGAAACGCGAGCCCGCCGAACATCTTCTGCTCGGTCACGCCACGCCGGCCGCTGATGAGCTCGCGGATCCGGTCGGCCAACTTCTCGTCGTACGCCATCTCTCTCGCCTCACCTTCGCGTCGCGTGCTCGATGCGCTCGCGGACTTCCTGTACGCGCTCGGGCGCACCGGCGCGGTTGAAGAACGCGGCCGCGGCGGCAAGCGCTGCTTCAGCACCCGACCGGTCTCCTTCGGCGAGGAGACTCTCCGCGGCGCTGAGCCGCGCCTCGGCCGCGTCGAGCTGCGAGCCGACCCGGTCGTAGAGCTCCGCTGCTTCCGCAAAGTCGCCGATCAGATACGCGGCCGCAGCCGCAAGCCACGGCGTCGTCACGCCGGCGGCCGCGATCCGCGCGGCGAGCTCGTCCTGGCGGCCGAGCTCGCGCATGCTCGTCGCGAGCGACGAGACCGTGCGGAACGACATGAGGAGCACGCGCTCCGAGAGTCCTTCGAGCTCGAGGAGGTCGTCGACGATCGCGCTCGCCTCGGCATCGCGACCGAGCGCAAGGAGCGCGCGCGCACGGAATGTCAGCGCCGGATAGAGGAACCATGGGTCACGCGCGGTCTCCATGAACTCGCACGCGGCGTCTGCCTCCGCGAGTGCGCCGAGGAGCTCGCCGCGCGCAAGGCGAATCTCGCCGCGCACTTGCCGGCAGTTCGCCTCCATGTAGTGCTGCATCGCCTGGCCCGACAGGAACTCGTCGGCGACGGCGAGCGCGTCGTCCCAGTTGCCTTGCCAGTGCAGCTCGAGCGCCCGTGCCGCCGTCAGCCAGCGCTTCTCGAACGCGTTGCCGAATCGATCGGCTTGCTCTCGCGCGGATGCATAGAGATCAGCCGCGCGGTCGAGCCGTCCGAGCAGAAGGTGCATCGACGCGAGCATCCGCGTCGCGCGCACGCTCTCCGGCGAGTTGACCTCGCGCGCGAGCATGATCGCGGCTTCGAGGTTCGCGGTGCCGGAAAGGTCGCCGGCGGTGACACGCGCGATGCCGACGTTGACGAGCGCCTGTGCGCGGAGCTCGGTCAGCCCGCCGCGACCCGTGACGTCGAGCGCTTCGCGTCCGACGCGCAACGCCTCGTCGAGCTCACCGGCGAGAACGAGCGCCCGCGAGAGCTCCGTGAGCACGTGCGCGTGCGCGCGCGAGGATCCCGATGAGGCGCTCAGCTCGGCGGCGCTGACGAGACGCTCGCGACCCTGGTCGCCACGGCCGCGGCTCGTCAGAAGCGCCGCGAGCAGCACGTCAGCCTCGGCGGCCAGCTCGAGGTTCCCTTCTGCGCGCAAGCTCTCGCGTGCCTCTTCGAGCTCCGCCGCGCCTTCTTGCCGCGAATGGAAGAGCGAGCGGCCGAGCTTGAAGACGAGCTCCGCGCGACCCGGCTCGTCCCCGGGCGCGAGCTTCCGGGCGGTCTCGTAGAAGCGCGCCGCTGCCACGTAGGCGGCGACGCTTGCCGCGTGGTCGCCGGCCTCTTGCGCGGCGTGCCAAGCGCGCTCGCGCAGCTCGGCGACGTTCTGGCCCGCCTCTTCCGCGAGCTCGAACGCAGTCACGTAGTGATACGCGACCATCTCCGCACGGTCCTGGCCGCGGTCGAGCGCCATCGACTCGAGCCATTCGGCTGCGCGCTGATGCTTCTCCGCTCGTCGCGCGCGGGGAATCTGCGCATAGGCGACGTCGCGGACGAGCATGTGCCGGAACGCGTACTGCATGTCGCCCTCGACCGCGGACCGACGCTCGCGACGTGCGAACTCCTTCCGTTCGAGTCCCCGGAGACGACCCTCGACCGAAGGACGCGGACGTCCACCGACCTTCGCGAGCGCACCCGCCCAGAACGTCTGGCCGAGCACCGAAGCGTCTTGGAGCAGCTCCTTTTCCTCGCGTTGGAGCACGTCGAGCCGCGCGGCGATGATTCCCTG
>JBKPRX010000124.1:0-21588 GCA_046734795.1 Actinomycetota bacterium
AATCTCTGCCTGATCGCGCTGACCGGCGACGACGACGCGGAGTTGCACGGCGCGGTCCGCGAAGCGGGTGCGGACGGCGTGCTGCTGAAGGGCGAGCTCGTCGACACGCTCGTCGAGCGGCTCTCAGCGGTGCGGACGACCGCGGACCGCTCGTAACCGCGGCCGGACGAAGGCTAGACTGAGCCCGCTTCGGCGAGGTAGCTCAGTTGGTAGAGCACACGGCTGAAAACCGTGGTGTCGCCGGTTCGATTCCGGCCCTCGCCACTCGCTGCACGCCCGGCGAAGCGCTCCGCTCGGGGTCTTGTAAACGTCATCCGCTCCTGAGAGGCTGTGCCTCGCAGGTCTTAGGGCACAGGCAGAGCGGCAAAAAGGAGACGTCGATGGAGGCGCTTGGGAAGCTGTCGCGCGAGGTTCAGATCATCCTCGCTGCGACCGTCCTGTATCTGATCTTCTCGTTCTTCGATTGGCAGCAGGTGTCGATCGGTGGGATCGGCACCGCAGGCATCAGCGAATGGCACGGCATCGGCGTCCTCGCGGCTTTGCTCGCCGTGGCGCTGCTCGTGTGGGAAGCAGCACGCGTCTTCGTCGGCGACAACGACCTCGGCCCGTTGACCGCCGGGTTTATCTCCGTCGCGCTCGCGATGCTCTTGCTCCTCTTCACGGTGATCACCTTCCTCACGCACAACGAGTTCCGGCACTGGCCGTCGTGGCTCGGCTTGATCCTGTCGATCGTGATCGCGGTCTGCGCGTTCCGTCGTGCGCAGGTGGAAGGCGTCCAGATGCCGGATATGAGCTCGATGCAGGCGCGAAACGCCTCCGCGACGACTACGACGACACCGGCGGCAACCGACACGCCGCCACCCGCAGAAACGCCGCCCCCGTCAGCGCCGAGCAGCGACGCACCGACGAGTCCGTAAGTGGCACTACGAGTAGGCGCCGACCTGGCGCGGCGCCTACTCGCGCCGAGAGTTGTCGTCTCTGACTGCTCCGGGGCGTAGTTTTCGTTCCCTCGCAACGGTCGACGAAGGAGGACATGGCAATGAGCACGATGGCGGCGACGTTCCGGGAGTCGATCCTGGAGCGGCGGTTCCGCTTTGCCGAGCATGGCACGACACTCGCCCGGGACACGATGGCCGGCGCCACGACCTTCATCGTGATGTCGTACATCATCTTCTTGAACCCGATCATCCTCACAGGCGTCAAGCCGACATCGGGGGAGGCACTGCCGTTCGCGGGAGTTGTGACCGCAACGTGCGTTGTCGCTGCGGTGATGACGATGTTGATGGGCCTCTACACGAACCGCGCCTACGCGCTCGCACCG
Organism: Actinomycetota bacterium; assembly: GCA_046734795.1. GTDB lineage: Bacteria > Actinomycetota > Thermoleophilia > Gaiellales > Gaiellaceae > JBKPRX01. Next base: position 1,322 of record JBKPRX010000124.1, read on the forward strand.
GGCCTCGGCATCAACGCGATCGTCGCGTTCCAGCTCGTCGGCCAGGAGGGCCTGTCGTTCCCCTCCGCGATGGGGTTGATCCTGCTCGAAGGCGCGGTCGTCACGGCGCTCGTTCTCACGGGCCTGCGGGAATCGATCATGCGCGCCATCCCGATCGAGCTGAAGAAGGCAATCGCGATCGGCATCGGTCTCTTCATCGCGTTCATCGGGCTCTACAACTCGGGCATCGTCGTTCAAGCCCAAGGCGAGCCGGTCACCTTGGGACGGCTCACGACCTGGCCGATCTTCATCGCATTCGTCGGCATCTTCCTGACGCTCATCCTGCGCGCGCGCGGGTTCCGCGGCGATCTGCTCGTCGGGATCATCGGCACGACGGTGATCGCGACGATCATCAACCACGCAACCGACTTCAAGGCGCTCGGCCCGCAAACGGCGCACTGGCCGGGTTGGGGCAACCTCGCGAGCTGGGGTAACTGGTCGCTCTTCGGAAACTTCGACTTCCACGCGTTCGGCACGCTCGGCGTCGTCTCGGCACTCGTGTGGGTGTTCGCGCTCTTTCTCTCGGACTTCTTCGACACGATGGGGACGCTGGTCGGTGTCGGCAAGCCCGCGGGCTATCTCACCGAGAACGGCGAGCTGCCCGAGATCCGTAAGCCGCTGCTTGTCGATTCGCTCGCAGCCATGGCAGGCGGCGCGTCGTCGACGTCGTCAGCAACGACGTACATCGAATCGGGATCCGGCGTCGCTTCCGGCGGCCGCACCGGTTGGGTTGCCGTCGTGGCGGGTGCGCTCTTTATCCCGTTTCTCTTCTTCGCTCCGCTGATCGGAATGGTGCCGCCGCAAGCGACGGCCGCCGCTCTGCTGATCGTCGGCTATTTGATGGTGAGCGCGCTCACCGAGGGCGAAGACGAAGCGGAAGGCCGGACGGGCAACGCGAAGCTCGCCGGAATCGACTTCCACGACTTGGCGATCGGACTCCCGTGCGCGCTCGTGATCATGGTGATGCCGTTCACCTTCTCGATCACGAACGGCATCGGCTTCGGTTTCATTGCGTACGTTCTGATCCGCGCCGCTCAAGGTCAGTCGCGACGCGTGCACCCGCTGATGTGGGCGTCCTCCGCCGCGTTCGCGCTCTACTTCCTGGTCCCGCTGCTCCAAGACCATCTGAGCTGGGTCTAGACGAGAAAGAGGAGGGCGTCGTCGCCGGTGCTGCCGTGCGATCGACGTCCTCCTCCTGTCGTTCGGACGATAGCGCTCCTCCGGCGCAGATGCACGCCCGACTTGAAGCCCGTCAGCCGGCCCGCGTAAGGCGGCCGACCACGAGCGCGTCGCCGGGCCGCACGTGGAGAAGCTCGGAGGCTGCGCCGCGCGAGACGGCAAGAGCGATCTTTCGGTAGGAGTCCTCGTAGAGGATCAGCTCTCCCGCCCGCGCATCGCTGAATGTTCTGACGACGACGGCTTCGTGACGCATGTCGCCGGTCGAGACCCCGATCCTCGTTCCAGGAGCGAGCTCGGCTTCCTCGAGATCAGCGCGTTCGAGGTTGAGCGCGACGTTGCCGAAGCGGTCGACGTACAAGACCGTGGCGTGCAGTGCATCGCCGACTCGCGTCGGAAGTGGAAGGTCGAGCCGTGTGAGCGCGGCAGGATCGAGCGGTGGTCCGAGCTCGGACGGATCGACGCCGAGTGAGAGATGCGCGGCCGCGGGCGAGAACAGATCCCGTCCGTGAAACGTGCGCGATACCGGCTCGAGGGCGTACGCGGGGTTCGCGAGCTCGTATGCACCTTCGATCGGACCCGCGAGCTCGGCGGCCGGCACGAGCAAACCGTTGTCGGGCCCCACGAACAGACGGCCTTTCGCATCGCGAATGACAACCGGCCGCCGCGCGCCGCCGACGCCAGGATCGACGACGGCGAGATGCACGCCCGCCGGAACGTACGGAAGCGTGTTCGCAAGGACGATCGCCCCTTGCAGCACGCCGCCGGGTTGGATGCCGTGCGTCAAATCGATGATCTCGACTTCGGGCGAGATGCGCTTCATCACGCCGTGGCACGTGCCGACGAAGTCGTCCTGAAGGCCGAAGTCCGTGAGAAAGACGACAACGGACGGCATTGCGCGACCCTAACGCGAGTCGGCGGCGCGCTTGACGGCCGCGACGAGGCCGTCGAGGTCGTGCCGCTCGGCTTCGACCGCGATCTCGAGACCGGCTTCGCGCGCCGTCGCGGAGGTCTGGGGGCCGATGGAGACGACAGGAATCGGCCGGGCGAGCTTCGCGAATGCGCGCGCTTGCGACGACGACGCAAGCGCGACGAAGTCGCCGTTCGGAGGCTCGGAAACCTCAAGCTCGATCGTCCGGTAGAGCGCAAGGAAGTCCGCGTCGAGCTCGTCACTCAGCTTTCGCCGCGCTCCTTCGGCCGCGGCTACGAGCACGCGGCCAGTCGGCTGCGGGAGCGCGGCGATGAGTCCTTCCTGCGTCGAGGTCTGCGGAACGAGATCCGGTTCGATCCCTGCGGCGGCGAGAACGTCATGCGTGCCAGGCCCGATCGCCGCGACCCGTGGACGCGGTCCGGCCAGACCGCGTCGGGCAAGCTCGTCGGCAGCGTTCGGACTGGTGACGATGAGCCAGTCGTAACCGGTGGGGTCGATCGGCCCGTCGCCGAGAGCTTCGATATCGACGAGCGGACAGACGATGACGTCGAATCCTGCGGCCTTCAGTCGGGCGACGAGCGCGCCGGCCCGGCGCTCGGAGCGGACGACGATTACGCGGGGCCGCGCGGGACCCATCCCTAACCCCCACCCACCCACGGGGCGATCAACGATAGACGCCGACCTGCGACGCGCACGTGCCGTCTTGGCGCCGCTTGGATCACGACTTCTGGTCGAGCGCCGCAAGCTCACGCCCGAGCGCAACCGGGTCGTCGCCCGTGCGACGCTCGAGCCACGCCCCGTCCGGATCTGCGATCAATCCCGTCAGCGTCACGCCGTCGTGGAACGCTGCAACCGGAGCGAGGCAGCCGCCGCCGACCGCTCCGACGCACGCGCGCTCCGCCTCGACCCGCTCGCGCGTCTCGCCGACGTCGTAGACGGCGACGAGATTCTCTTCGCCGACCCGCACCTGCAGCGCGAGTGCGCCCTGCGCCGCTTCCGGAAGGATCTCGTCAGGCTCAAAGCGATGGCCGATCTCGTGTCCGAGCCCGAGGCGATCGAGCCCGCACGCAGCGAGGACGATTGCGTCGAGGTCGCGCTCGACTCGCTTCCGCAGACGCGTATCGATGTTGCCGCGAAGCGGCTCGATCGAAAGCGACGGCTCGAGCGCAAGCAGCTGCGCGCGCCGTCGCGCCGACGCCGTCCCGATGCGCATACCCGGACGGACCGCGAGCGCACCGCACAGTGCATCGCGCGGATCGTCACGGCGCAGGTACGCGCCGACGCAAAGACCTTCCGTGTCCGTCGAGGTCATGTCCTTGGCTGAATGGACCGCCACGTCGATCCGACGCTCGAGCAAGGCTTCCTCGAGCTCTTTCACGAAAACACCCCGCTCGCCGATCTGCCCGAACGGGCGCTTGCGGTCCCTGTCTCCGGCCGTCGTGATCGGAACGAGCGCGACCTCGACGCCCGCGCGCGCTCGAAGCTGCGCAGCCGCGGCCTCGGCCTGCGTGAGCGCGAGCCTACTGCCGCGGGAACCGACGCGGACTAGCACAGCGCACGCGCCGGGCTCGTGTAGGCGCACACCGCTTCGCGCTCGGTCGCTGAATCCGGACGAACGCGGAAGGAGCTTGCACCGGCAGCGGTCTGCCCGTCAGTAGGCGGGCGTCCGTCGTCACGTCGCACCTGCGTTCAGCGTTCGTCCTCGCCGAGACCGAAGAGGTGACGCACGGCCTCAGCATAGATCACGCCCTCGGCAGCAGCCGCGGCCTGTTTCATCCGAATCGTCGGCAAGTACAGGAGCTTCTCGACGATTCGCGATGCGAGCACTTCGACCGCTTGCCGTTGTGCCTCGTTGAGAGGCCCGAGTCGCGACTCCGCCCGCCGCAGCTCGGCTGCTCGAATCGCGTCCGCGCGGGCGCGCAGCAATGCGATCGCCGGCACGACATCGCGCGAGGCCTGCCATTCGAGGAACGCGTCAGCCTCCGCGGTCACGATCGACTCCGCTCGCTCTGCCTCGCGTCGCCGCAACGTCAGCGTGTCGGCGACGATCGCCTCGAGGTCGTCGATGTCGTAGAGAAAGCAGTCGTCGAGGTCGCGGATCGCCGGGTCGAGATCGCGCGGTACGGCAAGATCGATGCAGAGGAGCGGGCGCCGACGACGCGCATGTTCGAGCGTCTCGCGCGTGAGTACCAAGTGCGGGGCCGAGCTCGCTGAGACGATCACGTCGACAGTGGAGAGATGCTCCTCGATCGTCTCGATCGGCACAGCGACGGCGTCGACTCGTGCCGCAAGCTCGTGCGCGCGCTCGACCGTACGACTCGCAACCGCGCTGACACGTGCGCCCCGGGCTCGCAGCGCGCGTGCCGCCTGCTCGCCCGCTTCGCCGGCTCCGATCAGCAGAGCGTTGCAACGATCGAGGTCTCCGAACACGCGCTCGGCCAATGCCGCGCCGGCCGACGCGATCGACGCAGGACTCTCACCGATCGCGGTCTGCGTGCGCACCTTCTTGCCGGCGTGCAGCGCCTGGTGGAAGAGCCGGTCGAGGAGCGGCCCGGTCGTTCCCGCTTCGTACGCAGCGCGAACCTGTCCGAGGATCTCGCCTTCGCCCGGAACGAGCGAGTCGAGCCCGGCCGCGACACGGAACAAGTGCAGCGCGGCTGCCTCGTCGCGGAGCCGATAGAGCGCCTTCTCGACTTCCGGTGCGCGCTCGACGAGCGCCGCGGCCGCGTCGCGTTCGGCTTGCTCGGCGTCCTCGGCAGCGACGTAGAGCTCGGTCCGGTTGCACGTCGAGATGCAGACGGCTTCGCCCAATCGCATCGCGAGCTCGCGGGCTTCGGACGCACTCCGCGCAACGCGCTCCCGCAGCTCGACTGGCGCATGGTGGTGCGAGGTTCCGACGAGGACGAGGCGCATCAGCTGAAGTGGGTTGCGGGAAGGACGAGCCGAACGAGCAGCACGAACACGAACCCGAGCAGCGCGACGTACGCCGCACGGCGACCGGTCCAACCCAGCATGCGCCGGAGTGCTAGGTAGACGGCGTAGACGACCCACGTCGCGAACGTCGCCACCATCACTGAGTCGATTCCAGCGCTTTGGCGCCGTAATTTCCAGTCCCCCGCCGCAATTCCGAGCGTCAGCGCGGGAAATGCGACCGCGATCGTCAAAGCACCGACGCGGTCGAGCGAGGCAAGCCCCGGCGTGCGCAGGCGCAGAAGCCGCGCGGGCCGGTCCTTCAGCCGGCGCTCCTGCCAGAGGTACATCCCCGCGAGGGCGGCGGCGAGCGTGAAGCCGGCGAACGCGACCATCAGCAAGCCGACGTGGAGAACGAGAAAGACGTCCGAATAGCGACTCTTCCGCTCGACGCCGATTCCCCCGCCGGCCCAGGCGGCGGCGAGGAGAACAGCCGCGAGCGGCATGACGGCGAGGCCGAGAAGCGCGAACGACCGCCGCGATCCCCAAAAGAGATAGACGGTGACGACGAGCCAGACGAAGAGGTTGAGCGAACCCGCCCACGTTGTCCACGGGAAGCTCTCGCCGCGTGCGACCTGGTACGCGAGGAGCGCGGTCTGGATGAGCCAGCCGATCCGCACACCCCAGATCGCCCACCTCCCGGCGCGCCCGGGATGACGCGCCTCGCCGAAGTAGGCCACGGCGGCCTCGCCGTACGCAACGAGCGCGGGCCAGAAGAGAAACTCAACCACCGTCAGCGTCTTGTTCCTGGCGCTTCGGGCGCGCTGCCGTCTCGTCGACCTCGCGCTCGAGGCGAACGAGCTTCGTCGCCATGATCAAGAGCCACGCGAGCACAACGGTGAACGCGACGAGGTAGGCCGCTGCGACGTATTTCTCGCCTGAGCTCACCGGACGACCTCGACCACGGCGCGCCGTCGCGTTTCCGGAGCACGATCGACCTCACGAAGCGCACGCAGCCGCGCGTCGAGTCGCTTGCCTGCGAGCTCCGTGGAGTACATCGTCGCAGCGAGGGCAACGAAGGCCGCGAACGCAAAGCAGAACGCAACGAACATGCTCGTCGTCATCTGCGGACCGTCGCGCGTGAAGACAGTCGGATGGATGAAGTCGTTCGCGAGCCGAATCGCGAGAAAGCTGATCGGTATCAGGACGACACCGAATAGCGCATAGACCGCGGAGAAGTTCTCGCGCTGCGGTCCCGGCTCGACGGAGTAACGCAGCATGAAATACGCGGCGTAGAACAAGAACAAGACGAGGAAGAGCACGAGCTGGTTCGAGCTCCAGATCCACCAGCGATCCCACGAGGCCTTCGCCCAGATCGAACCGGTGACGAGTGTGAGGGCCCCGAAGATGACGCCCTGATGGATCGCGGTGTAGCTCTCGAGATCCGCGCCCGGCGCCCGCTTCCAAAGATGCCGCAACGCTTTCCACGCGCCCCACCCGAAGCAGACATAGGCAGTCAGAGCCACCGGAACGTGGAGGTAGAAGATCTTCTGCGAGAGGCCCTGGTCGGCGTCGAGCGGGGCGACGAAGAACACGAGCACGAGCGCGACGCACATGAGGCCAAGTGCGATCGCAGCGAGGGCCGGCAACGGGAGTCTGATCCGCATGGGCCCGAAGAATTGTCGCAGAAGGTGCGCGGCGCCCGGTCGCGCTACTCCGTCACCACGTACTCGAAGGCAGCCCAGCAGACGAGGACGAAGATCGCGTCGTAGAGCCCGAGAAAGCCCAGGTAGCGGGCGGGGTCATCGACGACGCTCGCCCCGACGCCGCCGATCACGACCGGCAAAGCGAGCGGCAGGAACAGGAGCGGCAGCAAGAGCTCACGAGCCCGGCCTGCGGCCGCCATCGCGCCCACGAACGTGCCGACGGCGCAGATTCCGATGTCCGCAAGCACGACTGCGGCGATCGTCGCTCCGTCGAGGCCGTGGAAGAAGACGGCGAAAAGCGGCAGTGCAACCACCTCCGCGGCGCCAAGGAAAGCGAGCGCTGCGAGACCCTTCGCCGCCCAGATCGCGCTTCGGTCGCACGGCGCGAGGACAAGCGCGTCGAGCACGCGCTGCTCGCGTTCGGGCACGAAGGCGCGACCGAGACCGAGGAGCGCCGTGAAGACGATCGCCACCCACAGGAGGCCGCTCGCAGCGAGGTCGGAGGAGTCGCCCGGAAGCGCGAAGTGAAAGATCGCGAACGTCGCGACGACGAACAGCACCATCGCCGGCAGCGTGTCGCGAGCACGAAGCTCGAGCCGAAGGTCCTTGCGCGTCAACGTCACGACGTCGGTGAGATATCTCATGCCGCAAGCTCCAGGCGAAGCGACGCGAGCGGCATGAGGCGCTCGGGCTCGTGCGTCGCGACGACGAAGGTGCGCTCAGCGGCAAGCTCTCGCAGCTGGAGATCGAGCAGATCTGCGCCCGCCGCGTCGAGAGCCGAGAACGGCTCGTCCAGCACGAGCAGCGCCGGGTTGTGCAAGAGCGTCCTGCAGAGCGCGAGCCGTTGGGTCATTCCTCGCGAGAAGGCGGAGATTCGTTCGTGCCGCGCCTCCCACAAGCCGAATCGCTCGAGCAGCATCCCGATCCGTTCGCGCCGCTCGGGAACGCGGTACAGACGTCCGTATAGATCGAGGTTCTCGAGCGCGCTCAGCTCGCGGTAGACGAGCGGGTCGTGGCCGAGATATCCGACCTCGGCGCGAGGTAGCGCGACGTGCAACGTTCCGGCGGTCGGCACTGCAAGTCCGGCGCAGATCCGGAGCAGCGTCGTCTTGCCGGATCCGTTCGCGCCCGTGACGACGAGGAAGCCGCCGCGCGGAAGGTCGAATTCGACGCCTTCCAGAACGTGCTTCTGGCCGTACCGCTTGCCGACACGGCGGGCGGTAATCACGTCAGCGTGTCGACGAGGACGAAGCCGAAGAACGCAACGCTGATCACGCCGTTCATCGTGAAGAAGGCTGCATCGAGACGATGCATGTCGCTCGGGCTGACGAGCGCATGCTCGTACGCGAGGAGCGCAGCGACGACTACGACGCCGAGCCAGTAGAAGATGCCGACCGACAACCCGAGTCCCGTCGCGACGAGGAGCGCGACCGTCCCCGCATGCAACGCGCGCGCGCTGAGGAACGTGCCGCGGATGCCCCAGCGTGTCGCCCACGAGTGGAGACCCTGCGCGCGATCGATCTCGAGATCGAAGAGGCAGTAGTAGAGGTCGAAGCCGGCCACCCATAGAGCGACGGCGCCACCGAGCGTCCACGACTGCCACGGCAGCTCGCCAGTGATCGCGACCCACGCACCGACGGGCGCAAGCCCGTCCACCGCGCCGAGCCACAAGTGACCGAGCCAGGTGAAGCGCTTCAGGTACGGGTAGATCACGAAGCCCGCCACCGGGATCGGCCACAGCCACCGGACGATCGGATCGAGCTGCCACACCGCGACGAGGAAGAGCACGAGCGACGCGACACAGAACACGACCACTTGGAGCAGGCTCAGCTGTCCGGACGGGAGCTCGCGCGTCGCCGTCCGCGGATTGCGAGCGTCGATGCGCGCATCGATCAACCGGTTTAGCCCCATCGCCAGCGAGCGGGCTCCGACCATCGCGAACGTGATCCAGACGAGATCATGCGCGCCCGGCGAGCCGTCGACGGCAAGGAAAGCGCCGACGTAGGCAAACGGCAATGCGAAGACCGTGTGCTCGATCTTCACGAGCCGTGCGAAACGAGTGGGCAGCGAAGGCAGCGCGAGCGAGGTATCCATCACGGCAATGCTACGCGCGGCGCGAAAGCGCTACGTCTGTCGATGCGCCACGTCTGTCTCGCCCGCCAGCAGCTCGACTGCGTGCTTGAGCGCGGGACGAATGACCGCGAAGCCGTCGCAACACCCGCCGGGTGAGCCCGGCAGGTTGACGATCAACGCGTGCCCGCGCGTGCCCGCCACCCCGCGCGAAAGCAGCGCGTGAGGCGTCTTCGCGATCGAGTCGGCGCGGATCGCCTCGGCCAGGCCCGGCGCCGCACGATCGAGCACAGCCTGCGTCGCCTCGGGCGTCACATCGCGCGGCCCAACTCCGGTACCGCCGGTCGTCAAGATCACCTCGACCTCGTGTGAGAGCTCCGCGAGCATCACCTCGATCGAGCCGCGGTCATCGGGCACGATGCGCCGCTCGACGTCGAAGCCGTCGCCCGCGAGCAGCTCCGCGAGCAGGTCGCCGCTTTTGTCCTCACGCGTGCCGGCGGCGACTCCGTCGGACACGGTGACGACAGCCGCCTTCACACCGGATCCTTCGTCTTCTCGACGAGACGAACGTCGCCGACGACCATTGCCTTGTCGATCGCCTTCGCCATGTCGTAGATCGTGAGCGCCGCAACCGCGACGGCTGTCAGCGCCTCCATCTCCACGCCCGTTTGCGCGGTGGTCTCGACTGTCGCCTTGATCTCGACACGGTCGTCGCCGAGCTCGAGCGCGACGTCGATGCTCGTGAGCGGAAGCGGATGGCAGAGCGGAATCAGGTCGGCCGTTCGCTTCGCCGCCATGATCCCCGCGAGCTGCGCGGTCGCGAGCGCGTCGCCCTTCGGTAGCTCACGAAGTCGCGCGGCGGTCGAAGCCGCCATCTGCACGTGGCCAGCGGCGACGGCGCGACGACGCGAATGCGGCTTGGCGCCGACATCGACCATCCGCACTGCGCCGCTCTCGTCGACGTGTGAAAGATCCGGCACCGGCCGATCGTATCGCCGCGTCAGCGACCGGCCCGAGTGGCGACGCGATCGAGATCCGCGAGCTGCGCACCGATCCACAGCTCGAGGTCGTGCTCGCCGACGTGCTCGCGAATCGCAGCTGCACGTCGCTGCTTCTCGTCCGCGCTCATCGTCAGCCCCTCGTAGATCGCCTGCGCCTGCCCGTAGACGTCGAAGGGGTTGACGGGCAACGCCCAGCCGCCCAGCTCTTCGAACGAGCCGGTGTTTTCGGACAGGACAACGACACCGTCGCGCTCGTTGACAAGCGGGGCTTCCTTCGAGACGAGGTTGAGACCGTCGAACAGAGCGTTCACGAGCAGCACGTCGTACTGCTTGTACGCAGCGACCGCTTGCGCGAAGTTGTCGCCGACCTGGAGGTCGATCGGCACCCACCCTTCCTGTTGCAGACGGTCGTTCACCGCACGCGCTTCTCGCTGAATCGCACCGAGATACTCGGAGTACTCCGGAATGTCTTGCCGCGAGGGATCGAGGAGCGCGAGCATCGAGACGCGGCGGTGGAACTCAGGGTGAAGGTCGAGGAAGAGCGCGAACGCGCGGAAGCCGCGAACGACGTTCTTCGACGGATCCGTTCGGTCGACGCGAAGCACGAGAAACTCAGACCGCCTCTCTGCGATCTGCCGTTCCTCTGCGAGCACGTCCGGCGACTCGCGAAGCTGCTCGAACTCCTCGGGATCGACGCTGATCGGGTGGGACGTGACCAGCGTGCGCCGGCCCTCATGGGTCACCGTGCCGGCGGTCTCGTCGAGCTCGGCGCCCAAGGTGTCGCAGGCCGTTCGGAGGAAGTTCCTTTGCCATCGGTGCGTGTGGAACCCGACGATGTCGTTCGCGAGTAGACCCTCGTGAACTGCGCGTCGCAGGTGCTCGGGCAAGACGTGCCAGTAGTCGGATTGCGCCCACGGCACGTGCACGAAATGGCTCAGCATCGCGCCCGGAACGCGCTCGCGGATCAGGCGCGGCACGAGATAGAGGTGGTAGTCGTGCAAGAAAACGGCGGCGTCCGGCTGCCGCTCGAGCTCCTCGACAACCGCGGTCGCGAAGGCCTCATTGACCGGCACGTACCCGCTGTACCACGCGTGGTGGAGCCCGAGGTCGACGTTCGGCTTCTCGGTCAAGCCCCACATGTAGTGCTGGAGAAACCAGAGCGTCGGGTTCGCAACGACGTTGTAGAACCAGTCGTAGGCAAGCGCGTCGTGCGCGACGAGCCGCAAGCGATACGGTGAGCCGTCGCGGGCAACTTCGACGATCGGCTCGATTCGCGACTCGGCTGCGACGGCGTGGTCTTCGTCGCTCATGGCGCTCGCGATCCACGTCACGTCGTGATGCGCGACGAGGCTTCGCAGCGCGGTGACGAGCCCGCCGCCGCCGCGCCGGGCGATGCGCTCTCCGTTCGGCGCTCGGTCGTAGGCAACCGGCCCACGGTTCGAGACGACGATCAGCTTTCTCCTGTCCACCGGCGAAGCCTAGTTCCCAGGCGATGCGCCGAGAAACTACGACTGCCGCGCCGGCGCCACGGTCTCGACCCCGATCCCGCCGGTGTCGTTTCCGAGCAACCGGTTGAAGAGGACGAGCCAGTCGCGAAGCAGGCGCGGTGTCAGGAAGTTGCGCCGCACGAACTCCTTGCCGGCACGCGCGCGATGTCGCGCCTCGACAGGGTCGCGCAGGATCTCGTGGCACGCAGTCGCGCACTGCGCTGACGAGTCGACGAGCCATCCCGTCTCACCGTCGTGAATTTGCGTGACGATCCCACCCACGCGGCCTGCGACCATCGGCCGCGCCTTCCAGAGCGCTTCCGACACCGTCAGCCCGAAGCCTTCGCGAATCGACTTCTGGATCACAGCGCTCGAGTGGACTTGAAAGGCGTTCACCTCGACGGAGCCGACGTTGTTGAGGTTCGAGAGGATGTAGATGTCCGGGTCGCCGGCTGCGTAGGTGACGGTCTGGTTGTAGAAGTCCCACCCCTCTGGATCGTCATGCGCCATCGATCCGACGAGCGCGAGCTGCACGTCGGGATGCTTCTCCTTGACGATCCGGTACGCGTCGATCACGCCGAGCGGGTCTTTCCACGGGTCGAACCGCGAGACTTGGGTCAGGAGCGGCCGCTCCACGTCGATTCCGAACTGGTCGACGATGTACGCCGCATCTTCGGGCGAGAGGGCCATGTTCTTCGGCGCCAATGGATCGATGGCGGGCGGCCAGATGAAGCACTCCGGCAGCCCGTCGACCTTCGGCACGTACTCGTGCATATGGAAGATCGCTGCGTCGTAGCGCTTGATCGATCCGAGGAGAAAGCTGAAGACATCCCAGTTGGGCGTCGAGAAGTCGATGTGCCCGCGCCAGATCCATTTCGCGGCACGTGAGGGGAAGTAATCGACGAGCCCGACCGGCTGCGGGTCGTGCACGACGACGAAGTCGTAGTCGTCGGCGCTGATCTCGCGAGCGTTCAGCTCCTGGTAGCGCGTGAAGATCCGCTTCTGCTCGTCGTCGAGTCCTTGCGGATTTCCTTGCAGGCCGTTGTGAATCGTCTTCGTGACGTTGAAGAACTCGTCGGCGCCGCGAATGATGCGCCATTCGGTTTCGAGGCCCGCGCTTTGCATCAAGGGGATCAGCGTGTAGTTGATCTCGGCGACGCCGCCGCCGAACGCGGTCGCGGAGAGATGCACGACGCGCTTACCCGCAAGCGGCTCTGCAAGCCGCTTGATCTCGTCCATCAAGCCACGGGTCGCGATCGTCGCGTAGTCGGCGAGGGACTTGTGTCCGACGTTGACGAGCTGGAGCATGGAGACCGCCGACGATATCGGCGGAAGCGGTCGCCGCTAGCTCAGAACCTTCACGAATCTGAGCCGCGAGCCGCGCTCACCGGCGCGCGAGTGCAGCTCGAACTCCGTCGCGATCGAACGGATGATGGCGATGCCGAGTCCGCCTTCGCTGAACTCGCCGTCGCTCGAGACGTCCTCCTTCGGATCGAAGCCGGCGCCGTCGTCGACGACTTCGATCACGATCCGGTCCGGCAAGAGCTCGTAGACGATGTCGACATGTCCTTCGGCGCTGTCGCCGTAGGCGTGACGTACGGAGTTGGAGCACGCTTCGGTAATTGCGAGCTTGAGGTCCGCGAGCGTTTCGTCGTCGAGCGGCCGCACGCGCGCGATGCCGGTGAGGGCAAGACGGCAAAGCGTCACGTACTCCGCCTTGGCCGGAATGCGAAGCCGGACGATCCGGCCGTCGATGTCCGTCATCTCGCCATCAGAGGAAGCAGCTGCCGTGTCGACGCCCACCGTGCCCACCTATCCGGAGATTCGGTTACCTAAACCCGCCGATTTCTACCAACGACTATGGCCAGAGACGTCGCGGTAGGGGCTGATTCCCCGACCAGAGCCCCTTCCAAACGGATCCGGCGGTTCTAGGGCCGTTCGGAGAGCCGAACCGCGACAGAGCGCCGACCGCCGTCACGGACGAGCGTGAAGGCCGCGATCTTCCCCGGCTCCAGTCGGCCGCTCACGATTCGCACGAGGTCGTCGGCACTCGTGACCGGCAACCCGTTGATCGCGACGATCACGTCGCCACCCTTGACAACACGGCGACCTTGGAAGAGAAGCTCATCGTCGCCGCCCCTGATTCCAGCGCCCGCCGCAGGCCCGCCGGGCGTCACCGAATCGACGAGCGCGCCGACCCGGACCGGAAGCTTCAGCTTCCGCGCAAGGGACGGAGTGATGTCTTCCGAGGTGAGGCCCACGTAGGCGTAGCGCACCCGCCCGCTCTGGAGGAGCTCGCGCATCGACCGCTTCGCCGAGTCGATCGGAACCGCGAAGCCGACGCCCGCGTCGTTCCCCGAACCGGACTGGCTGCGGATCTGCGCGTTGATCCCGATCACGCGACCGGCTGCGTCGAGCAGCGGGCCGCCCGAATTGCCGTGAGTGATCGGCGCATCCGTCTGGATTGCGTCCGTCAGCTGGTAGCGCGACGTCAGCGAATCGATCGAGCGATGGATCGCCGAGACGACGCCGACTGCGAGCGAGTTCTCATTTCCGAGCGGACTGCCGATCGCAGCGACCGGCTCGCCGACTGCAACCGAGGACGACTGACCGAGCGGCACCGGCCGCAGAGCATGCTGCTTGGGCGAGACCTTCAGGACTCCGACGTCGTCGAAGACGTCCCATCCGACGACGCGTGCAGGAACTCGGTCGTGGTCGTTGAACTCGACGAAGACGGCTGTCGCCGGCTCGACCTTCTGGCCGGGACCGTTCTCGCCTGCGTTCGTAATCACGTGCGCGTCGGTGAGGATCGTCCCGTCGGGCGAGACGACGAACCCCGACCCCTGCGCCGCTTCGCCCGTCTGAGACGAGCCGAAGTACGAGAAGACCGTTACGACGCCGGACGATCGCTGCGCATAGATCCGTTGCGGAACAAACCCCGCGGGCAACGGGCTTGGACTCCGCCTCGTTGCTGCCGAGGGCGCGTCACCTACGGGCTGCGCTGCCGTGACGACGACCGTCTTGCCCGACCGCTCACCGACCCCAAAGACGCCGACGAGCAAGAGGACCGCGCCCGCGGCGACCGCCGCCGAGACAGCCGCAACCAGCAACAGAGAGCCTGACCGGGCGGGGCGCATGAGGGGTGCCCACTGTAGCTAGGCGACGATCGCGGGCTCGTTTTCCCGTGAAAACGCAGCCGGCTCCGCTGCCGGCAGCACCAGCGTGAAGAGCGTGCGTCCGCGACGCGAGTCGAGCCCGATCTTCCCGCCCATTACGTCCGCGAGCTCGCGTGCGATCGCGAGACCGAGCCCGCTGCCGGACGCCGACGTGGCGTCGAGACGCGTGAATCGCTCGAAGACGCGCTCTGTGTCTTCGGGGGGAATACCTGGACCGTCGTCCTCGACGACGAGCTCGGCGGGCGGGCGGACCCGAAGGCGGATGCGTGTCCCCGGCGGCGTGTGCCGGACGGCGTTCTCGAGCAGGATCCTCCCGATCTGGAGCGTCCGGTCGGGGTCGGCGCTGGCGAGCGTCTCGCCCTCGGCGTCCACTTCGAGCGCGTGGTCGGTCGCCTGCGCAACGCCTCGGAATTCGTCGGCGAGCGATCGCGCGAGCACGGCGAGATCGAGCGGCTCGGCCTCGACGACGAGGCGCCCGGCGTCGATCCGCGACAGGTCGAGGAGATCCGTCGCGAGCTTTGTCAGGCGCTCGACCTGCTGCGTCATCGTCGTGATGAACTCAGCGCGAGTCTGCTCGTCGAGCTCTTCGTCCTGGAGCAGCTCGAGAAAGCCGCCGAGAGAAAAGAGCGGCGTGCGGAGCTCATGCGACGCATTGGCGATGAACGCTCGCCGCGCATCGTCCAGCTGCGCGAGCCTCCCCCGCATGCGGTCGAACGCCCGCGCAAGCTCGCCGAGCTCGTCGGAAGCGGGATCGACGACCTGCTGCGAGAAGTCTCCGCCCGCAATCCGGTCCGCCGCCCGCTCGAGCCGTCGAATCCGGCGAGCGAAGACGGCCGCGGCTCCAAAGCCGATCGCAATCGAGGCGATCAGGGCGGCCGCACCGGCGAGCAGCAGCCTCTGCCGGACGAGCTGAACGTCGGCCAACGTGTCTCGGAGCGACTGCGTCAGCAGAAGGACATTCCCCTCGGGATCGAGGCGGACCGCCGCCTCGGCGTAACGTTGCCCGTTTCGTTCGACCGTCCCGGTCACGACGACTCGGTACGGCCGCATGGCGCGAAGGGCGATCGGATCGTCGAGGAGGTTCGCGGCGTTCTTGCCGGGCTGCGAATCGGCGACGACGGTCAGCGTCAGGGGCGCGAGCGAGAGCGGTGCGAAGACGAGCGATCGAGCGCCGGCGCTATCCGCGGTCGCAGCCACGAAATCGTCGACGGGCAGGGGGTTCGAGCTCCACTGCAGCGGCAGCGTCCGTGCGACGCCCTGGAGCTGGTTCAGCTTCGCGTCGACGAGGCGCCGCTGAAGTGTCGGCACGAGCGCGACGTAGACAATCGCAAGCGCAGCCGCCACAACGAGCGCAAGAGCCAGGCTCAACTGTGCACCGACGCTCTTGAACGGATTCATCCGGCCTCGCTACAAGTCGCGGAAGCGGTAGCCGACACCGCGGACGGTGAGGATGAACTCCGGCGCGGCGGGGTCGCTCTCGAGCTTCTCGCGCAAATGCCGGACATGCACGTCGATCGTGCGCGGCTCTCGGAAGGCAGAGTCGCCCCAGAGTGCCTCGAGCAACATCTGCCGCGTGAAGACGCGGCCGGGCCGGGCGGCGAGTGTGCGCAGTAGCTCGAACTCGACGTAAGTGAGCTGAACCGCCTCTCCTTGGATCTCTACTCGGCGCCGTCCGACATCGATGCGAATGCCGTTGCTCGAGATCACCTCGTCGCCGTCGCCGACCGACGCCTGGGCGCCTGCGCGGCGAAGTAGCGCCCGGACGCGACTGCGGAACTCGCGGATCGAGAATGGCTTCGTGATGTAGTCGTCGGCGCCGAGTTCGAGTCCGAGGACCTTGTCGAGCTCGTCGTCGCGGGCCGTGAGCATGATGATCGGCACGAGACTGCGGCTGCGCAGCCGCTTGCACACCTCGAGCCCGTCGAGCTTCGGCAGCATCACGTCGAGGACGACGAGGTCGACTTGTTCGGCTCCGAAGCGTTCAAGCGCCTCTTCGCCGTCGCGGGCCTGGACGACGCGGTAACCCTCTTGCTCGAGTGGATACGTCAGGAGCTTCTGGACGGCGTCCTCGTCGTCAACGAGGAGGATGGTCGCTGAATCGGGCATCGCGGCGTTCTGCCGTCCAGGTTCGCGACCTACTATAGCCCTGGCATGGCGACCGTCTCTGCCGGCACCCCTCGTCGCCGGCCGCGTCCGGGGTCGCTCGAGCGGCCCGTCAACGGCCGGCTCTACCGCGGCACCTGGCTGATCGTGGCCCTGCCGCTCCTCCTTGCGGCATTCAGCGTCCGAGAACCAGCGCGCTTGCCGTCCGGGACGCTCCCGCCCGCGTTCGACCGCGCCAACGCGGCCGCACTCGCACGAGAGCTCTCGAACAGCTATCCGGATCGCACGCCCGGCACCTCGGGCGCTCTCGGAGCGGCCAGCTGGTTCCGCTCGCAGCTCGAGCCCTACGGCTTCCACCCGGAGACCGAGCGGTCCACCGCGAACATCGCCGGGCTCGGAAAGGTCTCGCTCCAGAACGTCCTCGTCCGCGTGGCCGGACGCTCGAATCGCGCGATCGTCGTGATGGCGCACCGCGACAACAGCGGAGTCGGGCCCGGCGCCGTCGACAACGCGTCGGGGACCGCCGCTCTCGTCGAGCTTGCACGGGCCTACGCCGCGCAGCCGTCCGGAGTCGGGGGCGGGTCCGCGCGGCCCCCGCAGCCGAGCTTCACGTTGATCTTCCTCTCGACCGACGGAGGCGCGTTCGGGAGCGCAGGCGCCGCGGGGTTCGTGAAGCACTCGCGCTACCGCCGGAACGTGGCAGCAGTGGTCGATCTCGACGGAATCGCAGGCTCGGGCGCGCCTCGACTCGAGATCTCCGGAGACACCCCGCGAACCGCGCCGCCTGCGCTCGTCGCGACGGCCGCGTCGGTGCTCGTGCAGGAGACGGGCCACCGGCCGAGCCGGCCGAGCGCGCTGCGGCAACTGGTCGACCTCGGCTTTCCGTTCAGTCCCTACGACCACGCGCCCTTTGTCGCCCGCGGCATCCCCGCGATCACGATCACGGCCGGCCCCGACAAGCCGCTCGACAGCTTTCGCGACACACCCGACGAGATCAGGGTCGGCCGCCTCGGCCAGATCGGCCGCGCAACGCAGAACCTCCTGAACGCGCTCGACGGAATCGACCTTCCTCGCGGAAGCTCGCACTATCTCTATCTCGGCGCCCGGATCATCCCGGGCTGGGCGATCGAGCTCGTCCTGATCGCCGCGCTCCTTCCGTGCCTTGCGGCGATCGTCGACCTCTTCGCCCGCTGCCGGCGCCGGCGAATCCCGGTGGCCCCGGCCCTCCGCGGCTACAGGCGGCGCCTCGGATTCTGGCTCTCGCTCGGCGCCCTCTTCTATGCGTTCGCCGCGCTCGGGATTTGGCTGCATGGCGAGGCCCGGCCGCCTGGCCTCGCAAGCCCTGTCGCTCATCACTGGACGAGCGGCGCCCTCGTCGCTTTCGCCGTGCTCGCCGGCCTCGGGTGGCTCGTCGCCCGGGATCGACTTCTACCGCGTCGGCCCGTGCGGACCGAAGAGGAGCTCGCCGGCTACACGGGCGCGCTTCTTGCGCTTTCGGTCGTTTCGCTCCTTGTCGTCGCGACAAACCCATTCGCGCTCGTCTTCGTGCTGCCGAGCCTTCATCTCTGGCTCTGGCTGCCTCAGGTGCGGATGCACGGCCGCCTGGTGCAGCTTGGGTTGCTCGTGGCGGGCTTTGCCGGACCGGCTCTCGTCCTCGGCTCATTCGGCGCCCGATACGGCCTCGGCTTCGACGCACCGTGGTATGTGGCCGAGCTCTTTGCGGTCGGCTACTCGCCCGTGCCCGCCGTCCTGATCACGCTCGGGTGGCTCGCGGGTGCTGCCCAGCTCGCGGCCCTCCTTGCCGGCCGCTATGCGCCGTACCCGAGTGCTTTCGAGCGCCGACGTCTCGGGCCGTTCCGCGAGCTCGTCCAATCCCTCGTGCTTTCCCGCCGCGCGCGGCGACGCGCATCCGAGGACGAGCAGCGCGCGTTGGAGGGGTAGATGCGCCGAACGCTGCGGATCCTCAGCACCCTGCTCATCGCCGCCGGCGTGCTCGTGCTCGCCTGGACGATCCTCGTCTGGCGCTGGCAAGACCCTGTCACCGCGGTGTACACGCACTGGCAGCAGCACAAGCTCGCCGACCGGCTCGACCGGCTCGAGGCGTCCTATCAGCCGCGCCCGGCACGCCGAGACCTCGCTGCCGAGCAGCTCGCGATTCGCCGTGAGGCCGGGACGTTCCGCCAACACGTCCGGCCGGGCCAACCGATCGGCCGGATCGTGATCGGTCGGATCGGGCTCAAGATGGTGCTCGTCGAGGGGACCGACCACACGTCGCTCAAAAAGGGCCCGGGCCGCGACGAGCGAACCTACATGCCCGGAGAGAACCGCCTCGTTTACATCGCAGGTCACCGGACGACGTACCTCGCACCCTTCTCCGACATCAACGACATCCGGCCGGGCGACGTGATCCGGCTGGAGATGCCGTACGGAACGTTCGTCTACCGAATGACGTCACATCGAATCGTGCGCGCCGACGACCTCTCGGTCCTCCGTTCACCCAAGCACGAGCTGCTTGAGCTTCAGGCGTGCCATCCGCGTTTCTTTGCGAGTCACCGCTACATCGTCTACGCGCGACTCGCCCGCGTGGAGCCGTTGCGCGGAACGCCGTTCACGGTCTCAGCAAGCCGTAGCTGATCGTTCCACGTGAAAACGCGCCTCAGCGGAGGCGTAGGTACTCGACTGTTGCTCCGGCGGCCAGCTCGCCGTCACCGCGTGGAGCGAACACGAGGGCATCCGCGGCAGCGGAGCGGACGATCATGTGCGACTCCTGGCCCGAGACGGGGTCGAGCGCCGTGCCGTTCTCCGTGGACCTGGTGCGCGCACGCAGGAACTCGTCGCGCGCGGGATTTCGGTGGACGGTCGCGGCGAGCGTGCCGTGCTCGAACTGCGGCAGGGGATCGCGTGCCCGCTGAAGTGCGCGCAACGCGGGTCGCACGAAGAGCTCGAAGCCGACAAGCGACGACACCGGGTTGCCGGGCAGCCCGAAGACGAGCGTTGCGTCGCGAACTCCGAAGGCGACTGGCTTGCCGGGTTTGACGGCGACCTGCCAGAAGACCTCTTCGACTCCGAGCTCCGCCTCGGTTCGGCGCACGAGATCGAGCTGTCCGACCGAGACGCCGCCCGTCGTGACAACGACGTCGGCGGCGAACGCTCCTTCGAGTACCCGCCGATGCGCCTCCGGGGTGTCCTCGACGCTGGGCAGCACCTCGACCTCTGCTCCTGCGGTGCCGGCTGCGGCGGCAAGCATCGCTCCGTTCGAGTCGTAGATCTGGCCGGGCGAAAGCTTCTCGCCGGGACGGGCAAGCTCGGTCCCGGTTGCAAGCACGACGAGTCGCGGCCGGCGGGCGCACGAGACCGATGCAATTCCTGCGGCAGCGACGGCGCCGACCGCGGCAGGCGTGAGCTCCGCACCCGCTTCGAGCACGACGTCTCCTGCGCGAACGTCCCCGCCGCGCGGACGAACGTGCGCGCCCTGCGCGACACGTTCTTCAGTGCGAATTCTGTTGTCATTTTCGACAACGTGCTCGAGCGGGATGACGGCGTCCGCACCGTCGGGCACCACGCCGCCGGTCGCGATCGCCATTGCCTCACCAGCCGCGAGCGCTCGCGGTGCGGGGTTGCCGGCCGGGATTCGAGCAACGACCGGGAGCGTGCCGGGAACGTCCGCG
>JBKPRX010000125.1:0-10752 GCA_046734795.1 Actinomycetota bacterium
GCTGAGCGGCACGCCGAGCGCAGACGTGATCTATGCGCGTGCAGGCGACGACGAGGTGCGTGCGCGCGACGGGCACGACGTCGTGTACGGCTCGCGAGGCGACGACGTGCTGCACGGCGGTTCCGACGCAGATCTTCTCTACGGCCAGGAAGGCAACGACGTGACCTGGGCCGGCGCGGGTGCAGACGTTTCGTACGGCGGCCCCGGCGACGACGTCCTGCACGCGCTCGCGAACGACAACCAGCGCGACGTGCTCGATTGCGGGCCCGGAGACGACAAGGCGTTCGTGATCGCGAACGACCCGGCGACGATCCGTGGCTGCGAGGTCGTCGTTCGTCTCAGCCCGGATGACGCAGCGGCGATGGCGGCTGCAAACGACGACAACTAGCGGCCTGCCGCGACGGCGTGGGCGTCTTCCCCGGACGCCCACGTCGTAACCCGTCGTTTAGGAACCGCCGCGGCGGCGATGGAGAAGAGAGACCACTGTCTCCGAGGAAGGGGTGCTTGATGGCAACCGCTGACGTGTGGGTCTATCGCGAGAGCACGTGGATGCAGAACGATCTCACGGGGTTCAGCGTCGAAGCGACCGACGGCGGGATCGGCAAGGTCGACGAGGCTTCGAACGAGGTCGGAGCGAGCTTCATCGTCGTCGACACGGGCCCGTGGATCTTCGGCAAGAAGGTGATGCTGCCGGCAGGCGTGATTCGCGACGTCGATCTCGATTCCGAGACGGTCTTTGTCGACCGGACGAAGGACGAGATCAAGAATGCGCCCGAGTTCGACGAGAAGAACTATCGCGACGACTCGTATCGCAGCTCGCTCGGCGGGTACTACGGGCCCGGAGGGGCCGGGTACCGCGAGCGCTAGAAAGTTCGACGCAGGAGGCCCTCGCAGCGAGGGCCTCCTGCCTCTCTTTTGTCTCAGCCGCCCGTGATCGCGGCGATCACGTCGAGGCGCGACCGCGATTCGATCGGCGTGTCGAGCTCGGCTCGCTCGCCGTTCACGTAGACGTGGATGTGGTGGCGGAGCTCCGGACCGGGCTCGCAGATCCGGTCGCGAAAGCCCGGCCAGCGCTCCTCCAACTGGTTGATCGCGTCACCGACCGTCGCGGCCTCGAGCTCGAGCTTGCGCGGCAGCCCTGGGAAGAGCGGCGGCAGTGTCGGCGGCAATCGGACCTCGGCCATCGGTTTTCACTCCACCACCGCGACCTCGACGGACGAGATCGACGGGAGGTAGCTCGCGATCTCGCTCCACGTGTCGCCTGCGTCGCGGCTCGCGAACACCTGGCCCGTGCTCGTGCCGAAGTAGACACCCGCGTCGTCGCGATTGTCGATCGCCATTCCTTCGCGCAGCACGCCGAGGTGCGCGTCCTGCTGCGGCAGGCCGCGGTCGAGGCGCTGCCACGACGAGCCCGCGTCCTGCGTCCGCCAAACCGCGACACGGCCGTCGGGTGTGACGCGCCCGTGACCGGGGTCGAGCGGGATGACGTAGAACGTGTCGCGGTCGTGCGGGTGCGTCGCTGCGGCGAAGCCGAAGTCGCTCGGCAGGCCTTCGGTGATCTCCGTCCACGTATGGCCGCCGTCGTCGCTTCGGTGCATGCCGCAGTGGTTCTGCTGGTAGAAGCGATCACCGTCGATCGGCGAGCGCACGAGCTTGTGCACGCAGTAGTAGATCTCGTCGTAGTCGGCCGGCCAGTCGCGTCGAAGGCCCTTGTTTCGCGGTGTCCAGGTGGCGCCGTCGTCGGTCGTCTCGAAGACGCCGACGCCCTGAACTGTCGCCCAGTAGTGGGCTGCGTCGTCGCGGTCCGGGAGGATCGCCGGTAGTCCGAGATGGCCCGGGGGCTGGTTGCCTGGGTCGTTCCAGTTCTCGCGATCCGGATGACCTTCGATCGTACTCAGAAGCGACCAGGTGACGCCGCCGTCGCGGCTCTCGAAGATGCCGGCCGGCTCACCGCCCGCAAGCAGGCGGCCGTGCGCCGCGGTCAGGCCGGAGACCTTCGTCAGCTTCCGCGGCGCGTCCTCTGCATAGGCGAGCCCTTCGCTCGAATGCTCCCAGGTCTCGCCGAGGTCGCTGCTGCGCCAGATCGCGGTCCCGTGCCATTCGCTCGCGCCGGCGGCGAAGATCGTGCCCGAGTTCTGGTCGTAGATCGCGTGGTAGATCGGCCACCCTTCGCAGAAGGGCCCGCGAAGCTCCCAGCCTCCGTTTCGGTCGCCGTTGCCGAGGAGCAGGAAGCAGCCCTTGCGGGTGCCGACGAGGAGAACGTTCTGCGCCATCGTTTGATCCTCCGGTCTCGAGTCTCGAGAAAGGTTATGCGGTTACGACTGCTCCGCACGCGAAAAGTCATCGCCTCGCTCTAACACGATTCGAACAGCGCGCCGCGAGAGTTTCCCGTGTGCGACGAGCCCTCCTTGCGGTAGCGCTCGCCGGCGTCCTCGCCGCGTTTGCGGGTGTCAGTCCTGCAAGCGAAGTTCGCGCGGAGAACGGGCAGGGCGACGTCGCGATCGGCTGGTCGAGCGATGGGAACTACCCCGCGTGGGCGACCGACAAGGGCACGGTGAGCTCCGCCGCTCCGTTCGTGACCGTCGCCGGAACGCGAGGCCGCCTTCCGCGGCTGTCGAGCGTCGCGGCGTCGTCGGGCGCGTGGGTTCCTGGCCGCGACGAGCTCGTCCTCGTCACGTGCGGCCGCGCGTTCGAAGGCGGCTGAGTCTCGACCGCGTAGATTTCACGGCGTGAGCGGGATTCGCCTCGTCGACTTGATCGACGCGCAGCGCGGCAAGGAGCTCGAGCTCTGGGCGCGGACGATCAATCCGCAGTTCGCCCGCGTGCTGAAGACGATCGGCTTCGACCGCACGTGGGCGCGCGGGGATGGTGCGTACCTCTGGGACGCCGACGGCAACCGGTTCCTCGACCTCCTCGGGGGGTTCGGGATGTTCAACGTCGGTCGCAACAACCCCCGGGTGCGCGCCGCGCTCATCGAGGCCCTCGAGCTCGACCTGCCGGGCTCGGTGCAGCTCGGTGTCACGGCGCTGCCGGGTCTGCTGGCGCAGGAGCTGCTGCGCCGAGCCGGCGGACGGCTCGAGCGCGTGCAGTTCACGAGCTCCGGCACCGAAGCTGTCGAGGCCGCGCTGAAGCTCGGCCGCGCCGCAACTGGGCGCGCGCGTGTCTTGTCGGTCGACCACGGGTTCCACGGACTCACACTCGGGTCGCTCTCGGCGAACGGCAACGTCGAGTTCACTGAGCGCTTCGGGCCTTTGCTGCCGGGCTTTGCGCGCGTGCCGTTCGACGATCTCGATGCGCTCGCGCGCGAGCTCGCACGAGAGGACGTCGCCGTTTTCATCGTCGAGCCCGTGCAGGGCAAGGGCATCAACCTCCCGCCGGACGGCTACCTCGAAGGCGCGCAAGCTCTGTGCCGCCAATACGGGACGCTCTTCTGCGTCGACGAAGTGCAGACCGGCTTCGGACGCACAGGCGCGATGTTCGCGTTCGAGCACTGGGGGCTCGAGCCGGATCTCGTGCCGGTCGCGAAGTCTCTGTCCGGCGGCTACGTGCCGGTCGGCGCGCTCCTCATGTCGCGCGCAGTGCACGAGGCGGTCTACGACTCGATGGAGAACGCGGTCGCGCACGGATCGACCTTCGCGCCGAACGAGCTCGCGATGGTCGCGGGCCTCGCGACGCTGCGCGAGCTGGACGACGCGGCGTTGGTTGAAGCGAGCTCGCGGCTCGGCGCGCGGCTGCTCGAGCTCACACGGCCGCTCGTGGACGAGTACGAAGTCGTCCACGACGTGCGCGGACTCGGTCTCATGTGGGCGATCGAGTTCGGCGAGCCGGAGAGGCGAGCCCGCTCGTACAAGCTCGTGGAGCGCATGCAGCCGGGGTTGTTCGCGCAGCTCGTCGTTGCACCGCTCTTCTCCGAGCACCGGATCCTCTCGCAGGTCGCCGGCCACAAGCTCGCGGTCGTGAAGGCGCTGCCTCCGCTCACGATCACCGAAGACGGCCTCGTGGAGTTCGCGACCGCGCTCGACGCGACCATCCGCAAGGCGCAGCGAGTCCCGCGCGCCCTCGCAAGCTTCGCGCTGACGGCTGCGGGAATCCGCTAGTCGCGCTTGCGGACCGCGTACACGTCGCCGTACACCGTCTCGTCCGGAATCGCCCTCAGCCGTTCGAGCAACTCCGCGGCCGCGACGTCTTCGGCGAGCGCAAAAGACGTTGTAGGCGCCTGCACGTAGTTGAAAGCGTAGTCCTCGAGGAGCGCGAGGGCTTCAGCCGTGAGCTCGAGTGCCGCTCGCTGGAACTCGAGCGACAGCGCTGCGACGGGCTCACCCATGCCGGACAGGACTTCCGGCTCGGCTCCTTCGACGTCGACCTTCACGAACGCCGGGCGACCGTAACGCCGTTGCAAACGCTCGAGCGTGGTCATCGGCACGCGGACGCTGCCCTCGAAGCGGTCTTCGCCGATCGTGTCGACCCAACGCGTCGAGATCGTCGAGTGCTCGTCGTACCGACCGAGCCGAAGCTCGACTTCGCCTTCGCTCGCGCCCACAGCAGCGGACTCGACGGTGACGCGATATCGCGACCGAATGAGCTGCGCGAGCTCGGGGTTCGGCTCCACCGCCACAACGTCCGCGTGCAATCCGAGCAGCACGTCGACGTAGTCGCCTCGATTCGCGCCGATGTCGAAGACGAGATCCCCGCGATGCACGAAGCGAGAGAGAAGGCGCTGCATCGCTTCGCGCTCACGTGCGTACGGGCGATTCCGGACCGCCTGGTACGCGTGCCGAACGCGCCGATAAACGAACGACTTCACGGGCGACTTCACGCGCGCACCCTAGGTCAGCCTTCGGCGCGCTGCTAGAGCTCGGCGATCTCGGCGCTGCGCTCGGCGATGCACGCTTGCGCCCACGCATCGGCGAGTGCCAAGAGCCGACGGGCGAGCTCGTCGGCCGGGGCAGAGACCGCGCCGCGCGAGACTTCGATTCGCACGAGATGGACGGACGCCTCGACTGCGTCCGCGAACTCGTGCCGATCCTCGGCGACGATCGCGAACTCCGAGACTTCGGTGGAGAGCGAACGTGCGAGGTCGTCGATCTCTGCCGGCGTTGCCGGTCGGCCGGCAAAGACGCCGAAGTTGACACGCAGCTCAATCGCAGGCTCCTCGTGCTCGCGCACGCGGAAGACGATCTCGGGCTCAGCCATCATTCTTCGGTCGTAACCGCAACGGTCGGACCGCTAACCACCCTGCACCGGCGCCCACCGGAAGCGGCGAAAAGCGACCACGAGACCGCCTGCCGCCCAGGCTGCGAGCACCGCGAGCGCGGCCGGGCGCGACCAGAAGGCGTCGCTTCGGACATACGTGTCTTCCACGAGCTCGATGAAGTACTTCAGCGGCAGCACGTCGCCGATCGCGCGGAGGTAGCGCGGAAACTGGTGCGTCGGTCCGAACGAGCCCGTCAGGAACGCCATCGGCAAGAGAATCACGTTCACAACCGCGGACGCGCCTTCCTGTGAGCGGATCAGCGCCGCCACACCCACGCCCATGCACGCGAACGCGACCGTGCCAATCACAACGAGCGCGGCGAGCGACGCGACATCGGGCGGAAACTTCGTCCCGTAGACGATCTCGCCGAGCGCAAGGATCCCGACCGTCTGCAACGCGAACACGACGATCATCGAGCCCAGCACTGCGGCGACGTACGTCAGCGCGGGGAGCGGCGTAGCGCGCAGTCGTTTCAGGATCGCCTGCTCGCGCCGGATCACGAGCGTGATCGCGAGCCCCGCGAACGCGGTGTTCGCGCAGCCGTACCCGATCATCCCCGTGACGAGCAAGTACTTCACCGGCACGCCGCGCGAGACGTCGTCGGCGTAGATCGCACCGAGGAGCAGGAACAGAAGCAGCGGAAAGATGAAGATGAAGATCGCCGACTCGCGGCTGCGCCAGAAGAGCAGCTGCTCGGCGCGAAGCTGGTGCGCGAACAACCTCATTCTTCGTTCTCGGCCGTGAGCGAGAGGTAGACGTCCTCGAGCGTCGGCCGCCGCACGACGAGCCCTTCGAGCTCCTCGCCGGCGGCAAGCGCCTCGCTTGTGAGCTCGTGGAGCACGCGCGTCGGCTCGGCGGTGTGCACGACGTGCTCGGTGCCGTCACGGCGGTAGCGGATCTCGACCGGGTTCAACGCATCGCTCGTGAGCTCGGCCGGCGTGCCTTCGCGAACGATCACGCCTTCGCGCAAGACGGCGACGCGGTCCGAGAGCTGCTCCGCCTCGTCGAGGTAGTGCGTCGTCAGGAGGACGGTTTTGCCGAGCGTGCGCAGAGACCGGATCATCTCCCAAGCCGCGCGGCGTGCAGCGGGATCGAAACCGGTCGTCGGTTCGTCGAGAAACACCAAGTCCGGATCGCCGACGAGCGCGACGCCGAGATCCAGGCGGCGCTTCTGCCCACCCGAGAGCGTCTTCACCTTCGCGTCGCGTTTCTCCTCGAGCCCGACGAGCGCGATCACCTCGTCGACGTCGCGGCGCCGCTCGTAGTAGCCCGCGAACATCGTGTGGATCTCGCGCACGCTCAGGTTCGGCCAGAGCTGGGCCTGCTGGAGGACGACGCCGATCCGCTCGCGGAAGTCACGTCGTGCGTGCGCGGGATCGCAGCCCAGCACCTCGACGCTGCCGCTGTCGCGCTCGCGATAGCCCTCGAGGATCTCGACCGTCGTCGTCTTGCCCGCGCCGTTCGGGCCGAGGAGGCTGTAGACCTCGCCCTCGCCGATCTCGAAGCTGACGCCGCGCACTGCCTCGACCCCGCGATACGACTTGCGCAGATCGGCAACGCGGATCGCTGACACCGCGCCAGGATAGTCCGGTCGCAAAGCGCGAGTCGCGCCGCTCGACGTTCCGCGCGGCGCGACTCGCTCCGGGGTGTGCCAGTGCTAGCGGACCGTCACTTGGACGAGCCGCCGCGTCGAGGCGCCGGCGAGGACGTTCTGTCCCGGCACGCGCGCTCGCACGAAGACGACGAGCGAAGTCCCGTGACGGAGCGGAAGGCTGCGCGTCGGATTGAAGGGCACCGTGGCCCAGCCGGTCGAGTCGGTGGAGACCTCGCCGGCAGCGTGCGACCAGCTGTACGGCAGGCCGATCGCGAAGACGAGCGCGCCCTGCACCGACTGGCCCCCCGTGGTCGCGACGTGGAACCGCGCAACGAACGGAGACCGCGATGTGAGCCGTCGCGGGCTGAAGCGCACGCGGTCGACGATCAGCCGGCTCGGAAGTGCGACACCTGCGGCCTGGACCGTCTTGCCCGACGACGGGACGGTTGTCGTCGTCGTAGTCGTCGTCGTAGTGGTCGTCGGCGGCGTCGCGGGCTTCGCCTGCACGAGCGCTGTCTGGGGCGACTGCGCATCGGTCGACCCGTTCGCGTTCTTCGCCGTCACGCGTACTCGCGCGGTGGTGCCGACGTCCGCCGAGGTGAGCGTGTAGGTCTGCTGCGTTGCGCCGGCGATCGCCGCACAGGCGGCTCCCGTCGTGTTGCAGCGGAGCCACTGGTACGTGAACGATCCGTCCGCCTCGGTCCAGACGCCGGGATTCGCCGTCAGGACGTTGCCTTCGACGGGCGTGCCGGAGATGCTCGGCGGCGTCGTGTTCGTCGGCGCGTACTGCGCCTGCGCTGCCGTCTGGGCGGTGCCGATCGAGCTGAACAGGGTCAGCGGCACGATCAGCGCAGCGGTCAGTCCTACGGCCGCGACGAGGCGTCCGAGCGCGGTTTTCGTTGGCTTCATCGGGATCCTCCTGCCTCTATCTCGTAGTCCGATGAAGCTACGTACCCGGTTCGAAAAACATAGAGACCTGGCTTTACAAAAGGATTACGGGCCGGGCTAGAGTCGCACCGTGGCCTCGTTTCGCTACGTCCTTTGCGACGTCTTTACGGACACGCCGCTCGAGGGCAACCAGCTCGCCGTCTTCACGGATGCTCGCGGCCTCGACACCGAGACGATGCAACGACTTGCGCGCGAGACGAACTTCTCGGAGACGACGTTCGTCCTTCCGGCCGAGTCCGACGGTCATGCGCGCGTGCGGATCTTCACTCCGACGACCGAGGTGCCGTTCGCCGGTCATCCGGTCCTCGGAACCGCGTTCGTGCTCGCCGCGCCGCTGCAGCTCGACGAGATCCGGCTCGAGACCGGCAACGGGACTGTGCCGGTCCGGCTCGAGCGTGACGGTGCGCGCATCGTGTTCGGTCGTATGGAGCAGCCGTTGCCGACGGTGAAGGCTTATGAGGCGACAGACGAGCTGCTCGGGGCGCTCGGGGTCGCCGCGTCAGAGCTTCCGGTCGAGATCTACGACAACGGCCTGCAGCACTTGTACGTCTGCCTTCGCTCGGAGGACGACGTCGCGACGCTCACGCCGGACCTCCAGCGGCTCGCGCACCTGCCTGCGACGTTCGGGATCAACGTCTTCGCCGGCACAGGCGCGCGCTGGAAGACGCGAATGTTCGCGCCGGCCGACGGGGTGCCGGAAGATCCGGCGACGGGGTCGGCGGCCGGGCCGCTCGCACTCCATCTCGCGCGGCACGAACGCATCTCCTGGGGCGACGAGATCGAGATTTCCCAGGGCGCGGAGGTCGGCCGGCCCTCGAAGCTCTACGCGCGCGTCGACGGCGACGCCTCGGCGGGCGCGACACGGATCGAGGTCGGCGGGGGCGCGGTCATCGTCGCGCGCGGCGAGTTCCGGCTCTAGTCGAGCCAGGCGATCGCGCGGATGTCGGGCAGCTCGAGCTCGAGCCGCCGCCAGAACGTGCCGCCGTCGGTCGAGACGTAGAGCTTGTTGCGAGCCGCATAGAGGATCAGGTCGGGATCCGACTCGGCGATTGCGACCGCGAACCCGACCGGCAGGCCGCCGCCGCTTTCCTTCCAGGTGCGACCCGCGTCGTGCGAGATCGCGAGCGGCGGTCGGCGGTCGATCACGGCGACGACCGTCGCGCCGACCGAAGCCGCGGCGACGACCCGCGGCAGCTGAACCTCGGGCCCCTCGGACTGCGGTAGCTCGGTGCCCGAACCGAGCACGACATCGGTTTCGGTGTCGATGAGCAGGACGCCCTCACTCGTCTCGACGGCGGCGATCACCGTGCGGTACGCGCGAGGAGACCGGCCACGAGCGCGGTCGCGCGCCAGGCTGCGAGCGCGGGTGTGCGTCCGCGCGAACGTGCCGACATATATGTGACGGAGAACGCGTCGCCGGCGCCAGTCGGATCGACGTCACCGACGACCGCCGCCGCAGGCACGTGCTCGACGTCCTTGCCGTCGAAGACGAGACAGCCTTCCACCCCGCGCGTGACGATCGTCTCGCGGACGCCGAGCTCGGGCGCAGCGTCGACGCTTCCGACGAGGGCGATCGCCTCCTCTTCGGCGAGCTTCAGCATCGATACGTGCTCGAGGACACTGCGATCGAAATCGCCGTCGAGTGCGAGCGGTCCCTTGCGGCTCACGCGGGCGAGACCTTGGCCGTCGAGAAGAAGCCGCCGACCGCCGGTCGCAAGCGCGGCGATCGTCTCGGCCGGAAAGTC
Organism: Actinomycetota bacterium; assembly: GCA_046734795.1. Taxonomy (GTDB): domain Bacteria; phylum Actinomycetota; class Thermoleophilia; order Gaiellales; family Gaiellaceae; genus JBKPRX01. The sequence continues at coordinate 9,542 of JBKPRX010000125.1, forward strand.
GCTGCGCAGAAGCGGCGAGACGTGCACCCACTCTGCGCGCTCGACCGACGCGACGGCGTCGTCCGGTGTCCACGGCTCGCCGATCGCATCGACCGTCATGTGGCGCGTCCCCCCTTCGTAGTCGAACGAGAACGCCGTCGTCTCGCCCCGCGTCGTCAGGGCGAGCGGCAGGCGGAGGCCCTCGAGCTTGAGGAGAGCCTGGCGGCTTTCGGCCTGGCCGCACTTGGCTGCGATTCGTCCTTCGCGGCCGAGAAGCTTGAGCGCCCGACCGGCGTGCCACGGGCCGCCGCCGAGCTGCGGCGGCTTGCCGGCGATCCGGTCGCTCGAGAGAGATCCGATGACTGCGAGCGCCGGCACGGGCGCGAAATCTACTCTCGCGCGCCGGCAGGCATCGGCGCAGGCGCGTGCCTGACGAGGAGCCCGAGAACGAGCGCGAGGCCGAACGAGCCTGCGAAGCTCGGCAGCGAAGCGGTGAAGTCGATCGGCGCCGGGTTCGTGTGCGCAACGACGTGCTGCCACCACGCGGGTCCCTGTGGCGAGAGCCATTGGTACAGCCCGAAGCCGACGAGCCACGCGATCACCATCTCGACGCGCACGCGTGGGCCGTCGAAGATTCGCTCGCGCGTGTAGTGCGCCCCTGCGAGCAGCCAGTCCGCAAGGAGCACTCCGAAGAGCGGCAGGAAGAACGAGCCGAGGAGGAAAAGGAACGTCGAGAAGTCCGAGAGGTCGAGTACGAACGCGCCGACCGTTGCAAGCGTTGCGCTGAGCACGATCAACGCGCGTTGCGGCACTCGGGTTGCGACGTTCTGCATCGACACCGCGGCGGAGTAGACGTTCGCGAATGCCTCGTCGCTCTCGTCCACGGTCACCGCGAGCAGTGCGAGCACCGAGACGAGCCCGCCTGCGACGACCGCGGTCGGAAGCTGCGCCGGGTCGGAGATGTCACGCGCAAGCAGGAGCAGCACGCCGAGCGCGTACAACCACATGACCGGCAGGAGATAGCCGAGGCTCGCGCCCCAGAAAGACGTGCGCGTGTTCCGGCCGAAGCGCGTGTAGTCCGCGGCGAGCGGCGTCCACGAGATCACGCTCGCGAGCATCAGGTCGAAGCCCTGCCAGAACGTGGGGAAGCCGCCTTTCCCCGGCGCAGACCAGAACGCGCTCAAGTCCGACTTGTCGATCGCCCACCACGTCAGGTACACGAGCGACGCAAG
>JBKPRX010000126.1:0-4597 GCA_046734795.1 Actinomycetota bacterium
GTACTCCGCGATCTCGGTCGCCTCCTCGACGGCTCTGAGTGCTTCGCGTGTGCGTCCGCGGCGCAGCTCGACCTCGGCGAGTGTGTAGAGCACGATCGCGCGCCAGCTTTCCGAACGAGCCTGCGCGCGCTGGTCGACGGACGTAAGCAACCTCCACGCGGTCTCGAGGTCGTCGTCCCAGAGAGCGCACACACCGCGAACGCGGGTCGGGCTCTCGCCGACCGGGATGCGCTCGTCGAGACTGCGCTCCAGTGCGACGGCTCGCCCGAGAAGCTCGTGCGCAACCGGCTCGCCCGCGAACACCCGCGCATGCGTCTGGCGACCCAGCGCGACGGCGAGCTCCGCCGCGGAACCGGCCGCGGCCGCGTGGGTGGCGGCCGCTTGCGCGTCCGCGATCGCCCCAGCGAAATCGCCGCCCCACATGCGCTGCCGGGCGCGCAAGTTCAGTACGGACGCCTCCATCGCTGGAGCGCCGGCGGCGTCCTCGAGCGCGAGATCGAGGTGCCTGAGCGTCTCCTCGACGTCGTCCACGATCTTGACGAGCAGCTGCCGTGCAGACGCACGGACCGGCGACGGCGGCAGCGACTCGATCAGCTCGAGCAGCATGGTTTCGCTGCGTTTTGCGTCGCCCGCCGACCACGCATACACGGCGGCGTCGAGCGCGCGCGCCGCGCGAAGGTCGAGCTGGGAAGGCGGCGTCAGACGGCGCGCTTGCTCCGCGAGCTCCGCCGCTGTCTCGGGCGCGCCCCTGGCCGCAGCGGCGAGCGCAGCGCTTGCGACCTTCGTCGCAACGCGCTCGTTCGGCCGCTCTGTCGCGAGTGCAAGATGCCAGCCGCGCTGCTCAGGCTCGTCTGCGATCTCGGCGAGTGCGCGATGGACGCTTCGGCGGCGATGCTCCGGAGCGTCCGCATAGATCGCCGAACCGGGGAGCGGATGCGTAAAACGAACACGACCGCCGACGAGCTCGAGGACGTCTGCGTCGACCGCGGGGGCGACCGCGTCCTCCCAATCCTCGACCGCGGCGGCCACGACCGAGCTCTGCGGCTGCCCGAGCGCCGCGACAACGAGCAACGCTGCGCGGGTCTCGTCCGGAAGCGCGGCCAGCCGAATTCCGACAAGCTCTCGCAGCGACTCCGGAATGGCCAGAACGGCGCCACGCTCGGCTGCGTCAGCGGCGGCCCGTGCGAGCTCGAGCGCGAAGAACGGGTTTCCGCCTGCCGCGTCGTAGATCCGAAGCAGCACGGGTCGGCTGAACGACACGGCGAGTTGCGCGCGGACGATTCGCGCGATTGCGCCGAGCGAGAGAGCGCGAACGGGAAGACGCGAGAGTCCAATAGCGCGTGTCGCTTCCCCGAACGCCGGCGAAATCGATTCGCCTTCCCGGTAGGAGGCGATCACGGCGACCTGCTCGTCCGCAAGTCGACGAAGCGCGAACGCGAATGCACGTGCCGACGGCTCGTCCAGCCATTGCACGTCGTCGATGACGACCACGATCGGGCCGCCGTGTGCAAGCCCCCGGAGAAGGTTGAGGACGCCCATCGAGAGCGCGAGCCGGTCGACGTCCGTCCCGGCACGCCGGACCGCTCCGAGCAGTGCCCCTCGCTGCGGCTCGGGGAGCGTCGTCAAGTCATCGTCCAGAACCTCGCCGAGTGCGTCCGCGAGTGCCGCGAACGCGAGCTGTGCCTCGGCCGCGGCCGGCCTGCAGCCGAGGACATGCCAGCCGCGATGCCGCGCCTCTTCGCCGGCGGCTGCGAGCAGCGTCGTCTTTCCGATGCCGGCCTCGCCCTCCAGGAGGAGAGCGCGGGGCCGCTCGAGGCGCGGTTCGAAGAACTCCCTGATCGCATCCAACTCGGCGTCGCGGCCGACGACGGTTTGCGACGCAGACGCGATCGTCACGGCCTTGACCCGCTGCATCTGCCCATGTGGCGATTGTGACCCGCGAAGCGCCCGCTGCCAAGATCGGCGGCCCCGGAATCGGCTCGCGCTGCAAGCGTTCTGCAAGCGTCGGGCTTCCGCGGCGATGCCACGTGTTCCGGGTAAACGCAGCGACCTAGGACCGATCTGGCTCGAAGCCTGCATTCCGGCGGAATAAAGCAACATGCTCCTGCGCGAGCGGGGCTGTTCGCCCTCGACTCGCGCCAACCATCTGCGCGTGTTGGGCGCCTGCGAAAACGATGAGCTGCCTCGCCTGTTTTGCGACGTCCGCGAGGAGCCGTACCGGTCGCTGTGTCTGGTCGCGCTCAAGACAGGAATGCGGCAAGGAGAACTGCTCGCTCTTCGCTGGTGTGACGTCGATCTCGAGCAGGCGGTCATCCGTGTTCGCCGGAGTCGTACGAGCGGGACGATCGGGACGCCGAAGAACCGCGAACGGCGTGACGTCGATCTGATCGCGCATGTCGTCGCACTGCTCGGTCGACTGCAGGCCGAACAACGGAGCGGGAGTAGTCAGAGCCTCATCTTCCCAGGTGCGCACGGCGCGGCCTTCCTGGATCCGTCTGTCGTGCTCCGCCGCCATCTCTATCCCGCGATGGCCCGCGCCGGCATCCCACGGATCGGGCCAACGCTCGAGAAGCGAACGTTCCACAGCTTCCGGCACACGTTCGCCAAGCGCGCACTCGAACGCGGGCACGGATCACGTGGCTCTCCCGGCACCTCGGTCGCTCGACCTTGAAGTGACAACCGACATCTACGGGCACTGGGAGCGCGCCGAGCGGAAGCTTCAGGCCGCAAAGATGGAAGGCGCGTTCCCTGTCTGAGGCGCGAAGTCCCGTACTCCGCCCGTACTCCACCCGCGGACGCAGACATCCGAGTCGTTGAAAAGAAGTCCCGCTTTGCAGGTACTTCTGCGATGGGCCGTGAAGGATTCGAACCTTCGACCTTGGGATTAAGAGTCCCCTGCTCTACCAACTGAGCTAACGGCCCGCGGGGTCGGCATTGTAGCGCCGGTGAAAGTGCTCACGATCGTCGGAAACCGGCCGCAGTTCATCAAGTCCGCACCGCTTTCGCTTGCGTTGCGCGCAAGTGCTATCGACGAGGTGACGCTGCACACCGGTCAGCACTACGACAGGCAGCTCTCCCGCGTCTTCTTCGAAGAGCTTGAACTGCCGGAGCCGCGTTACAACCTCGAGCTCCACACCGCGGATGCGGACGTCATGTTTCCGGCGATCGTCGAGGCCGCCGAGCACGAGCGTCCAGACTGGGTCCTGGTCTTCGGCGACACGAACTCGACGCTTGCCGGGGCGCGGGCTGCGGTCGAAGCCGGCGTCGGGGCTGCGCACGTCGAAGCGGGCCTGCGGAGCGGCGACTGGTCGATGCCCGAAGAGCGAAACCGCGTCGAAGTCGACCGGATCTCGACATTGCTCTTCTGTCCCGATGAGCGCTCACGAACGACGCTCGCTGACGAGGGCGTACCCGGCCGGGTCGAGGTCGTAGGCGACGTGATGGCCGACGCTTCGCTTCGGTTTGCGCCGCTCGCGCAGGAGCGGTCGACGATCCTCGAACGGCTGGAGCTCGAGCCCGGCGGCTATGTCGTTGCGACGATTCACCGTGAGGCAAACGTCGAGGCGGCGCGACTCGCGCGAATTGCGAGTGGTCTCGACAGGATCGAAGAGCCGGTCGTGTTCCCAGCGCATCCGCGCACCCGCACTCGCTTGCCTGCGCTTGCGCAGCACGTTCGCCTCGTCGACCCGCTGCCGTATTTCGACATGACGGCGCTCGTGTCGCAGGCACGCGTCGTGGTCACGGACTCCGGTGGCCTGCAGAAAGAGGCGTATTGGTACGGCGTGCCGTGTGTCACGCCGCGCCCCTCGACGGAGTGGGTGGACACCGTCGAGCTCGGTGCCAACGTGCTCGTCGACGACGACCCAGACCGGTTGGTCGCCGCGGTCGCGTCCGCACGGATGCCTGCGCAGCGCCCAACGCTGTACGGCGACGGGCACGCCTCGGAACGAATAGCGGCCGTGCTCGCCGCTAGCCTCTCCTCGTTATGAGCACCGAGATCGCAATCGTCGGAGCGGGCTACGTCGGCCTACCGCTTGCTCAGGTCTTCGCGGACGCCGGCTGCTCCGTCGTGCTCGTCGACGTGGCGCAAGAGCGTGTCGACGCCATCAACCGCGGGGAGAGCTACATCGAGGACGTTCCCTCGGAGGAGCTCGCGAAGCTCGTCGAGAACGGTCTCTCCGCGACGACGGACTACGACGTCCTGCGGGAGACGGACGCGATCTTGATCGCGCTCCCGACACCGCTCTCGAAGCAGCGAGAGCCCGATCTCTCGATCGTCGTCTCGGCCGTCCGGCAGATCGCGAGGCGGCTTCGTCGCGGTCACCTCGTCGTCCTCGAGTCGACGACGTACCCGGGCACGACGCGCGAGCAAGTGCTGCCGGTCCTCGAGGAAGCGAGCGGTCTTACCGCCGGCACCGACTTCCACCTCGCCTTCTCGCCCGAGCGCGTCGATCCGGGCCGCGTCGACTGGACGACGAAGACGGTGCCGAAGGTCGTCGGCGGCATCACGCCCGAGTGCACCGAGCGAGCGGCCGAGCTCTACGGCAGCGCGATCGACACGATCCACCGCGTCTCGTCGCCCGAAGCCGCGGAGCTC
>JBKPRX010000127.1:0-7306 GCA_046734795.1 Actinomycetota bacterium
GAACTTCTGCATCGACGTGACCCTGCAGGCCTACAAGGACTCGGGCGCCGGCGCTGTCGCCGTAGGCTCGAACGCACGCATCACGCAGTTCACCTGGGATCCCGAGCAACCGGCGCAGCGCGTCGGCGGGCTCTCGCAGTACCCGTGCGCAGCCGCATTGGATCCCTGCCCGAACGGGGGCGGGTTCATCGGCGACTACTTCGGACTCGCGATCTCGAGTGGGAACATCTACGCGCTCTTCGTCTCGACGCACTACCCGTCGGACGTCACGGCGCAAGAAGGTGGGCCCGTGTACTACCAGCAACAGGTGCTTGCGACCGTTCCACGCGGAGGCTTTGGCACCGGCTATTGAGGCCTGGCACAGTTCGCCGCTCGGATGAGTGACGAGTTCGTCCTCGACACCGACGTCGTGCGCGCGTTCGTAAGCGACGTGCAAGACACGATCGCGCGTGCGTCGTCACCGGAAGAGGCTTGCGACCTGATCAGGCCGCGCTTCGCCGAGCTGCTCGCGGATCCGGGGTGGCTGCCGGCACGGTTCCAAGAATCGGCACCCGAGAGCGGCATGGGCGGCGGGATCGGGCAGTGGTCGCTCTACCGCGCGGCCGACGGTTCGCTCTCGCTCTTCTCGCTCGTCGTGCCGTCGGGCGCCGCAACGCCGATTCACGACCATCTCGCGTGGGGGCTCGTCGGCCTGTACCGAGGCACGCAGGACGAAGAGATCTACGCGCAGCGCGACGAGGCACTCGAGCTCGCCGAGAGCCGTGCGCTGTCGCCCGGCGACTTCTACGTGTTGATCCCGCCACGCGACGACATCCACCGCGTGCGCACAACCTCACCGGAGACCTCGGTGTCGATTCACCTCCTGACGAACGACACCGGCTGCGTGTGGCGCCACGCCTACGACGAGCACTCGGGAGAGGCGCGACCGTTTCGGTCGGGCTACGTCAACGTCGCCTGCGAGGATGAGGCAGCCGCGCGGTAGACGCCGTCGATGACGCTTACGAAGCCGCCGAGCTCGAGCTCCGTCAGCGCGACTGCAACCGCATCGGCGGCGAGGCCCGAGCGCCGTACGAGCGCGTCGACAGTCGCGGGAGCTTCCTCGAGAATCGCCAGAAGCTGAGCAGCCCGGCCGTCCGGCGGCGCCTCTTGCCGACGTGAGGCTGCCGGATCGAGGCCGATCGCCTCCAACACGTCGGCAGGCGATGTCACCGGCGTCGCCCCGAGGCGTAGCAGCGCGTTCGTGCCCGCGCTGAGCGCCGAGGTGATCTCGCCCGGCACCGCGAGCACCTCTCTCCCCTCCTCCAGGGCGAAGTCGGCGGTGATGAGCGCGCCGCTTCGTTCGCGCGCTTCGACGACGACTGTCGCTGCGCAGAGACCCGCGATGACGCGGTTACGGGCCGGAAAACGCCACGGCGCCGGCTCGACGCCGGGCCCATACTCCGACAGCACGAGGCCGCGCTCGCAGATCTTTCGCGCGAGCGCAGCATGCGCCGCCGGGTAGTCGCGGTCGATTCCGCAGCCGAGGACGGCGACGGTGACGCCGTTCGCTTCGAGCGCGCCGCGATGAGCTTCCGCGTCGATCCCGCGCGCGAGGCCACTCACGACGACCGCGCCTGCCGCTGCAAGCTCGCGTCCCAGCCAGCGCGCGACGTGCGCGCCGTAGCCGGAGCACGCGCGCGCGCCGACGATCGCAACGCTTGCATGTTCCAGCACGTCGAGCTCCGCATCGCCGCGAACGTGAAGAACCGGCGGCGGATCGTGGATCGCGCGCAGGAGAGGCGGCAGCTCGTGCTTCCGCAGGATGCGTGTCACTGCGGTAGCTCGGTTGGCGAGCGATACGAGAGCGCCTCCGCGACGTGCTCCGCTGCGACACGCTCGACTCCGGCAAGCGCGGCAATCGTGCGCGCGACTCGCGCGACTCGCGCACGGCCGCGACCGGAAAGCGGCACGCGTTCGACCGCCCGCGTGAGCAGCTCGTCGGCCTCGCTCGTCCTTCGAGGCCTCGCACTCGCAAGCCTTTCGCGCGCCGCGACGACACGCTCGCGGACGACGGTCGATGCTTCCGACGGCGCAGCAGCGAGCTCGATCCCGCGCGGACGCGGGATCGCCACCACCAAGTCGAAGCGATCGAGGAGCGCGCGCGAGAGCTTGTCGCGGTAGCGCGCGAGCCGCTGCGCCGAGCACGAGCACTCGGCGGCCGGATCGCCGCGCGCACCGCACGGGCATAGATTCATCGTGCCGACGAGCTGGAACCGAGCCGGAAAGACGACGCGCCCCGCGGCGCGCGCGACGGCGACCTCGCCGTCCTCAAGCGGCTGTCGCAGCGCCTCGAGCGCAGGACGATGGAACTCGGCCAGCTCGTCGAGTAGCAGGACGCCGTGATGCGCGAGGCTCGCCTCGCCGGGTCGCAACCGCGGCCCACCCCCAACGATCGCAGCGGTCGACGCGCTGTGGTGCGGGGCGCGGAACGGCGGCTCCGCGATCAGCGGCTGCGTCGACGAGACGAGTCCGGCAACGGAGTGGATGCGCGTCGCCTCGAGCGCCTCGGCGGGTGTCAGCGGCGGCAGGATGCCCGGCAGCCTGCGCGCGAGCATCGTCTTGCCGGTGCCGGGTGGCCCGGCGAGCAGGAGATTGTGGCCGCCGGTCGCGGCGAGCTCGAGCGCACGCCGCGCGCGTTCCTGGCCGCGAACTTCCGCAAGATCGGGTGCCCGAGGAGGATGCGCGCCGTTTTGCGGCGGCGGAACGAACGGCTCCGGCGCTCGCTCGCCTCGCAGGTAGGCGACGGCCTCCGCGAGGTGCCGGACGGGCACAGGCTCGATGCCGGTGAGCGCAGCCTCCGCACACGCCTCCGGCGCGCACAGGATGCGATCGAATCCCGACCGCGTCGCCCCCTCCGCCACCGCGAGCACACCGCCGACGCGCCTGACGCGACCGTCGAGCGCGAGCTCACCAACCGCGGCGTGCGAATCGAGGGTGTCGACCGGAAGCTGACGCGACGCGGCAAGCACGGCGAGCGCGATCGGCAGGTCGAACCCCGAGCCCTCCTTGCGTAGCTCCGCCGGCGCGAGGTTGACCGTCAGCCGCCGGCTCGGAAACTCGAGCTCCGCCGCCGCGACTCCGCTCCGCACGCGCTCGCGCGCCTCTTGGCAGGCGCGGTCGGCAAGGCCGACGATGGCGAAGGCGGGCGCGCCGTTTTGGATGTGCGCCTCGACCTCGACCCGCCGCGCCTCGAGCCCGACGAGTGCATGGGTAACCGCACGTGCGAGCATGTGGCGACGCTAGCCAGGTCGTTCGCACGCGTTCGTGCCGGATCTGTGCCAGATCGGCAGCGACACCGCCGAAGTGGTATTGATGGTGTCGTGGCCCGGTACGACCTGCCCAAGCTCGCCCCGGCCCCGCTCAGCACAGTCCAGCAGTTCGTGAACACAGTCGACCGCGAGCACGATCGCGAGTGGCTGGGAACGCCGGCCGAACTCGGCGACTGGCTCGCGGAGCACGGAATCGAACTCGGCTCTGCACCGCGCGCGCGGGATCTAGCTCGCGCACTCGAGTTGCGCGAGGCGCTCCGCGCGCTCGCGCGCGGAAACCGCGGCGAGGGGGTCGCGGGCGCCGCACGCGCGACGATCAACGACACCGCGCGGGCGGCTGCGCTCACAGTCGAGCTGCGGCCGGACGGCACGGTCGAGGTCCGGCCCACCGCGCGCGGCTTCGACGGTGCGCTCGGTGAGCTCGTCGCGATCGCGTTCGGCGCGATGCTCGACGGGACCTGGGAGCGGCTGAAGCCTTGCGCGCAATGCACGTGGCTCTTCTACGACTACTCGCGCAACCGGTCGGCGAGCTGGTGCTCGATGGCGATCTGCGGCAACCGCCGCAAGACGCGCGCCTATCGCCAGCGCAAGCTGCGAGGGTCCGCGTGAACACCGCCCGTGCGCCGCTCACGGTTGCGCTTGCGCGCGTCCGCGCGCAACCCGGGCGCGCGCTGCTCGTCGCCGCCGGCGTGATCGCTGCAACGGCGATGCTCGCCGGCGTCCTCGCTGCGAACGTGACCTCGCAGGACCAGGCCGTGCGGCGTGCAGTCGAGGAGCTGCCCCCGGCGGAGCAGACTTTCCGGCTCGACCTCTTCTCAGCGAGCGCCGTCGACACTCGACGCGACGACCGCGTCGCACGGCGCGTTCTGAAATCGCTTGCGCCGACGCCGGTACGTCGCGCCGTGCTCTTCCGAACCCTCCGGATCGACGGCGAGCTCGTTCGGCTGGCGGCGGTGGATCGACTCGCAGAGGCAGTCCGGGTCGAGGCCGGCCGCCTGCCCCGGACGTGCACGCCCAAGCGTTGCGAGGTGCTGCAAATCGGCACGGGCGGACGAGGCGTGCTTGCTGAGGCGGGCATCGCCGTCGTGCGTGTCGGCACCGGCACGCTCCGCGACGACGCCGTGTTCGGCCCGCTCGCGACTGCGGGCGAAAACGAGCACGCGCCGTTGCTTCTCGCGCCGAGTGTCCAGAGCCTCGCACGCCTTCCGTCGCTTGCGAGCTTCTTCCGCATCGACAGCTGGGTGCAGCGGCTCGATCCAAGCCGCCTCCACGTCTGGGGCATCCCACCGTTGCTTGCGCGCGAGTCGCGAGCCGCGGCTGCGCTCGAGCTGACGGATCCGACGTTCAGGCTCACCGGCCCGGACGACGCGTTACTCGCCGCTCGCGCGCGCGGGCGCGTCGCGTCGCATCGACTTGCGCTCGTCGGCGGCGAGGTGAGCGCGCTCTTGCTCGGGTTTGCGCTCGTCGCGGCGATGGGACTGCGCCGCGGCCAAGCGAGCGAGCGACGCAGGCTCGTGCTGCGCGGCGCGCGCACCTGGCAGGTGTGGCTCGCCGCGGTCGTCGAGGTCGCCGCGATCACCGCCGCCGGGTGGCTCGTCGGCATCGGCGCAGGCACCGCGATTGCCGCAGTCGTCGCGCACGCGGCCGGGCTGCCCGCGGGCACGGTTGTCTCGCACTCGCTCGGAACGCCCTCCGCGATCGCCGCGCTCGCCGCCGTCTTCGTCGTCGCAACAGTTGCGGTCGTGCTCGCGGGAATCGGCGGCGGCGCGGGCGGGCGCGTACGCGTGCTCGACGTCGTCGCGCTCGCAGCGGCCGGCATCGTGGTCGTCGCGGCAAGTCGCGGCGCCGCGCGACCCGAGACGATCGACTCCGGCAGCGACCGGACGCTCTTGCTCCTCCTTCCCGGGCTTGCATGTCTCGTCGCGGCGGTCGCAGTCGCACGTCTCGTCGGTCCGCTGATGCGCGGCGTTGAGCGCCTGTCCCGGCGCCGATCGCTCGCCCTGCGCCTCGCGGCGCTCGCGCTTGCTCGCGCACCGGCGCGGACGGTGACGACGGTCGCTTTCGTCGTCGTCACCGTTGGACTCGCGCTCTTCGCGACGAGCTACCGGGCGACACTCGTGAAAGGCGCGTCGGACGCGGCGGCATTCGACGTGCCGCTCGACTACACCGTTCGCCCCGGCTCGTCGCTCGCGTCGCCGGCAGATCCGCGGACGCGTCGCCAACTCGAGCAAGTTGCGCGCGTCTACCCCGTGCTCCGTACCAATGCCGATCTGCCGGGGACGGGAGCGACGATCACCTCCGCGACCGTGCTCGGGGTGCCGCTCGCTGCGTTGCGGACGTTGCGCTGGCGCTCCGACTTCGCGGCTCAGTCGCCGGCGAAGCTCGCCGCACGACTCGGCAGGTTCGGAGCCGCGCGACTACGCGGCGCAACGGTTCCCGCGGACGCGACGACGCTCCGACTGCACACGCACGTCGACGGCGTGCCCGTGCAGCTCACGCTCGTCGCCGAGGACGCGGACGGCGCGATCCGGAGGCTCGGTCTCGGGACCGCGGTAGCCAACGCGGAGCTCAGGACGCGAGTGCCGGCTCGCATCAGACGCATCGTTGCCGTCGAGATCGCGCTGACGGAATCCGAAGCGGCGTCGCTCGAGCACAGCGAGGCCGAGGGCGGCCGCGCTGCGGGCGCAGCCGGTCGACTCACGCTCGGTCCGCTCCTCGCCTCAACCTCGGCCGGCGGTGCGCACGTCGTGACGGGGTGGCAGGGATGGCGCGCTCGCGGCGGAGCTGGTGAGGGCGCGAAGCTCCGCTACACGTTCACCGGCGGCGACGCGTTGATCCTGCGCCCGCACGAGGCGACCGACGAGCATGCGGTCCCGATCCTCGTCAGCAAGGGCATTGCGCGGGCCCTTGGGTCGAGCCGCGTCGTGTCGCTGGACTTCCAAGACGCGCACGTTCTTGCGCGCGTGGTCGCCGTCGCCGCACGGTTCCCGACGATCCATCACGACGAGGGCGAGTTCGTCGTCGCAGAGCAATCGCAGCTCGCGACCGCGCTCGATGCGGATGCCCCTGGAACGGGTGCGGCACAGGAGCTGTGGCTCGCTGCCCCAGCGGGCGCGGCGACGCGCATTGCCGAACGCGCGCGGCCGTTCGAGGTCGACTCGCGCCGATCGTTGCAGCGCCGGCTCGAGCACGATCCGCTTGCGCGCGCGACCGAGGCGACGCTCGCAGCAGCCGCGATCGTCGCGCTCGCGCTGGCGGCACTCGGGTTCTGGGTTGCTGTCACGAGCGAGCTGCGCGACGAGCGTGGCGAGCTCTTCGACCTCGAGGCCCAAGGCGTTGCGCCCGCGACGCTTCGCCAGCACCTCCGCATCCGCGGCGCGATCCTGCTCGTGCTCGGCGCGTTGTGCGGCGCCGTGCTCGGCCTCGCGCTCTCCGTCTTCGTCGCCTCGCTCGTCCGGGTCAGCTCGACGAGCGAGGCGCCCGAGCTGCCGCTTCGCGTCGAGCCCGCGTGGGAACTCGCGGCCGCTGCGATCGGATTGCTTCTCGTCTTCGCCGCGCTCGCAGCCGAGCTGTCCGCGCGCACCGCTTTCCGCGGCGACGTCCCAACGCGCGGAGCGTGGAGCGCCGAGTGACGCTCGCGGTCGAGATCCGCGACGGCTTCCGGATCCACGGGACCGGCGCGCGCGCAGTCGCGGCGTTGCAGGGTCTGACGCTCGAGGTCGAGCGTGGCGAGATCGTCGTCGTGCTCGGGCCGAGCGGCTCGGGCAAGACGACGCTTCTCCGAACGCTCGGTGGCCTCGATCGTGTGAGCGCCGGAATCGTGCGCGTCCTCGGACTCGAGCTGACGAGCCAGAGCGAACGGACTCTCGCGCGCTTCCGCGCGGCCAACCTCGGCATGCTCGATCAGCACTACGCACGCGCTCTGTCGCCCGAGCTCACGTGCGTGCAGTCGGTCGCGCTGCAGCTCGAGCTGCTCGGTCGCGAGCGAAGCGAGAGCC
>JBKPRX010000128.1:0-29030 GCA_046734795.1 Actinomycetota bacterium
CTCACGGGCTCACGCGAGGAGGATGCGCGGGCGGAGCGTCGCCATCGCCTCGCGTCGCGCCTCGGGCGTCGTCCGATCGATGATCAGGACGCCGTCGAGGTGGTCGAGCTCGTGCTGGACGATCCTTGCCGGGTGACCTTCGAGCTCGAGCCGCACCGGCTCGCCGTGCTCGTCGACGCCGACGAGCGTGACCTTGAGATCGCGCTCGACCGGAATCGTCACGCCTTGCAGCGAAAGGCAGCCCTCGTCCGCAGTCTCGAGCTCGTCGCCGCGCTCCGCGATCTCGGGATTGACGACCGCGAGGTCGGTGTCTTCCTCGAGCTGGAACACGAACAGCCGCTTCAACACTCCGACCTGGGTCGCAGCGAGCCCGATTCCGGCGGCGTCGTGCATCAGGATCTTCATCCGCTCGGCGAGGTGCTGCAGCGACTCGTCGAACGTCTCGACCGGCTTCGCCTTCAGCCGTAGCGACGCGTCGGGGTACTGCCGGATCTGGCTCAGCGCGAGCCGCCGCCGAGCGTCTCGCTCGGCGTCCTCGGCCTCGCCGGGTTCCTCCTCGAGCACCTCGCCGTGAGCATCCGCCATCGTGCGGCACACTAGCGCGTGGTGGATCCACGACAGTTGAAGGAGATCATGGCGCAGGGGGCGATCGCTCCGGAGACGCCGCGCGACCGCGAAGAGCGGCGCGTGCTCGAGGAGGATCTCGCGACGAGCCCCGTCAAAGGGCGTCCACTACGACAGCGGCTCCGCAACTTCCGGCCCGATGCTCAAGCGGGCGTGCTCGCACTCGGCGGACCCACTGCGTGGATGCGCAGGCTGCGCGCGATCGAGGACGAGGTCGCGCGTCACGAGCAGCAGCTCGCCGAGGCCTGGCACGCGCTCGCCGACGAGCGAGACGGCGACGACTTCGCGACCGAGTGGCGTGCGGTCGCAGAGCAGTGGAGCTTCGCGCAGGTGAACGAGTTGATCGACCGCCACAACCGGAACTTCCCGGCGGAGGCGAAGCTGCCGATGGATCCGCGCACGCGCGACTTCGTGAAGATCGGCGGCCGCCCGTACCGGCGCGAGCCGCTCGACGCGGCGTGGATCCTCGAACGGTTCCCGGCGGACTACGCCCTCGCGACGCGAAGAGCCTCGTAGCCTCGCACGACTACTGGAGGCTTTGCGGGTCGACGTCGACGACGGCCGCGAGACCGGCGCGGCGCATTGCAGGTGCGGCGGCGGCGAGCAGCGACGCGGCGCGCGCGGCGAGGCGCCGCGGTTGCTCCGTCTTCGCCACGAGCTGCGCGCGGTGGCGTCCGCGTAGACGAAGGAGCGGCGCCGGGCCGAGCAGCTCGTCGTCGCCGAGGCCGGCCTTGAGCTCGGCGAGCGCGCGTTCCGTCGCTCGTGCTTCGGTTCCGCTGCAGACGATCCGCACGAGATGGCGAAACGGCGGGTAGCCGAGCGCTTCGCGGCGCCGGAGCTCGCTGTCGAGGAAGCTCGAGACGTCGTGGCGCGCGGCGAGCGACACGGCACGCGACTCGGGTTGGAACGTCTGGATGAGCACGCGACCAGGCGCCTCACGCCCACTCCGGCCCGCGAGCTGCGTCAGAAGCTGGAAGGTTCGCTCCTCCGCGCGGAAGTCCGGCAAGCCGAGCCCAGTGTCTGCGTCTACGACCGCGGCCAGCTCGACGCCGAGGAAGTGATGGCCCTTCGCGACGAGTTGCGTGCCGACCAACACCGCGCGATCGGTTGCCGCGAACCGCGCAAGCGTGTCGCGCAGGTGCGCCGGATCCGCGGTCGTGTCCGCGTCGAGGCGCAGCACCTCGAGCTCCGGTAGCTGCTTCGCGAGCTCGCGCTCGAGTCGCTGCGTGCCCGCACCGATGCGCGCAAGCTCGCTGGAGCCGCAGACGGGACACACATCGGGTGCAGGCTCGGCGAAGCCGCAGTGATGGCAGCGAAGCTCGCCGTCGCGGTGCAGCGTGAGTGCGACGTCGCAGCTCGGACAACGGCGCGAGGCGCCACACGCGCGGCAGTGCAGCGCCGGCGCGACGCCGCGGCGGTTCAAGAGCACGATCGCCTTGCCGCCTCTCTCCGCGATCGCGCCGAGCTCGGCGAGCAACGGCGCGGACAACGGATAACCGGCTTCGCGGCGAAGATCGACCACGCGCACGCTCGGAAGCGGTGCGCCGAGACGCTGGCCGAGCTCGAGCCGTTCGAGCCGCTGCCAGCTCTCCGGTCGCGGCGTCGCGCTGCCGAAGATTGCGACCGCGCCTTCGAGGGCTGCGCGTTTCGCGGCGACGGTGCGCGCGTCGTAACGCGGGTCCGACTCCTGTTTGTACGAGACGTCGTGCTCTTCGTCGACGCAGATCACGCCGAGCGCAGGCACCGGCGCGAAGATCGCAGAGCGTGCGCCGACGACGACGCGTGCCTCGCCGGCTGCGATGCGTTCGCGCTCGTCGCGGCGCTCGGCTTCCGTCAGCGCCGAGTGCAGCACTGCGACGCTGTCTCCGAAGCGGGCGCCGAATCGTCCGACGGTTTGGGGCGTCAGGGCGATCTCCGGCACGAGGACGATCGCGGACCGTCCGCGGCCCAACGCGTCCGCGCACGCTTGGAGGTAGACCTCGGTCTTGCCGCTCCCGGTCGCGCCGTAGAGGAGCACGTTCCCGCCGCCTTCGCCGACGAGCTCGCGGATGCGCCCAAGCGCGCGCTCCTGCGGTGCGCTGAGACGTGCGGGCTCCGGTTCGCCGTCGAGCGAGCCGCGCGTCGCGGGCGGCGATTGGATCTTGCGTCGCTTCGGCTTTACCGGCGCGACAAGCGAGAGCGCGCGCGCCGGCGTCGTGCCGTAGTAGTCGGCGAGCCACAGCGCGAGCTCGACGAGCTCCGGCGCCAACGTCTCGGAAACGCGTTCGACGGCACTCGTCGCGACACCGTTCGGCGGCTCGACGTCGACGTCGACGACGACGCCGCGCCGGCGCGCGTTGCCGAAGCGCACCTCGACGACGGCACCGACGCGCGCGTCCTCCGGCACCTCGTAGGTGAACGGTCGCGCAACCGCACGCGCGGTCACGAGCGGATAGACGGACGCGTAGCGCGGCATCCGGCGAGCCTATCCGCCTGCATCGGCCGTTCCGCCTCTCGCACCCGGTGCGAGAATCGGATCGTGTTCGAGGTCGAGGTGCGGAGCCTGCCGGGAGCGCCGACGGCAATCGGGAGCGCGCCGCCGTTCACGCTCGTCGTCGACCGCCCGCGCGAGGCGGGCGGCGGAGGGCTCGGCTTCAACGGCGGCGAGCTCCTCTATCTCGCGATCGCGGGTTGCGTGTCCAACGACCTCTTTCGCGAAGCGGCCAAGGAGGGCGTCCAGCTCGTGCGAGTGACAGTCCGCGTGCGCGGCGACTTCCGAGGCGATCCGGCTGTGTCGAGCGACGTCGAATACGAGGTCGAGATCGAAGGCGCGGTCTCGCGCGACCAACTCGAATCGCTCGTGCGGCGCGTCGACGCGATCGCGGAGATCCCGAACTCGCTGCGGAGCGGTACCGCAGTTCGCCTGGCGTCGGTCGACGCACACACGACGTGACGCAGTTCCACTTCGATCCGGAGAGCTACCTCGAGTTGATGCACGACGAGGTGCGCGACTACGACGAGCTCCAGGAGGAGACGGCGCGCGCGACCGAGGGCTTCGCCGCGGAGTCGATCCTCGAGCTCGGCGTCGGAACCGGCGAGACGTCGCAGCGCGTGCTCGGAGTGCATCCAGGCGCGCGGCTGGTCGGGATCGACGCGAGCGCGGAGATGCTCGCCGAGGCGCGACTGCCGAACGCGGACTTGCGGGTCGCCCGACTCGAGGATCCGTTGCCCGAGGGGCCGTTCGACCTCGTCGTCTCAGCGCTCGCCGTCCACCACCTCGACGGCGCCGGGAAGCGCGACCTCTTCACGCGCGTTGCGCAGGCGCTCCGACCGGGCGGCGCCTTCGTGCTCGCGGACGTGATCGTTCCGGAACGGCGCGAAGACGCGCGGACGCCGTTGACGCCCGGGTTCGACCTGCCGGATCGCCTCGACGATCAGCTCGAGTGGCTGGCGCAAGCCGGGTTCGCAGCCGAAGCGACGTGGATTCGCGGCGATCTCGCTGTGATCCGCGCGACACGCGCCGCATGACCGCGCCGCGCGGCATTCTCGTCACCGGCCCGGTCGGCTCCGGCAAGACAACCGTTCTGCTCGCACTCGACGAGTTGCTCTCCGCCCGGTCGGAGCCGTACGCGCTCGTCGATCTCGACTGGCTCGCGTGGGTTCGACCCGCACCGAACACGATCACGGTCCGCGAGGCGCTCATCGAGAATCTCGCCGCCGTGTCGGAGACCTACCGCCGCGCGCGTGTCGAGCGGCTCGTGCTCGCGCGCGCCGTCGCGAGCAGCGAGAAGCGCGACGCGATCGTCGGCGCGCTCGCCAGGACGGAGGTCTTCGTCGTGCGACTCGTCGTTGCACGGTCGACACTCGAGGCGCGCTTGCGAGCGCGCGACACGGGCGAGCAGCTCGCGGAGCATCTCGCCATGCTCGACGACCGGCCCAAGTTCGACGCGCACGAGGTCGACGCCGACCGGCCGGCGGCGGAGGTCGCGGCCGAGATCCTGCGCCGCGCAGGTTGGTGACATGATCCACGCGTGCTGATCAGCGAGCTGGTCAGGCGTGGCGCACGGCGCTTCGGCGACGCCCCCGCGATCCTTTGTGGCGACGACACGCTGAGCTTTCGCGAGACCGACGAGCTCGCGAACCGGATTGCGCGCGTCCTCCTCGGGTACGGCGTCGATCGCGTGGGCCTGTTGCTCGCCAACGGGCTCTACTCGATTCCGATGGATTTCGCGTGCGCGAAAGCGGGCGTCGCGCGCGTGCCGCTCAACCCGCGTCTCGCCGAGCGCGAGCAACAGGAGATCCTGCGCCTCGCGGGCGCCGAGCTGCTCGTCTCGGATCGGGAGACGAACTTCGATGCGGACGTCGTCCCGCTCGCCGAGCTCGTCGAGCGCGCGCAGCGCGAGTCGCCGGGTGAGCCCGAGGTCACGATCACGCCGGATACGACGGCGCTCCTGATCGCGACGAGCGGCACGACCGGAAGGCTCAAGCTCGTGCGCCACACGCAGTCGAGCTTCGGCGCAGTGCCTGCGAACATCCTCGCGAGCCTCCTTGATCCGCGACCCGGCGACGTGATGTTGCACGCGGCCTCGCTGATCCACGCGAGCGGCACGTTCGTGCTGCCGTACTGGATCCGCGGCGGCACTGCGGCCGTGCTGAACGGTTTCGATCCGCCGGCCTACCTCGAAGCAATCGAGCGGTACGGCGCGACCGCGATCAACCTCGTGCCGACGATGCTGAACGCGCTCCTGCAGACGCCGGGTATCGAAGACGCAGACTTCTCGCGTGTGGGACGGATCGCGTACGGCGCGTCGCCTGCGCCACGTCCGGTGCTCGAGCGTGCGCTCGAGCTCTGGCCGGGCCGCCTGACGCAGTACTACGGCCAGACCGAGGCCGCGCTCGCGATTACGGCGCTGCAGCCGGAGGACCACGTCGCGGACCGGCTGCTCTCGTGTGGGCTTCCATCCGCGGATACCGAAGTGCGACTTGACGAGGAAACGAACGAGATCCTCGTGCGCGGACCGTTTACGGCCATCGAGTACTACGGCGCCGAGGAGCTGAGCGCGCAGACGTTTCTTCCGGACGGCTGGGTGCGCACGCGCGACATCGGCCGCTTCGACGACGAAGGCTTTCTCTACCTCGTCGATCGCACGTCGGACATGATCGTCACCGGCGGTTACAACGTCTATCCGCGCGAGGTCGAGGACGCGCTCGCCGAGCATGCCGCGGTGCGCGAGGCGGTCGTCGTCGGTGCGCCCGACGAGCGGTGGGTCGAAGCCGTGACGGCGTTCGTCGTGGCCGACGGCGTCACCGAAGACGAGCTGATCGCGCATTGTCGCGCGCGGCTCGCCGGATACAAGACGCCGAAGTCCGTGCAGTTCATCGACGAGATTCCGAAGAGCCCGGTTGGCAAGCTGTTGCGCCGAGCGGTCCGCGATCCGCTCTGGGAAGGTCATGAGCGTCCGATCTGAACGCGACGGTCCTGTGACGACGGTCGTCCTCGACCGGCCGCAGGCGCGTAACGCCGTCGACCGCGAGACAGCCCATGCGCTTGCGGACGCGTTCCGTCAGTTCGACGCCGACGGCGACGCGCTCGTTGCCGTGTTGTGGGGCGCGGGCGGAACGTTTTGCGCGGGCGCCGACCTGAAGCAGATGTCCAACCGTGCGGAGCCCGACGGCGACGGACCGATGGGGCCTTCGCGGCTCGAGGTCTCGAAACCGGTGATCGCCGCGGTCGCCGGCCATGCTGTCGCGGGCGGGTTGGAGCTTGCGTGCTGGTGCGACCTGCGCGTCGTCGAGGAGAGCGCGGTGCTCGGCGTCTTCTGCCGGCGCTTCGGCGTGCCGCTGATCGACGGCGGCACCGTTCGTCTCCCGCGGATCGTCGGCCTCGGCCGTGCGCTCGACCTGATCCTCACCGGCCGGCCTGTCGGCGCCGAGGAAGCGCTCGCGATCGGTCTTGCGAACCGGGTCGTGCCGGACGGCGCAGCGCGCGCGGCAGCGGAAGCGCTCGCGCACGAGATCGCGTCGTTCCCGCGCGGCGCGATGCTCGCCGACCGGCTCTCGGCGCACCAGAGTTTCGGCCTGACGACGGCCGATGCGCTGCGCATCGAGTTCGATCGCGGCGCGCGCGTCCTCGACGAAGCGCGCGAAGGTGCCGCACGGTTCGCAGCCGGCGAAGGCCGGCACGGCGCGTTCTAGGAGCGGCGCGCGAGCCGGCGGTCAGTGGCCGACGGCCAACACGGTCGCGCGCCACTTGCCGCGCGGCGCCTGCACGACGACCTTGTCGCCTGCTCTTGCGCCAAGAAGCGCACTGCCGAGCGGCGAGTCCGGTGAGACGCCGCCAACACTGGAGATCTCGACGTCGAGCTTCTCGCCGTCCTCGTCTTCGATCGTCACCTTCGAGCCGACCTCGACGACCTCGCTTGCTGCGACTGCGGCCTCGTCGATGAGCTCGACATGGGCAAGCCGGTGTCGCAGGCGCGTGATGCGCGCTTCGAGAAGCCCTTGCTCGTTCTTCGCCGCGTGGTACTCGAAGTTCTCGGAGAGGTCGCCGAAGCCGCGCGCGGTCGCGATCGCCTGCACGACCTCGGTGCGCTTCGGACCTTCGAGCTCGGCGAGCTCCGCCTCGAGCTGCGTCTTCTGCGCGAGCGTCATCCGCTCCCCCTGGTCGGCCATGACCCGCACCCTAGTCATCTCCGGCAGGAGCAGCACGGAGCGGCCAGGAGACCGCGCTCTCCTGGCCGCGGAGTTCCGCTTACGGCGCGAAAGCGTGGGCTTTCGCACCGAACGCCTAAGCGCCCGCGGCGACGAGGATGAAGTCGGTGCCGAAGCCGAGGACGAGGCCGAGCATGATGCCCCACGTGATCAGCGTCTTCCGACCGAAGAGCCGGCAGACGTTCAGGAGCTCGATCACGACGTAGAGGATCGAGCCGGCGGCGAGGGCGAGGAACACGATCGAGACCGGTGTCGACGTCCATGCCTGGCCGACGAGTGTGCCGAAGAAGGTCGGCGCCCCACCGATCAGGCCGAGCGCGAGCAAGAAGCGCCAGCTCGGTAGCTCGTTCTCGCCCGAGAGCGGCGCGACGATGCCGAAGCCCTCCGTCGCGTTGTGGAGACCGAAGCCGATGATCAGGACGATCGCGAGGCTGATGTCGCCGGCCGCGGCCGACTGGCCGATCGCGAGACCTTCGGCGAAGTTGTGGAGCCCGATGCCCGTCGCGATGAAGATGGCGAGCCAGCGCGCGGGCGACATGCCGCCGTAGAAGTGATGCTCGACCTCGAACTCGGCGGTCGACGCCGCGCCCGGGCCGAGGAAAGCCTTCCGGCGGCGGCGCTTCATCCAGTCGTCGTAGTAGACGAGCGCAAGGAGACCCACGCCGAAACCGACCGTGAGGAGCGTCGCGTACCACGCGAACCTCCCGCCGTGGCCGTCCTCGAGCGCCGACTCGACCGGCTCGACGGCACCCGAGAGAACGTCCCAGAGCAGGAAGAGCAGGATCCCGGTCGCGACCGCGCTCAGGAACGTCTTGGTCGTCGGCGTGACGCGGCGCATCCGCGCCACCGGCAGGCCGAGGAAGATCGTGAACCCTGCGACGGCCCCGAGGCCGAGAATCTCTGCTGTCGACACGCTTAGAAGCTCCGTTCGTCCGTTGTAAGGGTCACCTTACAAGCCTGTCGCGGGCAGAATAGCCAAGGGATGGCGGAGCGGCACTCAGTCGACGAGTACCTCGAGACGATCTACTTCCTCGCCTTTCCGATCGGCGAGTACGGCCCACCCGGCGCCGGCTCTCCCCCACTCGCGGCGCGCGTCGCCGAGATGCTCGGGGTCTCGCGGGCCTCGGCCGGTGAGATGCTGAAGCGGCTCGAGGGCGAGGGCCTCGTCGAGCGCGGCGAGCGGAAGGAGGCGATCCTCACCGCGGCCGGCCGCGAGCGCGCCGAGCGGGTCGTTCGCAAGCACCGCATCATCGAGCGGCTCCTGACGGACTTCATGGGCTACACGGCCGCCGAGTCCCACGTGCACGCCGACGACCTCGGCGACACCTTCACCGACGACATGATCGACCGGATCGAGGAGCGCCTCGGGCGGCCGGATCGCTGCCCGCACGGGTGGCCGATCGACGTCGGCGTCGAGCAGCGCGAGAACGCCGAGCTCGAGCCGCTGGCGGCGCTCGAGCCCGGGTCGAAAGCGACGATCGTTCGGCTCGCAGAGCACGACGGCGACCTCCTGCACTGGTTCTATGACAGCGGCCTCGTCCCCGGCTGCGAAGTCGAGGTCGAAGCGACCGAGCCGGCGGCGGGTCAGGTGACCGTCCGCCTCGACGGCGAGCGGCGCGCGATCGGCGACAAGGCCGCGGCGGGCCTCTTCGTCAAGCCCGCTTCGTAGCGGCGTCGAGAGCTGCGCGTGCTCGTTCGACGTCGCGCTGCGCGCGCTCCCACTCGACGCGCGCGCGCCGCTCCGCCTGCTCTGCTTCGCGCAGCTTCTTCTCTGCATCGCGGCGCGCTTGCTCGAGCTCGCGCTCACGCTTCCTCGTCGCGCTTGCAGACGCCTGCGAGCGCTTCGGCTGCCGCGGCGGCCCAGCTTCGGCGACTGCCGCGAGGACAGGGTCGAAGCCCGGCGGATCGAGCTCGCGCTCGAGCCGCGCAGCGAGCACGTCGGCCGCTGCCTCGTCGTCGGCGGCGGCTGCCTGCAAGGTCGCACGAACGCCGTTCACTGCCGCTTCGCTCGCCGCGCCTTCGTCACGCGCTGCGCGAAGCAGCGACTCGAGGGCCTCGCGTTCTTCCTTCATCGCTTCCGCGACGTCCTCGCCGCACGCCTGCGCACGCCGGAGCCTTCGGCCCGTCTCGACGAATTGCTCGACCTCCGCGCGCTTCGACCGGACGAGCTGGTTGACGACGCCGGCCGCCTGGCTCGGACGCTTGAGCGCCCGGATCTCGTCGCGGCGTTCGGTGGGCGCGCGCTTCGCCAGCTCGTTCCGCGCGGCCGTGAACTCACTCGGCGGCAGCTCGTAGAGCGCGTCGAGCTCGCGCTCGAGCTCGTCGTCGCTCACGCGGCGCGGAGGGCGTCGATGAGCTCTTCGCGGCTCATCTGGGAGCGGCCGGGCACGTCAGCACGCTTCGCCTTCTCGTAGAGCTCTTCCTTCGTCAGCTCATCGAGCTGACCGTCTGACTCCGACGACGCGGGCTGCCGTCCCTCGGCCGCCTTGATGCTCGCGCGCAGTGCCGCCATCAGATCGGTCGTTTCCTCCGGCTCTTCGGCCGGAGCGACGTGCACTTCCTTGCCTTCGCGCTTTGCGTTGATGATCTCGCACAACGTGTCGCGATACGTGTCGCGGTAGCGCGCCGGATCGAAGTCGCCGGAGAAGCTTGCGATCAGCTGCTCGGCCATCTGGAGCTCGCGCGCGTCGACGTCCACCGTGTCCGGACGCACCTGCTCCACCGGACGCACCTCGTCGGCGAAGTACATCTGCTCGAGCGTCAGCAGCCCTTCACGCACGCGCAGGAGACCAAGATGCTGCCGGTCACGCATCGTGAACTTCGCAACAGCGGCCAGGCCGGAATCCTCCATCGCCTGCCGGAGGAGCGAATACACGCGCTCGCTTCCCTCCTGCGGGCCGACGTAGTACGTGTGGCGGAACAAAATCGGGTCGACCTGCTCCCACGGAACGAAGTCGCGGATCTCGATCGTGCGAAAGCCTTCCGACTTCGCCGCGTCGAAGTCTTCGTCGGTCAAGTACACGTACTCGCCTTTCTCGTACTCGAACGCGCGCACGATCTCGTCGTCGGCCACGGGAACGCCCTCGGCTTTGCACACTTTCTCGTAGCCGATCCGCGAATCGTCTTTCGCGTGCACGAAGTGGAAGTGCAGCGTGTGATCCTGGATCGCGCTGTAGAGGCGCACGGGCACGTTGACGAGCCCGAACGCGATCGTGCCCGTCCAGATCGCTCGCGGAGCCATGGTTCCGTTGTCCCGCGAGACGCGGGACCGAAACGCGTTAGCGGCGGCCGCGCAGAGCGCGCTTCAACACGCCCTCGTACGCCTCGAGACCCTCGCGGTACAGGCGCGCCTCAGGCCCCGACGCCACACCGACGCGCTCGGGGACGATGCCCCAGACGGGCACGTTCTCGCTTCGCCACCACGCGATCGTCTCGTCCAGATCGTTCGTTCCGAGCCGCGCCGAGCAGATGACGACGCCGTACGGCGTCTTTGCCGGAATGAACTCGAGCGTCGTCACGACCGGCGAGACCTCGACGCCGCCGGCACGCGTCGGGACGACCACGACGTCGGCGGCATTCACCGCTGCTTGCAGCAAGCGCGCGTCGCCCGGCGGCGTGTCGATCACCGCGACGCCGCGACGGCGTGAAACCGCCTTCGTCAGTGTTCGCTCCGACGGCGCCTCGACGACCTCGACGCCGTCGATCGGCCGCTCCTCGAGCCATTCGGCCGACGAGCCCTGCCGGTCGGCGTCGACGAGCACAACCGGCCCCTGCCCGCGCGCGGCCGCCGCGGCAGCGAGGTAGACGGCCGTCGTCGTCTTCCCGACGCCGCCCTTGAGGTTGGAGACAGCGACTTTCGTCATCTCACCGAAGCCGGAGGACGACGACGCTACGCGGTCGCGACCGCGGCGATTCCCGCGGCCTCGCGGAGGGCGTCGGCTTTGTCCGTTCGCTCCCAGGTGAAGTCGCGGTCTTCGCGGCCGAAATGTCCGTACGCCGCGGTGTGCTGGTAGATCGGCCGCCGCAAATCGAGGTCGCGCAGGATCGCAGCAGGACGCAGGTCGAAGTGCTCTTGCACGAGCTGCTCGATCTGCTCCACCGGGATGTTCTCCGTTCCGAACGTCTCGACGAGGATCGACATCGGATGCGCAACGCCGATCGCGTAGGCGACCTGCAGCTGACAGCGGTCCGCGAGTCCCGCCGCGACGACGTTCTTCGCGACGTAGCGCGCCGCATACGCGGCGGAGCGGTCGACCTTCGTCGGGTCCTTGCCGGAGAACGCGCCGCCGCCGTGCGGTGCAGCGCCGCCGTACGAGTCGACGATGATCTTTCGTCCCGTGAGGCCGGCGTCGCCCATCGGCCCGCCGATCACGAACTTGCCGGTCGGGTTGACGTAGAAGAAGTCGCGCTCCTCGAGCCGCTGCTCGTCGTAGAGGCTGTGCGGCAGGATCGGACGCAGCACGTGCTCGACGAGGTCCGGCTTCATCAACGCGTCGACGTCGAGCCCGTCGCGGTGCTGCGTCGAGATCAGGACGCGCTCGATCTCGACCGGCCGCTGGCGCCCGTCGTCGTCGACCTCGTACCGAACCGTGACCTGCGTCTTACCGTCCGGTCGCAGGTACGGCAGCACGTCTGCCTTCCGAACCTCGGCGAGCCGCTTCGCGAGCTTGTGCGCGAGCATGATCGGAAGGGGCATCAGCTCAGGCGTCTCGTTCGTGGCGTACCCGAACATCAGACCCTGGTCGCCCGCTCCGACTCGGTCGAGCGGATCCGCGTCGCCGTGCTGCACCTCGAACGACTCGTCGACGCCCTGCGCGATATCCGGCGACTGCTCGTCGAGCGCCACGATCACGCCGCACGTCTCGCCGTCGAAGCCGTACTTCGCGCGCGTGTAGCCGATCTCGCAGATCTTGTTCCGCACGAGCTTCGGGATGTCGACGTAGGTGCTGGTCGTGATCTCGCCTGCGACGACGACGAGGCCCGTGGTGACGAGGGTCTCGCACGCGACGCGCCCTTGGGGGTCGGCCGCGAGGACTGCGTCGAGGACGGCGTCGGAGACCTGATCCGCGACTTTGTCGGGGTGTCCTTCGGTGACCGACTCTGACGTGAAGGAGAACGAGCGCTTAGCCATAGCGGGGAAGGCTAGCCGAGTCGGGGCCTCAGAACTATTTGATCTCGAGGAACAGACTGAATTTCTCGCCTTCCGACCAGGCGACGAACGTTCGGAGGGGTCGCAGGTTCTCCGAGACGTCGCTCGGGATGTCTTGGCCTGCAAGGCGGGCGAAGCTCTCCACGAACGGCACCGCGTCCTTCAGGTTCAGGTAGAGGAAGCCGTTCGTCGCGCTCGGCATGCCCGCGGCGGCCACGGCCTCTTTGTACGTCGCATCGTCGGCGAGCTTCGGACCGCTCGCACCGAGATCGCTGAACGCCTGCTGCTGATCCGTGACGATCACGTACTTGCCGTTCGCGCCGTAGTAGATCGAGAAGTTGCCGAGGTCGATCGCCTTCGCCTTGGTACCGCCCACCTGCACCTCGTGCGGCACGAGCGGCGCTCCGAGGAGGCCTCCGAGCTGCGTGACGAGCTTGTCGATCGCCGCGATCGCCGCGTCGGTGTCGTCCGGCTGCGTGACGAGCGTCACCTCCGGAATGCCTGCACCTGCGCGAACATAGAACGCGTTCTCGTTTCCGAGCACCGTGCCGAGCTGGGAAAGGACGTCGAGCACGGGCTTCAGCTGGCTCACGCCACCGACGTTGCCGCCGCCGCACCCGAACCCGGCCTGAATGTTCTTCAGGAAGTCGCCCTTGAACGTCTGGCCGTTGAACGAGACGAAGACGAGCGCACCGGCCGGCACCTGATCGAGGAGCGCAGCTTCCTGCGGCTCGCCCTGCAGCGACTTGCCGCTGGTCTGGGTCTGCGCCTCGAGCCGGACGCCGTCGTCCTCCGCCACGAGATCCGCGACCGCCCACTCGATCGTGCTGCCGCTCTGCTCGACCGCACGCTTGAAGCAGACGGGGTCATCCGACTGCCGCCCGATCGCGTCGACCGCACGTGCGCCGTCGACGTACGCCTTCGCGAGCGCTTCGTCCGGCAGATTCGCGGTCGCGGACTTGAAGGTCTCGTTATCGGCGAGCTTCTCTCCGCTGACGCGGCGCTTGTAGAGGTCGATCGTCGCCTGGCTGTCGGAGAAGACGGTCCACGCCCCGACCCGCTCGTAGACGATGTCGCTCTCGGTCGCGTCGTTCGATGCGTTCGCCTTCTCGACGAGCGCCTTCCACTTCGCCTCGTCTGCGGGTTGGAGCAACCCGACGACGTTCGCGTCCTGGAGGAAGTCGAGGACGACGATGTCGAGCTCTTTGCCGAGCGCCGGCTCGACGTCTGCCTGGAGGTCGAGCTTGTACTCCTCTTGGATCGCGTTCTCGATGCGCGTGAGCAGCTTCTCGCGGCCGGGGAACTTGCTGAGGAGCTTGTCCGCTGCGTCCCACTGGCCCGACGACATGTCGGTGTTGACCGAGACGAAAATCGGCGCACTCGCGGGCGTCACCGTCGCGCCACTCGGCACGGAGGCCGCGCTCGCGTTCTCGCTCGCGTTGCTGCTGCTCGCACCGCCGCACCCGGTAACTGCGAGTAGCACGGCTGCGGCGATCGCGATGAGCGCGAGCGAGAGTGGGGCCCGGTTCCTGCGCATCATTCCTCCGTGGGTTGTCTCCCCATCAATCCTGACAGGAGCTCCTGAAGGGACTGTCCAGACAGTACGGCACACACTCCTTCGGTGATCGGAAGCTCAACCTTGAGGCGCCGCGACAGCTCACGGAGGACCGGCGCGGTCGTGAGGCCTTCGACCGTCTGGCCGATCTCCGCGACCGCCTGCTCAGCGCTTCGCCCGCGCGCGATTAGCTCGCCTGCGTGGCGGTTCCGGCCGTGGCTGCTCCAACACGTGACGACAAGGTCGCCGAGCCCCGCAAGGCCCGAAAACGTCTCGGGCCGCGCGCCGCAGGCCTCCCCCAAACGAGCCATCTCCGCGAGGCCGCGCGCGATCAAGGCAGCCTTCGCGTTGTCACCGAGGCTGAGTCCGTCGACCGCACCTGCCGCGAGAGCGATCACGTTCTTTGCTGCGGCGCAAAGCTCGACGCCGACGAGGTCCGGATTCACGTAGACGCGGAAGGTCGGCGAGTTGACGGCGTGCTGCAGCTGGCCCGCGAGATAGCCGTCCTCGCTTGCGATCACCGCAGCCGTCGGCAGCTGCGCGGCGATCTCGTCCGCCATGTTCGGCCCGGAGAGAACGGCCACCGGGCGGCCGCCGACCCGGAGCGAGAGCCGATCGCCGGTCGCAGGATCGAGACCCTTCGTCAGGCTCAGCACTGGAGCCCGGCCCGGCAGACCCGCTGCGACGTCGCTGAACGCGCGGCTCGGAACGGCGAGCACCAAGACGTCGTGCTCGTCGCGCAGCGCGTCGATCGTCGTCGGCTCGACCGCCCGCAGGTCGACGCTCGTCGCGTAGCGCGGGTTCCTGCCCGTGTCGCGGATCGCCTCGGCCTGCTCGGCTGTTCGCGCCGCGAGCGTCACCTCGTGCCCGCGCTCGAGCAGCACTCCGGCGAACGCCGTTCCCCACGAGCCGGCACCGACGACCGCGATTCGCATGCGCGAACCTTTTCACGTGTCGGCCGGCGACTACGCCCTGCGCACGAAATCGATCGTGACCGGCACGCCTTCGAGGCTGAGCCGCTCGCGGAGCTGGTTCTCGACCCAGTAGCCGTAGTCGCGCGTGACGAGGCGCGGGTCGTTGACCGTGATCCGAAACCGTGGGGGCCGCGTCGTCACCTGAGCGCCGTAGAGGAGGTTGAGTCTGCGCGCGCCGCGCCCCGGTGACTGACGAGCTTCGCGCAGCTCCGCGAGGAACCGATTCAGCTCGGAGGTCGAGACTCGTGCGACGTGCTTTTCGAAGAGCGCCGCTGTGTGGTCGAGGAGCCGCTCGAGCCCGCGTCCGGTCTTCGCGGAGACGGCGACGTGCGGAGGCCTCTGTCGCATGCGCCGTCGCAAGTGACCGCGGACGTCTTCGATCGTCATCGTCGTGATGTCCCACTTCGAGAGGACGACGAGCGTCGAGCATTGCGCTTTGCGCGCGACGTCGGCGACGGAGAGATCTTGCTCGACGATGCCCTCCGACGAGTCGATGAGGACGAGCGCGACGTCGGCGCGCTCGGCAGCCTCGAGCGCACGCAGCTCCGAGTAGTACTCGATGCCCTGGCGATGGCGTCGCTTGCGACGCATTCCGGCAGTGTCGACGAGCACGAACGTGTTCCCGGCGTGCTCGAGCACGGTGTCGATCGCGTCACGCGTCGTGCCCGGTACCTCGGAGACGATCACGCGCTCGCGGCCGAGGAGCGCGTTGACGAGGCTCGACTTCCCGACGTTCGGCCGGCCGAGGATCGCGACGCGGATCGCGTCGTCAGCGACCTCCGCCCTACCTTCGCCGGGGAGAAGCGCGACGATCGCGTCGAGCACGTCACCGGTCTGGTGGCCGTGCATCGCGGAGATCGGAATCGGATCGCCGAGGCCGAGGCGATGGAACTCGAGCGCGAGCGGGTCCTGCGTCGGGTCGTCGATCTTGTTCGCGAGTACGAGCACAGGCTTGTGCGCGCGCCGCAGGATCTCGGCGATCTCCTCGTCACCCGGCGTGATGCCCGCGCGCGCGTCGACGACGAAGAGCACGAGGTCGGCTTCCTCGACCGCGGTGCGAGCCTGGTCTGCGATCGAGCGCGTGATCGCGTCGGTCGCGGTGACGTCGACCCCGCCGGTATCGATGAGGAGGAAGCGCGAGCGGCCCCACTCGCAGACGAGCTCCTTCCGGTCGCGCGTCACACCGGGCGTCTCATGCACGACGGCTGCGCGCGTCGATGTCAGGCGGTTCACGAGCGTCGACTTGCCGACGTTCGGGAATCCGACGATCGCGACGGTGCCGATGAGCTGCGGCGCGGGCTCGTTCAGGTCCGTCGAGGGCTCGTCGATTCGAGCCGCGTCCTCGTTCGTGTCAGACACCGTCAGGAGAGTGTCACGGAACGGTGACGCGCTCGTGACGCGACGCGCTCGGCGGCGTCGCGACCGAGGGCCGGCCGAGCTCGTGGAGCTCCTTCAACCACGCCCACAGCCGGTGCAGCTCGTGCTCGATCTCGAGCGACGCCTCGCGGTAGCCGCGACCGTTCCGCGGCAGGTCGTCGAAGTGCATCGGCTCGCCGAACGCGACGCTCACGGCCTTGAAGTTCCCGAGCCGCCACTCGTAGCTTCCGTAGACCGCGGCGGGCACGACCGGGACGCTCTCCTGGAGCGCGGCCATCGCAGCGCCCGGCAGCACCTTCCCCGGCACGCCGCTTCGCTGGCGCGTCCCCTCGGCGAAGATGCCGAGCACGTGTCCGTTCCGCACGACCTCGCGCATCATGCGGACGGCTTCGCGGTCCGACTCGCCGCGCCGCACCGAGAACGTGCCGAACGCGCGGATCAGCTCGCCGAGTCCCGGCACCTCGTGCGCTTCCGTCTTCGCCATATATCGGAGGTTCCGCGGCGACAGAGCGCCGAACGCGGCGGGATCGAGCCACGAGAAGTGGTTCATCGCCAGGACGACGCCGCCGTGCGGAGGCATGCGCTCGCTGCCGTACGAGCGAAGCCGTGCGACGAGACGGGCGGCCGACCCGAGCGTGCAGCGGCCGATGGCCCAGGCTACGTCGACGCCGGTCACGTCGCGGTGCGGGTCGCGCGAACCATCTCTTCGATGCGGTCGACGACCTCGTCGACGTCGAGGTTCGTCGTGTCGATCTGCTCTGCGTCCGCTGCCGGCTGCATGCGGACCGCGTCGCGCTCGTCGCGCGCACGCAGGTCGGTCGCGAGCGCGTCGGCTCCGATCTCCGGCCGCTCGCTGCTGCGTCGACGCACACGCTCCTCGCGGTCTGCGACGAGGTACACCTTTACTTCTGCCTTCGGCGCGACGACCGTCCCGATGTCGCGTCCTTCGATCACGACGTCGCCGTTCTCTCCGAGCTCGCGCTGACGAGCGCGCAGCACCTCGCGGACTTCCGGGTGACGCGCGACGACGGGAACCATCCGGTCGATCCGCGTGTCGCGGATCGATGCGGTCACGTCAGTGCCCGCGATCCAAACGCGGCCACCCTCGTCGAAACGGACCGGCTCGTCGCGCGCGAGGCCCGCGAGCTTCTCGCCCGAGCCGAGCGGGACGCCGCTCTGCATCGCAAGCCAGGTGACCGCCCGATACATCGCGCCCGTGTCGAGGTAGCGGAAGCCGAGCCGCTCGGCGAGACGCCGCGCAACTGTGCTCTTGCCGGCCCCTGCGGGCCCGTCAATCGCCACGATCATCGTCTGGCCACCGCCTCGAGGAGCTCGAAGAATTCGGGAAACGATACTGAGACGGCGTCGGCGCCCTCGATCTTGACGCCGTCCTGCGACAGCAGGCCGGCGACCGCGCCGAGCATCGCGATCCGGTGGTCGCCGCGCGCATGCATCGAGCCGCCGCGAGGTCTGGCCGGCACGCCGCGGATGCGGAAGCCATCGTTCGTTGCGGTGATGTGCGCGCCGAGCGCGCGCAGCGCCTCCGTCGTCGTCGCGATTCGGTCCGTCTCCTTCGCGCGCAGCTCTTCGGCACCGCGAACGGTGCTCTCGCCGCGCGCGCACGCGGCCGCAAGCGCGAAGAGCGGCAGCTCGTCGACGAGATTCGGCACCTCGGCGGGACGGACGTTCGTCGCGACGAGCTCCGCCGCTTCGATCTCGAGGTCGCCGACGGGCTCACCCGCAGCGGTTCGCCGGTTGTAGATGCTGATGCGAGCCCCCATCCGCTCGAGCACGTCCAGAAACCCGGTGCGCGTCGGGTTGAGATTGACACCGTGGATCCGGAGCTCCGAGCCGGGCAAGAGCGTCGCCGCGACGACGAACGGCGCGGCCGAGGAGAAGTCGCCCGAGACGTCGATCGAAAGCGGCGGCAGCTTGTCGACCGGCGAGACCGAGATCCTCGGACCTTGCTTCGAGACGCGGACGCCGAGCGAACGAAGCATCCGTTCGGTGTGGTCGCGCGTCACGACCGGCTCGACGACGACCGTCGGCCCATCGCTCGCAAGCAGACCCGCGAAGAGCACACACGACTTCACCTGCGCGCTTGCGACCGGAAGCTCGTACTCGATTGCGCGCAGGCCGCCCCCCTCGATCGTCACCGGCGCGTGGCCGTCTGTCGTCTCCACATGCGCGCCCATCTCGCGCAGCGGGACGGCGATTCGCTCGTGCGGGCGCATCGTCAGCGATTCGTCGCCGACGAGAACGAAACGGCCCTTCTGGCCGGCGAGGATTCCGGAGATCAGCCGCAGGAGCGTGCCGGCGTTCCGGCAGTCGATCGGTTCCGCCGGCGCGGCGAGACCGCGCAGCCCGACACCGTGCACTCGGAGCGTCCCGTCGTCCGGCTCGGTGACCTCGACGCCCAGCTGACGCACGGCGTCGACGGCGGCGTCGGTGTCCGCGGCGTGGCCGAAGCCGCGGATCTCGCTGACGCCCTCCGCGATCGCGCCGAGCAGAACGGCACGCTGGCAAATGCCTTTGACTCCCGGAACGGCGAGGTCGCCGCGGAGCTCAGCCGCCGGCTCGACGAGCTTCATTCGTCGAGCGGCGCGAGGTCGACCGCGTAGCCCTGCGTCTCGAGCAGCTCGGCCGCCCGCCGCGCTTGGTCGTCGCCGGTGACGACGAGCGTGAGGACACCGCCGCGCTCGGGCGACTCGTGCCGGAACGCGAAGTCTTCGATGTTGATCCGCGCCGCGCCGAGCGCCTGCGTCACTCCGGCGAACACACCGGGGCGGTCCGGAATGCGGACGAGCAGGCGATGCGGCTCGCCGGTTCCCGTGTACTGCGCGGTCAGAAGCTCGCGTCGCCGCGTGCCCGCTTCGCCGATCCAGCGCGCGACGAAGCCGGCATCGCCTGTCGCGAGCGCGCTCTCGAGCTGCTCGACTCGGCGGCGATGCTCCGCAAGCGCTTCGCGAAGCGCTTCCGAGTTGTCGAGGAAGATGTCGAGCCAGATCCGTGGATTCGCGCCCGCGATTCTCGTCATGTCGCGCAGCGATCCGCCTGCGGCGGCGAGGGGCTCGTAGCCTTCAATGCGGTTCGCCGCGACCTGGTTCAGGAGCAAGTTCGCGAGCGCGTGCGGCAGGTGGCTCGTGAGCGCGAGCAGCCGATCGTGCGCCTGCGGGTCGACGGCGACAGGGACTGCACCGATCGACGAGACGAAGCCGTGCACCGTGCGGTAGCGATCGGCCTCGGTTGCCGCGAGCGGTGTCAGGAACCACGTCGCGCCGTCGAAGAGGTCCGCCCGCGCGTGCGCGGGCCCTTCGTTCTCGGAACCCGCGAGCGGATGGCCGCCGACGAAGCGATGCGAGCCGCCAGCCGACTCGACCACCGCGCGCTTCGTCGAGCCGACGTCCGTGACCGTGCAGCCCTCGCCGCTTGCCGCGAGCGCGGCCGCGACTTGCGACGCGAGCTGAGCGACCGGCGCGGCGACGACGGCGA
Organism: Actinomycetota bacterium; assembly: GCA_046734795.1. Lineage (GTDB taxonomy): Bacteria > Actinomycetota > Thermoleophilia > Gaiellales > Gaiellaceae > JBKPRX01. The sequence goes on from JBKPRX010000128.1 coordinate 19,862, forward strand.
GCTCCGCGTCGCCAACAGCCTCGTCGATCGAGCCGGCAGCAAAGTCGATCGCACCGCGCTCACCCGCACCGTCGAGCGCATCCGAGTCGGGATCCCAGCCGGCGACCGTCCAGCCTCCGGCGCGCTTGGCCGCAAGACCGACGGAGGTGCCGATCAGCCCGGTGCCGACGATCGCAAGCGTTTGCTGCGGCATCCGCTATGCGTGGGCGGCTGCGGCGCCGCGCATCAGCTCGGCGACGTGGAACGCGAGGTCGAGCGACTGCCGCGCATTGAGTCGCGGGTCGCAGAGCGTCGTATAGGCAGAGTCGAGCTGCTCCTCGGAGAGGCCGTCGCTGCCGCCGAGGCACTCGGTGACGTCGTCCCCTGTGATCTCGAGATGCACTCCCCCGGGCCAGGTTCCTTCGGCGTGATGCACGGCGAAGAAGCCTTCGATCTCGGCCATGATGTTCCGGAAATCGCGTGTCTTGACGCCGTTCGCAGTCAGGAACGTGTTGCCGTGCATCGGGTCGCACACCCACACGACCGGATGACCTGCGTCGCGCACGGCGCGAACGAGCGGCGGTAGAAGCTCGCCCACGTGTGCAGCGCCGAGGCGCGTGATCAGCGTCAGCCGGCCGGGAATCCGTTCGGGATTGAGCGTCTCGCAGAGCGCAAGCGCATCGCGCGGCGTCGTGGACGGACCGAGCTTCGCGCCGAGCGGGTTGTGCACGCCGGCGAGAAAGCGCACGTGCGCGCCGTCGACTTGTCGCGTGCGCTCGCCGACCCAGACGAAGTGGGCGGAGCAGTCGTACCACTTGCCCGTGAGCGAGTCGCGACGCGTCAGCGCCTCTTCGTAGTCGAGCAGAAGCGCCTCGTGACTCGTCCAGACGTCGACTTGGTGGAGTGCGGGGTTCCGCATGTCGACGCCGATCGCGCGCATGAAGCTCAGCCCGCGCTCGATCTCGGTCGCAAGCAGGTCGTACCGGCGGCCCTCGGGTGAGTTCGCGACGAACTCCTGCGTCCACGCGTGCACCTGCGCGAGATCGGCGAAGCCGCCCTTCGTGAACGCGCGGAGCAGGTTCAGCGTCGACGCGGCTTGGTGGTAGCCCTGGAGCATCCGGTCGGGATCGGGCACGCGCGCTTCGGCGGTCGGCTCGTCACCGTTGACGATGTGGCCCCGGAACGCGGGTAGCACCTCGTCGCCGACGAGCTCTGTCGCCTGCGAGCGTGGCTTGACGAACTGGCCGGCCATGCGCCCGAGCTTCACGACGGGCAGGCTCGCCGCGTACGTGAGCACGGCGGCCATCTGGAGGATCACCTTGAGCTTCTCGCGGATGTTGACCGCGGTGTGGTCGTAGAACGACTCGGCGCAGTCACCCGCCTGCAAGAGAAACGCGCGCCCGGCGGCGACCTCCGCGAGCTGGTCGAGCAGGTTCCGCGCCTCGCCGGCGAAGACGAGCGGCGGCATCCGCGTGATCTGTGCGCGCACCTCGTCGAGGCGCGCCTGATCCGGCCAATCGGGTTGCTGCAACGCGGGGTGTCCGCGCCACGAAGCGGGCGACCACGTCGTCTCGGGGGGCGCTGCCATAGGCGGATCAGTCTAGTGGCCGCCGTCGCAGGCAAAATCGAGCTTCGCGATGAGGATCTTCTCCGGAATTCAGCCGACAGGACAGAAGCACTTCGGCAACTACAGCGGCGGCTTCCGTCAGTACGCGGCGACGCAAGAGGAAGGCGAAGCGTTCTTCTGCATCGTCGACCTGCATTCGATCTCGGTCGAGTACGACCCCGCCGAGTTGCGGCGCACGTCACTCGATCTCACGGCGCTTTTGTTCGCGACGGGGATCGACCCGGACCGCTCGACCGTCTTCTGCCAGAGCCACGTGCCGGCCCACACGGAGGGCATGTGGCTCGTCTCCGCGGTGACGAGCTACGGCCAGCTGAACCGCATGACCCAGTTCAAGGAGAAGGCGGACCGGCGCGACTTCGTCTCTGCGGCGCTCTTCACCTACCCGGTGCTGATGGCGGCGGACGTGCTCATCTACCGCGCCGACCTCGTTCCCGTTGGCGACGACCAGCGGCAGCACATCGAGCTCATGCGCGACGTCGCCGAGCGGTTCAACGCACGCTTCGGCGAGACGTTCGTCGTTCCGGAAGGCCGGTTCCCGAGCGAGGGCGCGCGGATCATGGATTTGCAGGAGCCGACGATGAAGATGTCGACGACGGGCGGCACGCCGCAGGGCACGGTGCTCGTGCTCGATCCGCCTGACGTCGTCCGCAAGAAGATCAAGTCGGCTGTGACCGACTCGGGTCGCGAGGTGCAGTACGACCCGGACGCGAAGCCGGGCGTTTCGAACCTGATCGAGATGCTGTCGGTCGCGACCGGCGATTCGTTCGACGCGATCGTCGCGCAGTTCGACGGGCAGGGATACGGGCCGTTCAAAGACCAAGTCGCCGACGCGGTCGTCGCCCTGCTCGACCCAATCCGTCAGCGCTACGAGGAGATCCGAAACGACGAGGGCGAGCTGCTCCGGCTGCTCCACGCGGGCGCCGACAAGGCAGCGGCGACGGTCGAGCCGACGCTCAATCGGCTGTACGAGGTGATGGGCTTCGTAGCTCCGCCACCTCGTCGGCACTGAGCTCGCGCCACTCGCCCGGAGCGAGGTCGTCGAGCACGAGCGTCGCGTAACGCGATCGGTGCAGCGCGCGCACGTGATGCCCGACCGCCTCGAGCATGCGCCGCACCTGGCGCTTGCGGCCTTCGTGGAGCACGAGCTCGACGCAACCCGGGGCGAGCCGACGGATACGCGCGGGCGCGGTGCGGCCGTCTTCGAGCTCGACGCCCTCGCGAAGTTGCTTCAGCGCGTCGTCGTCGGGGTCGCCGTCCACCTCGGCGACGTACGTCTTCTCGACGCCGTAGCGCGGATGCGCGAGTCGATGCGCGAGCTCACCGTCGTTTGTCAGGAGCAGCGCGCCGGTCGTGTCGGCGTCGAGCCGCCCGACCGGCACGACGCGACTCTCGTGCGAGACGAGCTCGACCACGGTCGGCCGACCTTGCGGGTCGCTCGCCGTCGTCACGACGCCGGCCGGCTTGTGCAGGAGGACGTACGCGAGCTTCTGTTTCGTGACGGCTTGGCCGTCGACCTCGACGCGGTCGCGCGACTCGACGAACGTGTTCAGCTGTCCAGGCTCGCCGTTCACAGTCACTCGGCCGGCTTTGATCAGCTCGTCTGCCTTGCGGCGTGAGGCGACCCCGGCGCGTGCGAGGTACGCGTTCAGTCGCATGCGTGGAAGTATCGGCCGCGATGGCTACGCAAGGCCGGCATGCAGGATCGCGCTATTTCGTCACGGGCGAGCTGCCCGCGCTCTTGCGTGAGCGTGCGGAAGCGGCGCCTCCAGCCGTCGTTGCGGACCTCGGCTCGGGCGAAGGCGCGATCGGCTACGCGCTCGACCGCGCTGGACTCGTGCGCGAACGCATCTATGCGGTCGACCTGTCGGAGCGGTCGCTCGAGGTTGCGGCGTCGCTCTCGGACAAGGTCGTCGCCGTCGTGAGCGACGTTGCGCACGTCGAGACGATCGACGACGCGTCGGTGGACGCGGTCACGTCCTCGCAGGTGATCGAGCACCTACCGGACGACCGAGCGCTTGCCGCCGAGATCGCTCGTGTGTTGCGGCCCGGCGGCTGGTTCTACGTCTCGAGCGTCGTCCGCGGACCGCACGCGTGGTGGTTCCGCCGCGGGGGGCTCGGCTGGCAGATCGACCCGACACACGTGCGCGAGTACGAATCCCAGTCGGCTTTCGCCGCCGCGCTCGCGCATCCGGAGCTCGAGCTGGATCGCGTGCACTCCCGTCCGCTGCGATTCCCGATCGCGGATCCTGCGCTGCGGGTGGCATCCGGCCTCGGCCTCGTCCGCCCGGACCGCCTCGCGACCGCGTACGAACGGAGCGCGGCGCTTGCGAGGGCGCGCCGACTCGTGCAACTGCGCGTGCCCGGCTACCGCTGGGTCGAAGCGGTCGGCCACCGCCGCGGGAGCCATGACTCGCTCGAGATCGACCCGCAATAGCCCCCACCCGGGTGGGGCTTCTCGAACCCGCCTCCCTCGGGATCGAGGCTAGCGGCGAAAGACGCACGTGCGTGTGTCCGATGTGTGCCGATCTCGTGCCAATTGCGTGCCAGGTTGCGCTGCCCTTGCGGGGTGCGAAGCGCGGTAACCGAGATGCGAACGCCGACTGCGGCCGTCGAGCTACGCAGTCCGCTGCGCGGCGACTTCGTGCAAGCGGGCGCGGATCTCGTCCGCGTCCTCGCCGACATCGTCGAGGCGCGGGAGCGCCGACAGGCTTTCGAGGCCGAAGATCCGTTCGAAGAGCTGTGTCGTCCGGTAGCGGATCGCGCCGCCGACGCCGTCGTCGCGTCCCGCTTCGGCGATCAAACCGCGCTCGACCAGGCTCGCAACTGCGGAGTCGGCGGCGACGCCGCGAATCCGCGCGATATCCGGCCGTGTACAGGGGCCGAGGTACGCGACGATTGCGAGCGTCTCGAGCGCAGCCTGCGACAACCCGCGCTGCGCCGGCCGCTCGACGAGCCGTGCACACGCCGCCGCCGCCTCGCGCGAAGCGCGGAACGCCCAACCGCCTGCGACGTGCTCGAGGACGATGCCGCATCGGCCTTCGCGGTATCGATCCGTGAGCAGACCGAGCGCCGTCTCTACACGTTCGGTGTCCTCGTCCGCCGCCTCGGCCAGCTCCTTGACGCTCAGGGGCGACGACGCGATCACGAGCAGCGCCTCGAGCGTGCGCGCGAGCTGATCGACCGGATTGGACGTGATCAGGCGGAGCGGACGGTCCATGTGGTCTCCCTTTCTACGGCGGTGCTCGAAATCCTGATCGGCGCGAACGGCGCCGCCTGCTCGATCGCGATCTCGCCCGAGCGCCGGAGCTCGAGGAGCGCAAGGAACGCAACTGCCTGCTCGACGCGGGTCAGCCCCGCAGCTTCGTGGTCGAAGTCGACCGTGCGCCGGTGCCGGAGCAACGCGCGAAAGCGCTCGACGAACTGCGCGACCGGCGGAAACCGCAGCGCCATGTGCGCAAGCGAGGGCTGCGGCGGCTCGGTCGCGAGCGCACGCAGCACCGTCGCGAGCTGAATCGGATCCTGCGGCGCAATCGGTCGCTCGGGCACCGGCGCAAGCGGCGCCGGGCCGAGGCGGAAGAACCGATCGCCCTCGGCGTGCAAACGATCTGCGAGCCAGCCTGCTGCGTCCTTCATCCGCCGATACTCGGCGAGGCGGCGCGCCAGCTCCGCCGCGGCCTCTTCCGGCTCGAGCTCGGCCAGCTCGGCGGCCTCGTCCGGGAAAAGACCGCGCGCCTTGAGCTCGAGGAGCGCCGCGACGAGGACGAGAAACTCGCCGCACGCGTCGAGATCGAGCCGATCGCGCTCTGCAAGCCGCTCGATGAAGGCGATGACGATTGCCGCAACGTCGACGTCGGCGAGGTCGAGCTCCTCGCGTAACACGAGTGTCAGGAGGAGATCGAACGGCCCTTCGAAGGCGTCGAGATCCAGCTCGAGCTCGCGCACGATCATTGGCCCGAGCCTACCCGGGTTCCCGGACGGGGAACAAAATCTTCCAAAACCCGTACGGGCGCCTAACAGGCATCGACCAAGATCGCGCGCATGCTCCCACTTCGCCGCCGCGCTCGCGATCCACACGACGCGCACCGAACAACGATCGGGACCGCGAAACGCCCGAGGAGTCTCCGTCGGTGAGATCCGCGGCGTTTGACAACCTTCCGACCACGAGAAGGAGTACGCGTCGGCCCGCCCAGGGGAGGAACGTTTCGTGCCGCGACTAGCTCACGACCCATATGCGTCGGAACGACGGAAGTCCCGTTAGTTCCGTCCAGAAACCGCACGCTCGCCCATCGCCCAAGGAGAGAAGGAGAGTGCCAATGCCCCGACTAGCTCGCCATTCGTTCGCTTCGAGGCACCGAACGCGGGTCGCTATAGCCTGCGTCGCCGCAGCCGCAGCTGCGCTGGTCGTCAGCGGCGCCGGCGCGGTCACGGGAACCGACACGATCACGACGATCGCAGGCACCGGCACAGCTGGTTTCGCCGGCGACGGCGGCCAGGCAACCTCGGCGCAGCTCAACGTTCCGGTCGGCGTCGCAGTCGACCAGAGCGGCAACGTCTACGTCGCCGACGCCTTGAACCACCGCGTGCGACGCATCACCCCTGCCGGCACGATCACGACGATTGCGGGCACCGGAACCGCCGGGTTCGCCGGCGACGGCGGTCAGGCGACGTCGGCCCAGCTCAACGCGCCGAACGGCGTAGCGGTCGCTACGAACGGCGACGTGTACATCGCCGACACCTCGAACAATCGGATCCGCCGGGTCACGTCCGCGGGCACGATCACGACGGTCGCCGGCATCGGCACCGCCGGCTCGACGGGCGACGGAGGTCAGGCCACGTCCGCCCAAATCAACGCGCCGACGGGGGTCGCGGTCGACGGCAGCGGCAACTTCTACATCGCCGAGGTGAACGGAAACCGCGTGCGTCGCGTGACCTCGGCAGGCGTGATCACGACGTTCGCCGGAACCGGAACGGCCGGCTTCTCCGGCGACGGCGGGCAGGCGACCTCGGCACAGCTGCGGTCGCCGTTCGGCGTCGCACTCGACGCGGCCGGCAACCTCTACATCGCGGACGCCGTCAACTACCGGATCCGCCGAGTGACCCAGGCAGGCGTGATCACGACGTTCGCGGGCACCGGCACCCCGGGAGCGACGGGTGACGGCGGCCAGGCCACGGCTGCTCAGCTGAACGTCCCCCTCGGCGTCGCCGTCGACGCCGGCGGGAACGTGTACATCGCCGACAGCTCGAACCATCGCATCCGGCGCGTAACGGCGGCCGGCGTGATCACCACGATCGCCGGCAACGGCACAGCCGGCAACACCGGAGACGGCGGCCCCGCGCAGTCGGCGCAGCTCAACACGCCGCAGGGAGTCGCAGTCGGCCGTGACGGCAGCCTGTACCTCTCTGTATCCGCCGCCCAACGTGTTCGCAAGATCACGAACGCCGCACCGACGGCCTCGTTCACCGCGAACCCCGCGAGCGGAACCGCGCCGCTGAACGTGTCGTTCGACGCATCGGCGTCCGCTGACCCGAACGGACAAATTGCGACCTACGCGTGGAACTTCGGTGACAACCAGAACGGCACCGGCAAGACCGTGCAGCACTCGTACGCAAACCCCGGGACCTACACGGTCACGCTGACCGTCACCGACGACGCCGGCGCAACCGCAACGGCGACGAAGGACATCACAGCCACTGCGAAGCCAAAGCCGAAGAACCCGAACGCGTGCACGATCATCGGCAACGCACGCAACAACGTCCTCCGCGGAACCGCGAAGCGTGACGTGATCTGCGGCAAGGGCGGAAACGACACGCTCTACGGCTTCGGCGGCAATGACCGCCTCGTCGGCGACGCCGGCAACGACGTCCTGATCGGCGGCTCCGGCAACGACACGCTGATCGGAGGCCCCGGCCGCGACCGCGCGAACGGCGGCACCGGCCGCGACACCTGCTCCGCCGAACGACGCGCGAGCTGCTAGCGGCGCCCGCGGCCCTTCGGAACTGCCATCGCCGGCCCCGCGGGTGTAGCGCGGGGCCGGCGCCGCTTCGGCGGCGCAGGCTCCTGCCCCTCGGGCCTCCGAAGGAACTGCCACCAGACGAAGAACGCGGTCGAGCCGACGAAGAAAAGAAGCGAGACGTAGAAGTTCAGCCGCATTCCCCAGAGATGGTGTGACGGGTCGACGCGCAGCGTCTCCTCGAACGTACGAAACGCGGTGTAGATCATCACGTAGAGCGCGAAGAGCGCGGGCGGCCGAAGGCGATAGCGGCGGTCGATCCAAAGGAGCGCGACGACGCCGAGCAAATCCCAGATGAACTCGTAGAGGAACGTCGGGTGGTGGAGCGTCGTGATCCCGTTCGTGTTGATCTCGAGTGCCCAAGGCAGGTCGGTCGCCTTGCCATAGAGCTCCTGGTTCCAGTAGTTGCCCCAGCGGCCGATCCCCTGCGCGAGCAGCAGCCCCGGCGCGACCGCGTCCATCATCAGTCGCACCGAGTTGCCGGAGCGGTGCACGACCCACGCGCCGACGAGGACGCCCGCGAGGATCCCGCCCCAGACGCCGAGCCCGCCCTTCCAGACCTCGAAGACGCCTTGCCATTTCGGCGAGGGCACTTCGTTCCAGCTCGTCAGGTCGTGGTAGATCCGCGCGCCGATGATCCCGGCGATGACGCCCCAGACGGCCGTGCGATATACGAGGTCCGCGTCGCCGCCCCGCGCGACCCATCTCCGTGCCGTCAGCCAGATGCAGGCGGCGATGCCGAGCAGCAGCATGACGCCGTACATGTGCAGCGTGAGCGGCCCCGCGATGTGCAGGTTTCCGCTACTCGGCGAAGGGATCGACGCGACGGCCGCGCGCACGAAGCGCATTCTGCCGACCCTGCCGGCAGCGGAGGTCTAGAGAAGAATCTCTGCAGCGAGATCCGGCGGGCAGCCCTGCTCGAGCAGGCGGGCCGCCTGGTGCAGATCGATGTCGGTGCGGCTCGCGAGAATCACTGCCGTGTCGGGCGCGAAACCGGCACGCTCGAGCTCCTCTGCGCGCCAGCGCTCGACCCGCTCTGCCTCGGTCTCGACGATCAGTGGTGTCTCGGCCGCCTGCATCTACCTCTAATTCGGTGCCAGGCTCGTAATGGTTCTCCCCTGGGCGGGGGATTCGGTCTACCGCGTCGCGGCGAGGTAGGGCTCGAGGCCCTCGCGAGCGCGGGCGACCGCCCAGTTGTGATTCCAGCGAAAGAGCGGCCGGAGAATCGGCGTCAGATAGCGAAGAAGCGGCCGGTCCGCGTGGACGATCCAGTCCCAGCGGAGGTGGGTCCCGCCACCGTCGAGCGGCGTGAAGGTCCAGGTGCCGCGGCCGCGGAGGTCGCCGTCGACCTCGACGTCGAAGCTGCGCGGACGGTCGAACGCCGTGAGCTTCGCGTCGAGTTCGAGCACGTACGGGAGTCGCCCTTTGAACCGGTGGTGCGCCTCGCCGCCGAGTCGCGGCGGGCCGTCCGCCTCGACCTCGAGATAGACGGGCCGCCACCACGTCGGATACGTGCGGCTGTCGGCGAGCGCGTCGAAGGCAGCCTCCGGCG
>JBKPRX010000129.1:0-35899 GCA_046734795.1 Actinomycetota bacterium
GGGCGAGGAAGGCGATCCGTCGCCCGTCCGGCGAGAACGACGGGTCGTAGGCGCCTGCCGGGCCGACGAGCTTCGACGTGCCGCCGCGGCTGCTGACGAGATAGATGCGCGCGAGCGCCTGCGTCGCTTCGTAGACGACGAACTGACCGTCGGGCGACCAGTCGGGCATGTGCTCGGCGACGTTCGGCGTTCGCGTGAGGCGGCGACGGCCACTGCCATCGGCATTGGCGCTCCAGAGATCGCCCCGGTCGGAGAAGGCGATCTGTGTTCCATCCGGCGACCAGCGTGCTTCGACGCCGCGCGTCAGGCGGCGCGCTCCGGTTCCGGTCGGTACGACTCGGATGACGGCGGCGCCTCGCTGCAGGAGGAGGCGCGGCTGGATCGGCTCCGTCGCCGCACCCGCCGCCGCGGCTGCGACGAAGGCCGCAATCACGAAAGCAGCTCCGCCCGCCAGGTTTCGTTGTGCTCGCCGAGCTCCGGGCCGGGTGACGGCGGCGGCGGCGCGAACTCCGCGGCTTCCTCGTGTGTCCAGACCGGGCCCGCGCAGACGTCCTCGTCGCCGAAGAGCTCGAGCAACCCGTCGAGCGGCCGCGCCGCGAGCGCTGCCTCGAGCTCCGGAACACGCGGCTCGAACTGTCTCGGCAACGCGTCGGGCAGCTCGAGCAACTCGCAGAGGCGCTGCCAGAACTTCGGCTCGAGCGCCGCGATCGTGATCCAGCGTCCGTCCGCGGTCGGATAGATCCGGTAGCACGCCACTGCGCCGCGCAATGTCGGCGGCACGCGCAGCTCGTACGACTCGTGCGTCATCGAGACGACCGCGCGGCTGCCCTCGCCCGTCCGTTCGCGCGCGTAGAGCCGCGCAAGGATCTCGCGGACCGCGGCGAATCCGCCCGAGTAGTCGGCGACGGTCACCGTCGGCATCTCCGGTGCTGCGCCGTCGAGGACTCCCGCCCAGCCGAGGTAGTTCAGGTCGTGGCCCGCGCGTTGCTCGTGACGGTTCCCGAGACCGAAGCCGGTGATCGAGACCCACACCGTGTTCGGTCCAGGCGCCGCGCCGAGACGTTCGAGCACGCCCGGACGGAAGCTGTCGAGAACGACATCGGCGCGGTCGATGAGCGCGCGCCCGAGTGCCGGATCGTTCTTCAGGTCATTCTCGATCGACTCCTTGCCGCCGTTCAGCTCGGAGTGCCACGACGGCTGCGAAAACCGGATCGGATCGCCGCCCGGCGGCTCGAGCTTCACCACTCTCGCCCCGAGCCGGACCAGCTGTCGCGACGCGAATGCGCCGGGAAGAAGGAGCGACAAGTCGGCGACGAGCACTCCTTCGAGCGGTTGCATGGTCGCGGAAGCTACCAGTACGGTGTGAGACGTTGACTGACCGGTCAATCGTCCAGGAGGAGCGCCGGACGCAGATCCTCGCGGCGGCGGCCCGCGTCTTCGCGCAGCGCGGCTTCCACACGTCTCGGGTCGGCGAGGTCGCGGCCGAGGCAGGTGTCTCGCACGGACTTCTGTACCACTACTTCTCGTCGAAAGACGAGCTGCTCGAGGCGCTCTTCGAGCAAGCGTGGGGTGAGCTCTTGACCGCGATTGCCGCCGTCGAAGAGCTCGACGCACCGGCGCGCGAGCAGCTCCGGCAAGTGGCCGCGATTCTGTTGCGTGCGTGGCGGCGCGAGCCCGACCTCGTACGCGTGATCGTGTGCGAGATCGGACGAGGCTCGCGGCTCGCCGGTCGGCAGGACGACCTGCGGAGCGTGAACCGTGCGGTCGAGCGGATCATTCGCCGCGGCCAGGACCGCGGCGAGCTTCGTCCAGACGTCGACCCGCGGCTTGCGGCGACGATCTTCTACGGCGGAATCGACCAGATACTGACGAGCTGGGTGTTCGGCTTCGCGCCTGACGGCGACGACGAGGTCGACGCGGCCGAGCGCGCGATCGTCGATGTCGTCTGCGCCGGGCTCGTAACAGAGGCGCCCGCCAGAGCGTGATGGACGTCGCTGCCGATCTGCGGGTACCCGCAGAGCGACGCGGACTTGTTTGGGCGCTCGGTCTCGGCGCCTTCGGACTCGCCTTCTCGGTCTCGATCACGGCTGCGTTCCTGCCGCCGGTCCTCGGCCGCTTCACCAGCTCGCGCGCGCTGATCGGCATCGTGCTGGGCGCGGAGGGCGTGTTCGCGCTCGCGCTGCCGCTCGTCGTCGGCACCTGGAGCGATTCGGTCGGAAGCCGTCTCGGGCGCAGACGCCCGTTCATGCTGGCAGCGCTTCCGGCGATGGTCGTCGCGCTCGCCTTCATCGGCCTGATGCCGAGCCTGTGGTCGACGACGCTCGTCGTACTCGTCTTCTTCGCGGCGTACTACGTCTACGAGCCGCCGTACCGCAGCTTGTATCCCGATCTGCTGCCGGAGCGTGTCTACGGCCGTGCGCAGAGCGTCCAGCATCTTCTTCGCGGTCTGGCGATCGGTGCAGCACTCGTCGGCGGCTCGCAGCTCTTGCACCTCTGGCGAGACGCACCGTTCATCGCGGCCGCAGTTGTCACCGCGCTCACGTGCGGTCTCACGATCTGGGCCGTCAACGAGCCGCCTGCCTATACACGGAAGTTCGCCGGGCTGCGTCGCGCGTTTGCCGGAAGCGTTCGCATTCTTCGCGAGCAACGCGACGTGCGGCGATTCCTGATCGCGAACACGTGCTGGGAGACAGCGTTCGCGGCGATGCGGACCTTCGTCGTCCTCTACGTGACGAAAGGTATGCACGAACCGCTGTCGACCTCCACCGCGGTTCTCGGCGCGGTCACCGTCGGCTACGTCGTCGCGGCAGTTGGAGCCGGCGCGCTCGGTGACCGCCTCGGCCTCGCGCGCGTGATCTTCTGGGCATCGATGGTCTATGCAGGCGGTCTGCTCTTCGCCGGTCTGCCCACGCAGTGGCACAGCTGGTACTACGCGTTGATCGTTCCGGTTGCGATGGCCGCGGGCACGGTGATGACGCTCGCGTGGGGACTCTTGTTCACGTTGATGCCTGCGGATGACCGCGGCGCGATCGCAGGGCTCGCGACGATGACGAAGGGGATTGCGCTCCTCTTCGGTCCGCTCGCCGCGGGTGCAGCGATCGACGCGTTCTCGAACGTGTTCTCGGAGACGAACGGGTACCAGGTGCTCTGGCCGGCGTGCGCTCTGCCGATTCTCCTCGCGATGCCGATTGCGTGGCTGCTCGCTCAGCGCGAGCGCGGCTAACGGCAGACGGAAACGCCCGCGCCGACGAGGCCGAAGCCCCAGAGCCGCCCGCCGACGACGTAGAACGCCGTGACGTTGCCGGCCTTCAGGAGCGTCAGCGCGTCGTACGTGCCGCACTTCGTCTGAGGCAGCGATCCATACCTTCGCGTCACCTGGGAAACGGGTGCTCCGAGCCGCACGCCGTCTCTCGTGTGCCAACCCGGCGGTCGCCAGAGCGTGTACACGGCGACGGCGCGACCGCCGCGGAACGTGACGGCGAGTCCTTCGGCCGCGTACGGCCTGTACGTGAAGTACCAGGTCGGGTCCGCGCAGCCGTCGCAGACGCCGTAGAAGCTGCCGAGCTTCGCGCGCACCGCGGCCTGTCTGTCACCGAGCTGGACACCGCCGAGCGAGCTGCCGATCACGAGGACGCCTGCGCGCGGCAGCGCCGCACTCGCGGCGCCCACCGCGATCGCAGCTCCGGTGACGACGGCACAGACGGCGAGCCGCTTCATATGCTGGAAGTATGAGCGGGCTCTACGACCGTGTGGCCGACCTCCCGCTCGAGATCGAGGGGTACGAGGTCGAGCGCCGCGAGCTCTCCGTGTCGACGGGGTTCACGCGCGTGACGACGGTCGTCGCGTTGTTGGGCGGCGGCGAGCGCGGCGAGGGCGAAGACGTCACGTATCAATCCGAGGCTCACGACTGGTTCCCGCGCAACCTTCCGCTCAGTGGCAGCTGGACGATCCGGACGCTCGCGGCGCGATTCGACGAGTCGCCGCTCTTCGACGGCGAGCCGAAGTTCCACGAGGCGCACGACTACCGGCGGTGGGCATTCGAAAGCGCCGCTCTCGACCTTGCGCTGCGTCAGGCGCGTCAGTCGCTCGGCGCTGCACTCGGCCGCTCGCCGTCGCCGGTTCGGTTCGTCGCCTCGACACGCGGCGACCCGTTCGCGTGGCTTGCGGTTCAACCGGAGCTCGAGCTCAAGCTCGATGCGCAAGAGAACTGGGATCGCGAGCTGATGCAGCGGCTCGCTTCGACCGATCGCGTCCGCACGGTCGATCTCAAGGGCTACTACCGCGGCACGGTTGTCGACCTTGCGCCCGACCCCGAGCTCTACCGAAGCGTCGCCGACTCCTTTCCGGACGCGGTGATCGAAGATCCGTGGCTCGAAGACGGCTGCCGCGAGGCGCTCGCAGGGGCAGAGAACCGGCTGAGCTTCGACGCCCCCGTGCACTCGCTCGCCGACCTCGACGCGCTGCCGCTCGAGCCGCGCTGGCTGAACGTCAAGCCGTCGCGGTTCGGCACGGTGGCGCGCCTTCTCGAGTGCATCGACGCATGCGAGCTGCGCGCGATCCGCATGTACGGCGGCGGCCAGTTCGAGCTCGGTCCCGGTCGACGGCAGATCCAGACGCTCGCGAGCGTCCTCTACGCGGACACCCCGAACGACGTCGCACCAGGCGACTTCAACGCCGGCGGCCCGCGCCAGGGGCTGCCGAGAAGCCCGCTGCCGCCTGCAGACAGCGTCGGTTTCTGAGCGATTCTCCGGCTGCGTTATGGTTCGACCGATTGGCCGCCGTGCCAGCGTTTCTGCCCTGGCTATGACTGGAGGAGTCATATGAGCCCATCTCAACTGCGCGGTCGGACGCGCGTCGCGGCGCTCGGGGTCCTCGTCGCCGCAGCGCTCGTTGCCGCGCTTTTCACCGCGACCCAGATCCGCGCGTCCGGAGGCGCCGCAACGGTCTCGAGCCCAGCCGTTCAAGGGCCGATCCCGTCGACGGCGAAGCCGGGCGATCCGTCGCACAACTACATCTTCTACTCCACGCCGATGAACCTGAAGAAGGTCGGCTACGTCGAGCAGGAGTACTTCATCTCGGGCACAGCAACGCGCTACACGATTCCGACGTCGTCGACGGAGAACGCGACTGCGATCGGAACGATGCCGTACAAGACGCGGATCGTCGTCCGCCGTCCGGCGAACCCGAAGAAGTTCAAGGGTGTCGTCGTCGTCGACTGGCAGAACGTCACCGCAGGCCAGGACATCGACACCGAGTGGGCGGGGCCGGGTGCGTTCTTCGTTCGCTCCGGCTGGGCGTACGTGGGCGCGTCCGTGCAGCGCATCGGCGTGCACGGGTTCGATCCGCCGAACCCTCTGGCCGGGCGCGGGCTGAAGCAATGGAGCCCCACGCGTTACGGCTCGCTCGACGTAACGAACGGCGGGACTGTGCTCGACGACTCGCAGTCGTACGACATCTACTCGCAGATTGCGCAGTTGCTCAAGCACGGGCCGGCAAACGGCGTGAACCCGTTCAAGGGCTTCAAGGTAAAGCGTGTCTACGCCGGCGGCGTTTCGCAATCGGCCGCGTTCCTGATGCGCTACTACAACAACGTCCAGCCGTTGACGAAGATCTTCGACGGCTTCCTCGTCGGTCTCGGCGGTGCTGCGCCGCGTCTGGACAACCCAACGAAGGTATTCAAGGCATACACCGAAACGGACGTGTGGCGCGGGCAGGCTGCCGTCCGCGTGCCGGACACGGCGACGACGCACACGTGGGAGCTGGCAGGCGCGTCGCACGTTCCGCAGGCGGCGATCGAGCCGAACCAAAGCGACTACCGGACAAACCTCGGCGGGATCCGAGACCGCGATATCGGCCCCCAGACCGGAGCCATCCAGTGCGTGCGGCCGTATGCGAGCAACCTCGAGGTGTACGCGTTCTTCTCGGCTGCGTACGCCGCCCTCGACCGCTGGGTGGCAAAGAACGTGACGCCGCCGAGCGCGCCGCCGATCACCGTCTCGGCGGCGCCGCCGTCGCCCGGCCTCGCGACGATCCCGCGGGACGCGAACGGCCTTGCCTCAGGTGGCGTTCGCTATCCGAAGCTGGCCGTTCCGATCGCGACGTTGACTGGAGAAAACCTGCCGGCCAATCTCACCAATCCGCTGAACGCGTTCTGCGTCCTCTACGGCACGCGAATTCCGTTCGACGCAGCGAAGTTGAAGGCGCTCTACCCGAACCACGGCGCGTACGTCCGCGAAGTGACACGCGTTGTCAACGAGAACGTCCACGGTGGATTCCTGCTGAAGCCCGAGGCCCAGGCCATCATCCGTGAGGCCGCAAACTCGACCATCGGCAACTAGCACGACGAAGGACGGGCGTGGGGCTACGGTTGTGCCCCGCGCCCTCCTCGTCGGCGGCTAACCTCGGCCAATGGCACGCGACGCTGAGGATGCTGTGGCGGGCAAGCGCGCACCGATCGCGCTGGCCGACGAGCTGCGCGAGTCGATCCTCGCCGGCGAGCTTCACGAGGGCGCGCACTTGCCGCCCGAGCGAATGCTGGCGACGCAAGCGAACGTAAGCCGCGGATCGGTTCGGGAAGCTCTTCGCATCCTGCAAGCCGAAGGTTTGATCGAGACGCGGCCCGGCCGAAACGGTGGACCGGTCGTGCGTAAGCCGAGCAGCGATTCACTCGAACGGCCGCTGACCGCATTCGTGCGCGGACGGTCGATTCGCCTGCAGGAGCTTGTCGAGACCCGTCTGACGATCGAGACCGCGGTGACTCGCATGGCCGCGGAGAATCGCACCGACGAGGACCTCGAGCTGCTTGCGAGTCTCAACGAGAGAATCGCGAGCGCGGCGACACACGAAGAGCGAATCGAACGCAACGCCGAGTGGCATGTCGCGCTCGGCCGAGCGAGTCACAACGAACTGCTCGCTGCGATCATGAATGCGGTCTCGCAAGCGATCTACAACGTGACGAGCGCGGAGGCATACGGCGTCCCCGGTATCCGCGAGATCACGGTCAAGTCGCACGAAGGCATTCGTAAAGCGCTCGAAGAGCGCAATGCCGACGCGGCGGAGCGTCGGATTCGGCGCCACATCCTCGGCTCTGCGGCCATCGCCGAGGACGCCGGGACATGAGCGCCGTCGCAGCTGTCGTGACGACGGCCTCCGGCAAGGTCCGCGGCGGCGAACGTGACGGCATCCATTCGTTCCTCGGCCTGCCGTTCGCAGCACCGCCGTTCGGCGCGCTTCGGATGCAGCCGCCGCAGCCGCCGCAAACGTGGGACGGCGTCCGCGACGCGATCGAGTACGGGCCGACGGTCCCGAAGTCGCAGTACGCACCTCCGTTCGACCGCCTGCTCCGCGATCCGCAGATCGAAGGAGAGGAGTGCCTGAATCTCAACGTGTGGACTCCCGATCCGTCGACGGCGGGTTTGCCGGTGTTCGTCTGGATTCACGGCGGCGCGTTCACGAACGGCACCGGCGCGATCCGCACGTATGCCGGCGATGGATTCGCACGCGACGGTGTCGTCGCGGTCACGATCAACTACCGACTCGGCGCCGACGGATTCCTCGCGCCGGGCGACGGCATTGCGAACTGCGGGCTGCTCGACCAGATCGCCGCGCTCGAATGGGTGCGCGACAACATCGCAAGCTTCGGCGGTGATCCCGCGAACGTGACGATCGCCGGTGAGTCGGCGGGCGCGGCGAGTGTCTATGCGTTGCTCGCGTCACCGCGTGCCGAGGGCCTTTTCGCTCGCGCGATCGCACAGAGCGCAGGGCCGACGGTGAACTCCGCGGCGTTCGGCCGCAAGGTCGCCGAATGGCTCGGCAACCGGCTTGGCGTCGAGCCGACACGCGAAGCGCTGGCGGAGGTACCGATTCCGGATCTGCTCGCTGCGCAGATGGAGCTAGCCGGGCAGATGCGTGCGGACCGCGTCGACCGCGCCTCCTGGGGTGGGGAAACTGCCGTCCTCGCGTTCGCGCCTGTCGTCGACGGCGACGTGCTGCCGGACCCGCCGGCGCAGCGACTTGCCGCCGGCGCAAGCGCGAACGTTCCGCTCCTTGCCGGCTCGAACTCCGACGAAGAGCGCCTCTTTCTTGCGCCCGCCGGACTCCTCGAGCGAACGAACGACGACGCGCTCGCAGCCCTCGCGAACCGGTTCGGGCTCGACGGCGACTTCGTCGCGCGCTACCGGTCGAGTCGGGCCGACGCATCGCCGGGTGCGGTCGCCGCTTCGCTCGGCACCGACGTGCGGTTCTGGCTGCCCGCGCTTCGCGTCGCCGAAGGCCGGTTCGGCGCTCCCGCAGCCACCTATCTCTACGAGTTTGCTTGGTGCTCGCCGTTGCGCGACGGCGCGCTCGGCGCTTGTCACGCGTTGGAGCTCCCATTCGTCTTCGACACGCTGCACGTGCGGAACGCGCTCGTCGGCGACGATCCTCCGCAAGAGCTTGCCGACGCGATGCATGAGGCGTGGGTCGCGTTTGCGACATCTGGCGATCCCGGCTGGCCGCCCTACGAGGGGAGCCGGCGCGCGACGATGCGCTTCGACGTCGAGCCGCAGGTCGTCGACGATCCTCGTCGCGACGATCGTCTGCTCTGGACCGGCGCGACCGCCTGAGCCGTGTCTACGACCGCCACCTCTACGCGACGCGGCCGAGTTCCTGCCGCGACGCGCGAGGACGTGATCGACGCCGCCATGCGGCGCTACCAGAGCGGCCAGCGAATCGACGTTCAGGCAATCGCCAACGAGCTCGGCCTCGGCCGCACGACGATCTATCGCTGGTTCGGCTCACGCGAGCATCTGATCGCGAACGTGCTCGTGCGCGCGGCAGCGCCGCGGATCATGCGCGCGTCGAACGAGGCGGAAGGCGAAGGCGGAGAGCGTCTGCTCGACCTCTTCGATCGCTACAGCCGCTCGCTCGCATCATCGCGTCCGCTCTCGCGCTTCCTGGAGCAGGAACGCGAGCTCGCGCTTCGGATCATCACGGCGAGCACCGGCCTCGTGCACTCGAGCAGCGTGGCCGTCTCGAAGGAGCTGATCGAGGCGGAGGTCCGCGCCGGTCGCTTCAAGCCATCCGTGTCGCCGGGCACGCTCGCTTATTCGCTCATCCGGCTCGGTGAGGCTTTCCTCTTCAGCGACGAAGCGGGCTTGCGCGCCGACGTCGACCGGTTGCGCGAGGTGATGGCGGCGCTCCTCGGCGTCGCGCCGCACGACTGAGGGACTAGCTACCCGAAGTCGCGCCGACGCGCTCGCGATGCACGGGCGAAAGCGCGGGCGCCCAGGAGCAGATCGGCGACACCTCGCCGTCGCGTCCGTTCATCTGCCGGTAACCGAGTGCGTGCTCCGCTTGCATCATCTTGTGGATCTGCGTCGTGCCCTCGTAGATGATCGGCGCGCGCGCGTTCCGGAAGTACCGCTCTACGCCGTACTCCGCCGAGTAGCCGTACGACCCGTGGATCTGGATCGCGAGATGCGCGGCCTCGAACGCCGACTCGGTCGCATGCCACTTCGCGAGTGACGTCTCGCGCGTGTTCCGCTTGCCCTGATTCTTCATCCACGCGGCTTGCATGACGAGGAGCTTCGACGTCTCGTAGCCGAGGACCATCTTCGCGAGCATGTCCTGCACGAACTGGTAGCGGCCGATCGACTGGCCGAACGTCTCGCGCTCGCGCGCGTACTCGACGGAACGCTCGAGACACGCGCGCACGACGCCGCATCCGCCGGCGGCGACGGTGAACCGCCCTTGGTCGAGCGAGTGCATCGCGATCTCGAACCCTTGCCCTTCTTCGCCGATCATGTTCTCCGCGGGAACCTCGACGTTCTCGAAGAAGAGCTCGCCGGTCGAGCCGGCCCAGATGCCGAGCTTGTTCTCGGTGTCCTGCGACGTGAAGCCCTTCATGCCCTTCTCGAGGACGAACGCCGAGATGCCCTTGTGCCGTGCTTCCGGGTCGGTCTTCGCAAATACGAGCGCGTGATCTGCAACCGACGCGTACGAGATCCAGTTCTTCTGGCCGTTCAGGACGTAGGCGTCGCCTTCCTTGCGCGCCGTCGTCCGCATCGACGCGACATCCGAGCCGGCGGCGGGCTCGGTCAGCCCGAAGCACGCGAGCTTCTCGCCGCGCGCCTGCGGCGTCAGCCAGCGCTGCTTTTGCTCTTCCGTCCCGTACTTGAGGAGCGAGAGCGAGTTGAGGCCCACGTGAACGGAGATGAGCGTGCGGAAAGCCGCCTCGCCGCGCTCGATCTCCTCGCAGACGAGTGCCTCCGAGACGTAGTCGAGACCTGCCCCGCCATACTCCTCCGGTACCACGACGCCGAGGATCCCGAGCTCGGCCATTCCTTCGATCGCGCCGAGGTCGAGGCGATGGTTGATGTCGTTCTCGATCGCGTTCGGCAGGACGCGCTCGTCGACGAAGGCCCTGACGGTCTCCTGAAGGAGGCGCTGCTCGTCGGTCAGCTCGAAATCCACGCGGCGGAGCCTACAGGCCTCCCTGCGGACGTTGACGGGGTTCCCGATCGGCGCCTACACTCTTGACTGACCAGTCAATCGGCGGCGCGGAACGGAGTCCAGGATGGCGGCGGTCGAGCAGGGCGTTCACGGGGGCGTGTCCTTCGAGCTGACGGAAGAGCAAAAGGCGCTGCGCGACGTCGCCCACGAGTTCGCGGAGAAAGAGATCCGCCCGAAGGCCGCCGAGTACGACGAGCACTCGACGCACCCGGCCGACGTGATCGCGAAAGCGCACGAGCTCGGCCTCATGAACGTCGCCATTCCGGAGGAGTGCGGCGGCCTGGGTCTCGGCCCCTTCGAGACGACGCTGATCATCGAGCAGCTCTGCTGGGGTTGTTCGGGAATCGGCACGGCGATCGGCGGCAACGGCCTCGGCGCCGCGCCGGTCGGGCTCTTCGGAACCGACGAGCAGATGAAGCGCTGGCTCGTACCGCTCGTCGAGGAGCCGATCCTCGCGTGCTTCGCGCTCAGTGAGCCCGAAGCGGGCTCGGACGTGATGAGCCTGAAGACGACCGCCGTCCGCAAGGGCGACGAATACGTCCTGAACGGTTCGAAGACGTTCATCACGAACTCGGGTCACGCGTCGTGGGCGACCGTGTTCGCGAAGACCGATCCGTCAGCCGGGCACCGCGGCATGTCGTGCTTCGTCGTTCCGATGGACACCGAAGGCGTCGTGCTCGAGCAGCACCTCAACAAGATGGGCCAGCGCTCGACCGACACGTCGGCGTTCTCGCTCCAGGATGTCGTCGTTCCTGCGGAGAACCGGATCGGCGAGGAAGGCCAGGGCTTCAAGGTCGCGATGACGACCCTCGACGTCACGCGCGCGGGAGTCGCTGCCGGAGCCGTCGGCGTCGCGCAGGCCGCGTTGGACTACGCGGTCGAGTATGCAAAGGAGCGCGTCACGTTCGGCCAGCCGATCGCGATGCACCAGGGCGTGAACTTCATGATCGCCGACATGGCGACCGAGATCGAGGCGGCGCGGTTGCTCACGTGGCAAGCGGCGTGGCTGAGCCAGAACGGTCACCGTGCAACGCTGCAGAGCTCACATGCGAAGCGCTTCGCCGCAGATACCGCGATGAAGGCGACGACCGACGCCGTGCAGATCTTCGGCGGCTACGGATATATGAAGGAGTACCCGGTCGAGAAGCTGATGCGCGACGCGAAGCTCTACCAAATCTACGAGGGAACCTCGCAAATCCAGCGCCTCGTGATCGCGCGCGAGATCTTCATTCCGCGCGGATGAGCGAGCTCGCAACCGCCGCCGGGATCTCGTTCCGCCTGACGGACGAGCAGCTCGAGCTGCAACGGCTGGCGCA
Source organism: Actinomycetota bacterium (assembly GCA_046734795.1). GTDB lineage: Bacteria > Actinomycetota > Thermoleophilia > Gaiellales > Gaiellaceae > JBKPRX01. The sequence continues at coordinate 11,808 of JBKPRX010000129.1, forward strand.
CGAGTTCGCCGAGCGCGAGCTTCGGCCGATCGCGCCCAAGTGGGACGAGCGCGAGGACTTCCCGCGCGAGCTGCTCGCGAAGGCTGCGTCGGTCGGTCTCACCGCCGGTGCGATCCCGCGCGAGTACGGCGGCAGCGAGATCGACGCAGTCACGGCCGCGTTGCTCGCCGAGGAGCTCGCCTGGGGTTGCGCCGGGCTCTCGTCGACGTTCGGCGCGACGTCGTTCCCGGTGCGGCCACTCGTTCGCTTTGGAACCGAGGAGCAGCGCCAGCGGTATCTACCGCGACTTGCTTCCGAGCGTGGTTGCCTCGCCGCGATCGCGTTCACCGAGCCGCATGCGGGCTCGGACGTTGCCTCGATCCGCTCGACGGCCACGCGCGACGGCGACGAGTTCGTGCTGAACGGCGAGAAGGCGTACATCACAAACGGCGGCATCGCCGAGATCACGCTCGTGTTCGCAAAGCTCGACGGCGAGATCACGACGTTCATCGCGGAGGAGACCGACGAAGGGCTGCGTCTCGGCCGAAAGGACAAGAAGGTCGGGCTGCGCGCGTCGCACACCGGCTCCGTCGTGCTCGATGACTTGCGGCTTCCTGCTGATCGTCTGCTCGGCCAGCCGGGCCAAGGGTTCTTGATCGCGATGGACTTCTTCGAGGCCTCGCGGCCGCAGGTCGCGGCGAGCGCGCTCGGGGTGGCGCGGGCCGCGTTCGAGTACGCGACGGAGTACGCGCGCGACCGCGAGGCGTTCGGACGACCGCTGATGGACAAGCAGGGCGTCGCGTTCAAGCTCGCCGAGATGGCGATGACGATCGAGGCGTCGCGCCTGCTCGTGTGGCGCGCCGCGGCCGCTGTCGACGCGGGCGAAGACGCAGGTCTGCTGGGCTCCTACGCGAAGGCGATGGCGGCGGACACGGCGATGCGCACGGCGACCGACGCGGTACAGATCCTCGGCGGCGCCGGCATCATGCGTGAGCATCCGGTGGAGAAGTGGCTCCGCGACGCGAAGGTCTTCCAGATCGTCGAGGGCACGAGCGAGATCCAGCGCCAGATCATCACGACGTATCTGAAGCACGGCTGGCGCGAGCGCCCGCGCTGAGGCGACCTACGCTTGCGCGCGACCGGCGAGCGTGCCTCCGCGCAGGCCATCGCAGGCGCGCGGATCTGGCACGAAGCGAGGCACGCTCGCACTCGGCGGCGCGCCGGTCGCGCGAACGCTGAAGCCGGCGATCCAGGGACCGGGAGCACAGGCACGTACGCGTAGCTGCGTCGCGCCTTGTCCGGCGACCGACACCGTGCGGTGGAAGACGCCGTCGCGCGCGATCCGAACGCTCGCCGCATCGGACTGCGTCGCATGCAGGCTCAGCTGGAGCCAGCCGCTGACGGGCTTGCCTGCGGCCTCCGGCCAGACGAAGACGACGCCCCGGTCGCCCAGGTGCCCGTCGGCGCCTCGACCGAGCATCTGGAGCGCGAGCTGGGCGCGATCGCGCGGGCTGACGAGCTTGAAGTAGGGCGCGTGCGAGACGAACGCCGCCCGACGAAACACGGTCGTAGCGAAGGCCGTGCCGACGACCATCGGGCCGCGGAGAGGCTCGTTCTCGACGAGGAGCGTGCCGTCGCCCGCAACCTGTACCGCGTCTGTGTGCATGCGGTCCGGCGGGGCTGTGTACGGCATCACCGCGAGTCGGTCGATCGAGCGGTTCCAGAAGAGTTGCGCTTCGGTGTCCGTCTTGCTCTGCCCGGGCGTGACGAGGAGCGTCGCGCGGCCAACGTGCGCTTCGTCGACCCATTCGCGGTTCGGCGGAAGAAAGTGGCTGAGCACGTTCTGCGAGTTGGTCGTGTCGAACGTCGTCGCGGCCGCAAGCGCGAGCAGCGAGCTCGCGAGGGCGACGGCGACCACGAGCGGTTTCGCGATGCGTGGGCGTAGCGATGCCACCAACACGACACCGGTGAGGATCGTCGCCGTGACGGCGACGGACATGGCAGCGTCGGCTGCGGAGAGCCGCGACTCGAGCCAGTAGAAGCCGAGCAAGACCGGCGAGTGCTTCATGGTGTCGATCGCCGCGTAGTCCGACAGCGGGAAGCGCAGGCTCACGACGAGCAAGCCGAGGGCGAGGAGCGCGTGCGCGCGAAGGTGGGGCCACCCGCGCTGCGCATACGACACGAAGGCAATCGCGAGCAACGGCAGCACGTAGAAGACGTAGCGCTCTTGCGCAATCGTCGCGTCGCCGAAGAGCGCTGCTTGGGCGAGCAGGCCCACACCGAGACAAACGGTGAGCGATCCGAAGGCGAGCTCGAGGCGCGATCTCGGGTGGGCCACGGCGAGCGTCAGACCGAGAAGCGCGCCCGGGATCAGGATCCAGCCGCCCGCGTAGACGAGCACGAGACCGTTCAGCGCAAGCGAGTCGAAGACCGCGACGGCGTGAACGTCCGGATGGAGGACGCTGCCGTAGTAGCCGAGGAGCCTCCCCGGGCCGGAAGCGATTGCCGCAACGCCGACTGCGACGCACGCAGCGAGCACGAGCCGCTGTTCCTTTGCAACCGCGCGAAGGCGACGCTCGCGGGCGCCGAACACGACCATCGCGAGCAACCACGCGAGGGGAAGCACGACGAACTGGATTCGCGCGAACGTCGCGAGTGCTGCGAGGACGAGAAACGCGACCTGCGCGCGGCGCGTCGGCTGCGCGAGCGCGAGGACTCCCGCGAGGACGCCGGCGACGACGAGCGGGTACGCGAACGGCTCGGCGATCACGAAGCTCGCGTACAGCGTGTCGGGAAGGACGAGCGCAAAGGCTGCGAGCGCAACCGAGATTCCGCGCGCCGTCCCGAGCCGCCGGGCGAGCGCGTAGGTCGGCACTGCCGTGAGCGTCACCGCGAGCGCCGAGAGCGCCTGCACGATCCGGTAGCCCGTCTCGACGCTGCCGACTCGCCACGCGGGTGCCGTGAGGAGCGGCTGGAGGAGAGCAGGAAAGTGCGTGCTCGCGCCGCGAATCGTCGGCGCGTCCAGAGACGAGAGCGACCGCCCGAGCGCGGCGTAGAGGTACTCGTCGGGAAAGTAGTTCGGAGTCGCGCGCGTCCAGACGAGCACGAGTCGGAGTCCGAAGGCCAGCCCGAGCGCGAGCGCCACGAGCGGCACCGCCCGCACGCGGGCGATCGGGCGGGGTGCGACCTCGGCCTGGGTCGCGACGGCTGCGGCGTCGACGCTCACTCCGCAGGGATCGGCACGGTTCGGGACCGGCTTGAGAAACAGGCCACGATCGCCGGGATCGCGAGGCGAAAGACCGCCTGCGCCCAGGGCTACACTGAATCGTTGTCCGTCGACGCGCGACCTCGCCCCACCCGAGCCGCCTCGCGTCGCGGGCGGCCGTCGATCTCTGCTCGGTTGCTCGCCTTCGCTGCGGTGCCGATCGTCGCGGCTGCACTCGTCGTGGGAATCCTCTTCGCAGGGTCGTCCGAGCGAATCGCAGCGGGCGTTCGCGTCGCCGGCGTGAACGTCGGCGGCCTTACGAATGACGAGGCTCAGGCCCTGCTGGAGCGCAGAGCCGACAAGCTGTTGCGCGTCCCTGTGACCTTCAAGGTCGGTGCGCAGGCATTTCGCGTCAGCCCGGACTCGCTCGGCGTGCGCGTCGACTGGGCCGCCGCCGTAGCAGCCGCTCGGCGTGAAGGGCAAGGATTCGGTCCGTTTCGCGGCTTCAAGCGCATCGACGTGCGCGTGTTCGGCGCCGACATCACGCCGACCGCGCGTGTGTACACGGGCGCACTCGCACTCGAGCTCAGCCAGCTCGCACGCGCGGTCGATCGTCCGCGTCGCGAGCCGGCGCTTCGACTCCGCGGGCTCGAGCCGGTGCTCGTCGCCGGCCGCAGTGGACGCACGCTGGATCGCAGACGCGCCGCGACCGTGCTCGTCCGTTCGCTCGCGAGCCTCGAGCGCGGGCCGGCCGTCCCGCTGCCCGTGCACGGCGTTCGGCCTCGCGTTGCCGACGCCGCGCTGACTCCCGCGACTGCGCAGGTTCGTCGCGCGCTCGCAGCGCCGGTCGTTCTCACCGTCGGCCGAACGCGTTTCCGCATCCCGCGCTGGCGGCTCGCGCAACTGCTCGAACTGCCCGCGGACGGACGGCGGTCGGTCCGCGTCGGCGGTCCCGCGTCGACGAAGTGGCTCGCCGCGCTTGCACGGCGTGTCGAGAAGCCAGCGCGAGACGCCGAGTTCGCGGTCGACGGAAGCTCGGTGCATGTCATTCCGTCGAAGCCGGGCACCGCGCTCGACGGCGCAGCGACCGCTCACGCGCTTCTGCGCGCGGCCCTTCGACCCGTACGGCGAGTCGCGCCAGTGGCCGTGGTCGCAAGCGCGCCGGCACGTTCGAGCGACGAGGCGAAAGCGATGGGCGTGACCGGCCTCGTGTCCTCGTATACGACGACCTACGGCGGAATTGCGAATCGCATCCACAACGTGCAGCTCGTCGCGCACCTGGTCGACAACAAGCTGATCGCACCCGGCGCGACGTTCTCGTTCAACCAGACGACCGGCGAGCGCACCGCGGCAAAAGGCTTCCTCGAGGCGCCGGTGATCATCAACGGCGAGCTGCAGACCGGGCTCGGCGGCGGGGTGTGTCAAGTCTCGACGACGGTCTTCAACGCGGCGTTCGAAGCCGGTCTTCGGATCACGCAGCGCACGAATCACGCGCTGTACATCAGCCACTATCCGCAGGGTCGAGACGCGACGGTCGACTATCCGAACGTCGACCTTCAGTTCGTGAACGACACGAGCCACTGGCTTCTGCTTCGGACCTTCGTGGGCTCCTCGCAGCTGACCGTGAACCTCTACGGCGCGCCGCAGCATCGGAAGGTCGTCAGCACGACCTCGCCGCTCGTCCAAACGAGCTCGCCGGCGGTGAAGAAGACTGTCGACAAGAGCCTCGACCCGGGCGAGGTCGCGGTCGACGACTACGGCTCACCGGGCTACTCGACGAGCGTTCACCGCCTCGTCTACGACCGGTCGGGAAAGCTCCTCCACGACGACACCTGGTACTCGTCGTACCGCTCCGAGCCCAAGCTCGTGCGCGTCGGCCCGAAGAAGAAGGCCGAGACGACCGAGCAGACCAAGCCGGGCGAGACCGGCCCGGCCTCGACGACGCCGGACTCTAAGCGGGGGACGACCTCACCGGCTCAGACGCAGCCGACGTCAACGCGTCCTTGAGCCACTCCGGCACGCGCGTCGGCCTGAACGTCGTGCCGTCGACGCAGGCGTGCTGGGTCCAGCCGTCGGCGATGCGCTGACCGTCGCGCTCGACGTCGTACTCGAACCTGAACCGCGCACCGCGCACGTCGATGCACGCCGTCCGGATCGTCAAGAGCTCGTCGAAACGTGCAGGCTCGAGGTGGCGGATGTGCGTCTCGAGGACGAGCGCCTCGATGCCCTTGTCGCGCAAGCGTTGGTAACCGCCGGTGTGCTCGCGCAGGTACTCGACGCGCGCGAGCTCGAACCAGACGACGAAAGACGAATTGTGCGCGATGCCTTGCGCGTCCGTCTCCGCGAAGCGCACGCGCGTCGTGATCGCGAACGGCAGCTTGTGCACGCGTGCACTTTCTCATCTTCCGTGCGTCACGGCGTCTTGTACGGTGCGGCGATGAGCGTCGACGCGCTGGTGGATCTGCTCCGGTCGGCGGAAAGCTGCGTCGTCCTCACCGGCGCCGGGATCTCGACCGACAGCGGCATTCCCGACTACCGCGGCGAGAACGGGCTTTGGAAGCGGATCGACCCGATGAAGTACGCGTCGATCGAGGCGTTCCGTGCCGACCCGCAGGAGGTCTGGCGAAACTACGGGCCGCGGCTCGAGTCGTTGCTCGCGGCGGAGCCGAACGAAGGCCATCGCGCGCTTGCGGAGCTCGAGGAGCGCGGCATCGTCCGCGCGCTCGTGACGCAGAACGTCGACATGCTTCACACGCGCGCCGGCTCGCGTGACGTGACCGAAGTGCACGGGTCGATCCGCACTGCGAGCTGCCAGGCCTGCGGGGCGCGGTACACGGTGCAGCAAGTGCTCGAGCTCCTGCCGTACCCAACCTGCACCGCGTGCCAGAACGTGCTGAAGCCGGACGTCGTTTTCTTCGGCGAGCTCTTGTCGCAGCCTGTAATCGATCGCGCGTTCGAGCTTGCGGAATCTGCAGACGTGCTGCTCGTCGTCGGCTCGACGCTCGAGGTCTACCCCGTAGCCGGGATGCCGGACCTGACGCTTTCGTCGGGCGGCGCGCTCGCGATCGTCAACAAAGGGCCGACGCAGTACGACCACGTCGCAACGGTTCGGATCGACGGTGGCGCGGGCGAGACGCTCCGCGCGCTCGCCGACGCGCTCGTCTCAGCCGACAGGTAGCGAGGCCGCGAAGATCGCTTCGCGGTAGCGCGTGCCGAGCCGCGGCTCGGCGAGTGTGAACACCGGCACTGCGCGGCTCCCGGCGAACGAGACCGAGAAGTAGTCGCCGACCATCTTCCCGCTGTCCGTCGACGCGATCCAGCTCTCGAAGAACGGCGTCACGTCCAGCCGCTGCGCCGGCCGCCAGCGCGAGCCGCCGGTGCTCGAGCTCGTGAATGCGATCCCGAGACGGCAGGTGGTCGCGGTCGTCGTGCACGTTCCGGGCTGGAACAGCGCGTAGACGAGCGCGAGGCGACCCGGCCGGATCGGATCGGCGTCGAAGCCGGTGATGAAGTGGTCGTTCGCGCCGGTGGTCACAGCCGCGGGGTCACCCCAGCCGATTCCGTCAGGGGACTGCGCGACGACGATCTGGTTCGCCGCGCACGGCGTCGCGGCGGCGCAGGCATGCCAGGCGGCGTACACCGTCCCGTCAGGTCCCGCAGCTGCGGACGGAAGCGGAATCGACCGCATGCCGAGCGGCGCGTGCCAGACGAAGTCCGAAACGAGCGAGCCCTCGGAGAACGTCGTGCCGCCGTCGTCGGAGCGGAACGAGATGATCGTTCCGTCCACCGCGCGGCTCGGGCCGATGACCGCCTCGGGAATGTCCGCGGCGACGACGACGAGCGAGCCGTCGGGACGGACGACCGGCTGCGCGCCGATGAGGTCGGTCGTGATGCGCGTCGGAGCGCTCCACGTGACGCCGCCGTCCGTCGACGTCTGGATCACGAGGCGGTGCGACGCATCGTCGGAATAGGCGACGTAGCAGCGCCCGCGGAACCGGCTCGTCGCGCCGTTGTCGCACGCGATCCATTCCTTGTCGAGGAGGGGGCCCCGCGCGAGCTGGACAGGCGCCTGCCAGCGCAGGCCGTCCGTCGAGCGGCTGACCGCGATCACCGTGTCCGGTATGAGCGGCAGCGTCGCGATGAGCCACACGCCGTGGAGCGAGTCGTATGCAACGGCCGGATCGGACGCGCGTTGCTCCTGCCCGGCCGGAGACGACTCGACGGTCAGGTTCGGCAGGAGTCCCGACTGCCACGTGCGGCCGGCATCGCGCGAGACGGAGAAGCCGATGCCTGACGAGCCGCCGTTGAAGAAGCGACCGACTTGGTAGGTCGCGACGACCGTCGAGCCCCACGCAAACGTGTCCGGCTCGACCGACGTTTCGTGCTGGCTCGCCGAGTTGCGGGACGCGTCCACGGAGAGACGCCGGACGACCGTCTCGCAGTCTGCTGCCACGCTGTCGCCACGATCCGCGACGACTTGGTCGAGTCCGCGCCCGCACCCGACGCGGTCATTGCCGCCAAACGCAACGTCGACTCGATCTGCACGCGCGGTACCGCGAACGACGTCGCCGCGGAGCGTGCCCGGAAACGTGGCTGCCGCCGCGGAGCCGGCTAACAACACGAGTGCAGCGACGAGCACAGGCACGCGGCGCAAGGCGCGCGCAGCCTACCTGCCGCCCTAGCGAAGGGCCGCAGGGTTGGGGCCGCCGGAGTGGTTAGGCGGCTGCCCGGCGAAGCGGCTTGAGCTCGAGCTCGCAACCGCAGGTCTCGCAGAAGCGCTTCTCGAGCTCGTACGGCACTCCGGCGCGCTGGACGACGACATGAATCGTCACAGGGCGATGCCGGTGCGGGCCGCGACGTGGCATCTTGGCAGGATCGCTCATCTCTTCGTGCCTCACAGTAGTAAGACGATCGGCCGTCAAATCGGTTTGCTGAAGAACTTCCACCACCTTGTCGCACTGTCGGCACTCGTCGTTGGCATTGCGCCTGCGGGCGCGGGCGCGACGGCGAGCGCGTCAGCCGGACGAGCGTGCGCCACGGGCTTCGAGCGGCTCGGTTCGGCGCAGCGCGCGTGGGCTGCCGTCGTCAGCCGGCCGACCGCGGCAACGGCGGCTCCGGGCGGACGCATTCTCGCGCGGTTCGGGACGCTCAACGTGAACGGCGTGCCGACCGTGTTCGGCGTCCTCGGAGTCACGCATCGCGGCTGCGCGGACGCGTGGTACCGGGTCCAGCTTCCGCTTCGCCCGAACGGCGTCACGGGTTGGGTGCGCGCGGCCGACGTCACGCTCGCCGCAGTGGACACGCGAATTGCGGTCGACCTCTCGGCGCACAGGGTCGAGCTCTACCGCCGCGGGCGTCTCGTGCTGACTGCGCGCGCTGCGGTTGGCGCTCCGGCGACGCCGACCCCGGTGGGTCGCTTCTACGTCAACCAGCGTCTCGTGCCGGTCGACCGCGACGGCCCGTTCGGGCCGGGTGCGGTCGGCATCTCGGCGTTCTCGCCGGTGCTGAAGGACTGGGCGCAAGGTGGACCGATCGCGATTCACGGTACGAACGAGCCGTGGTCGATCGGCAAGTCCGTTTCGAACGGCTGCATCCGCATAGCGAATGCGACGCTGCTGCGCGTCTTCGCAGCGGTCCGCGCGGGCACGCCCGTGGTCATCAGGCGTTAGCGGCAGCGTCACTGCGGTTATGGTCCTGCGAGCGAACGCAGGAGGACATATGGCCCGTGCACCACAGAAGGATCTCTTCGCCCGGCTCGCCGACGCCGGCGAGCTCGCGATGAAGACGCTCGCGGACGCGCCGGGTGGAGAACGCATCGTCGCCGCGTTGGCCGTGCTGCGCGAGCGGACGGACGAGCTCCAAAGGCGCGTCCGCGGCCTCGAGCAGCTCGAGCAGCGGTTGGCGGAGCTCGAGCGACGTGTGGACGAGCTCTCCGGCGGCGGCTCGAGCCCGAAGCCGGCGAAGTCGAGCTCGGCATCCAGCTCGACGTCGAGCAAGGCCGCGAACAAGACCGGTACGACGGAGGCGTCGAACTCGCGCGCCGCCGACTCCGGTTCCTAAGCCGGCACGCGTACGCGCAGAACCTGCGGCACGATCTCGAACCGTGCGGGCGTCGTGCCGGGTTGCTCGCCGTCGAGCACAACGGGAAGCGGCGTCGTCGAGTCGACCGTAACGACCTGACCGCGTCGCAGCGTCACCTTCGGATGCGCGACGTGCGTACCGCGGTAGATCTTCGGGAACGTCAGCAGGAAGTCGAGCTTCGTGAAGTCACCGATCATCAAGACGTCGAGCTCACGATCGTCAGGTTTCGCGCCGGGGCAGACCTTCATCCCGCCGGCCGTGAACTCGCCGTTCGCGATCAGAACCTCGAACGCGCGCTGCTCGAGCGGCTCGCCGTCGACCGAGGCGATCACGTCGGCCGCGTGCCAGCGTGCGAAAACGGCGACGGTCGCGACGAGAAAGGACACACGACCGCCGAGAGCCTTCGAGCTCGAGTTCGCACGTCGTGCGATCGCGCCGCTGATGCCGGCGCCGCCGAAGTTCGCGAAGTACGCGCTCTCGGTCGTTCCGGACTGCGCGACGTATTCAGCGCGACCGACGTCGACGGTCCGCGTCGATCCGTTCCGGGCAACGCGCAACGAGTCCTCGAATCCGAATGGAATTCCGAGGCTCCGAGCGTAGTCGCGGCCGGTGCCGCGCGGCACGATCGCGAGCTCGGTCTCCGTCGGCCCGGCGCGCAGTAAACCGTTGACGGCCTCGTGCGCGGTGCCGTCTCCACCGACGGCGACGACCAGACGTGCGCCCTCGGCGGCTGCGCGCTCCGCGAAGTGCGCGATGTCGCCGGGCTCTCGACTGAGGAGCACGCGGCCGGCGACACCCGCGGCGCGTGCGCGTCGTTCGAGGTCGGGCCACCTCCGTCCCGTAGCGCCGTTCGCCGACGCCGGGTTGACGAGAACGACGGTCCCGCTGTCGTCAGTGCTTGCGATCGGCGGTGACCGTTCGAAGGGCGAGCAAGGTCATGCGTTCGACTGCGGCGCGAAGCTCGTCGGCGCCGATTCGCCGCGGCTCCCCGTCAGCAAGCAGGTCGCTGACCGTCAGGAGGCAGCCGGTCTCGAGTCCTCGCAGCGCGCCGAGCGTGAAGAGGACTGACGCCTCCATCTCGATCGCGAGGACGCCGAGATCCGCCCAGCGCCGGTACTGCTCGCCGTCCGGGTAGTAGAAAAGGTCGCTCGAGACGATCGGCCCGACGCGCGGCTTCTCACCGAGCTCCTTCGCAGCATGGACGAGGCCGTGCACGAGCTCCCAGTCCGCGGTCGGGCAATGCGGCTCGGGGACGTACGACGAGCTCGTCCGGTCCTGCGGAACGGCCGTGAGCGCGACGATGAGCTCGCCGAAGCCGAGATCCGGCTGAAGACCGCCGCACGTACCGACGCGGAGCAACCGCTTGACGCCGAGCTGCGCGAGCTCCTCGACGACGATCGCAGTCGAGGGCGCGCCCATGCCCGTCGCCTGGACCGACACGGGCTTGCCTTCGAACTCGCCGGTGTAGCCGTACAACGCCCGCTCGGAGTTGCACTCGACGGCGTTCTCGAGGAAGCGTTCGGCAATGAAGCGTGCGCGGTGCGGGTCGCCCGGAAGGAGACACGCCTCCGCGTAGTCGCCCGGTTGCGCGCGGATGTGGATCGGCACGCGTGCAAGCCTACGATGCCGGTGTGATGACCGCGCAGCTCGTCGTCCCGACGTTCGAGCAAGTCCTCGCGTTCTGCGCGGAGAAGCCGGTCGAGCGCGTCTTCCTCGAAGACATTGCGCGCCGGCGAATCGGCCGGTTCCACGCGCTCGAAAGCCGCGGTCACCTGCTTGCGCTCTGCCATGTGGGCGCGAACGTCGTGCCGACCGGCCGAGGCACAGGCCGTTTCGCGAACGCAGTCGTCGCCGGTCGCGCGCGGATGATCATCGGGGAGGAGAAGGCGGTCGACGAGCTGTGCGACGCGGCACTCACACGACTCCCGACCCCGCGCGACGATCGGCCGGGGCAACCGGTCTACGAGCTGCGGTCGCCCCCCGAGCCGGGTGACACGGGCGTCCGCACGGCGACGATGGAGGATTACGAGCTGCTCGTGCCGGCGTGCGCGGCAGCACACCAAGAGGAGATCGGAATCGACCCGCTGCGTCGCGACGAGCAAGGCTTTCGGTGGCGCACACGCACGCAGATCGAGTCAGGCCGCTCGTGGGTCTGGATCGAGGACGGCGTCATCCGCTTCAAGGCCGAAGCGTCCGCATGGACGCCTTTTGCGGTCCAGCTCCAACAGGTCTGGGTCGATCCCAGTGCGCGTAACCGCGGCTACGCCCAACGCGGGATGCGCGACCTCTGCCGGCTTCTGCTCGCGCGCGTTCCCGTCGTGTGCCTCTTCGTCCGCCCCGAGAACGCGCCGGCCCTTCGCGTCTACGAGGCGATCGGGATGAAGCGCACCCTGAGCTACCGCTCGCTGATCTTCTAGCGGCGCCGATCCCTCGTTCGAGGGAGGGTTCGCGCCCCGCGCAAACCGATCCGAATGGAGCGGAGCCACCCCTGCGGCTCGCCTCCAATTCATGAAGCTTCGTGTCTCCATTGCCGCTCTCTTCGCCTTGTGCGCGTTCGCGTCGCAGGCCTCGGCCGGGCCGGGCCTGATCCTCGGCGTCGACGACGACACCGCCCGCTGGATGGGAACCGCCGGCGCACTCGGCCCGGTCTACCGAGAGCTCGGGCTGAGAGCAGTGCGCGTGACGATCCAATGGAAGCCGGCTGAGGCGACGTTGGCGCCGAGCGAGCGAACGCAGCTCGACCGCGCGACCTACGCGACCTTCGGATTCCGGCTCGTCGTCGCGATCGACGGTCCCGCGGACCGTCCGCCGGCCGACACGACGTCGCGCACCCAGTACTGCAGCTACGTCGCGAGCATCCTCCGGCGCTACTCGGGCATCAACGACGTCGTCATCTGGACGGAGCCGAACTCGTCGACGTTCTGGCGACCGCAAGCAGGTGCGCCTGCGGCGTACGAGCAGCTCCTGGCCACGTGTTACGACACGCTGCACGCTGTCCGGTCCCGCGTGAACGTGATCGCCGCGAGCGCCCCTCACCAGAACCCGGTCGCCTGGTATGCGGGTCTCGGTGCGGCCTATCGCGGCAGCGCGCGTTCCGCGCCGATCTTCGACACGGTCGGCCACAACGCGTATCCGGACAACTCGAACGAGTCGCCGCGCGCGAAGCACAAGAGCACGAACATCGACCAGGGCGACTACGACAAGTTCATGTCCGTCCTCGGCTCGGCCTTCGGCGGCACCGGCCAGCCGATCCCCGGCCAGAAGGGCGTCACGATCTGGTACATGGAGGACGGCTTCCAGTCGCAGATCAAGCAGGCGCGGCGGCTCTATGTCGGCTCGGAGACCGACCGGAGCGCCGTTTCCGAGGAGCGCCAGGCCGAGCAGATCAAGGACGCGATCGAGCTTGCGTACTGCCAGCCGGCCGTCGGTGCCTGGTTCAACTTCGAGCTTCGTGACGAGACGCTGCTCGGTGGCTGGCAGTCCGGCCTTCTGCGCGCAGACTTCACCGCGAAGCCGGCGTTCTACGCGTTCCGTGACGCCGCGGTCGCGGTCACGAGGCGCACGATCAGCTGCGGCTGAGCCTCTGCGACAATTCGCGCGTGGACGTGCTTGCGCGGATCGACGCGCACATCCGGCGCTTCGAGCTCATCCGACCCGGCGGCGAGGTCCTCTGCCTCGTCTCCGGCGGCGCCGACTCGACGTGCCTCTGGCACGCCTTACGCGAGCTCGGCTATCGCGTCGACGCGCTCCATGTGAACCACAAGCTGCGCGGTGACGAGTCCGAGGAAGACGCCCGCTGGTGCAGGCGTGCACTCGGCGCGACGGTCGTCGAGCAGGACGGGCGAGGACTGACGGAAGCCGAGCTTCGGGCGCAGCGCTATTCGGTAGCGATCCGCCGGTTGCGCGCCACTGGGCATACGGCGTCGGACCAGGTCGAGACGGTTCTGTTCCGCCTCGTCTCGAGCGGCCGCGCCACGGGTATCAAGCCGCGCCGCGAAGACGGCGTCGTCCGTCCGCTCTTGCCGCTGTGGCGTGCGGAGACCGAGGAGTACTGCTGCGCGCACGGGCTCGAGTTCCGCAACGACTCGTCGAACGCGTCCACGAAGCGCGGCCTGATCCGCGACGAGATCCTGCCGCTCCTTCGGCAGCTGCATCCGGCTGCGGACGAGAACTTGCTGCGCGCACTCGACAACCGGCGCGAGCTGCCGCATCCGCTGGCGGAGCTCCTCGACTCGGAGGTTGGTTCGAAGCGCGTCGACCTCGGCGGCGGCGTCCAGGCCGTGCGCGAGTACGACCGCGTCTGGCTCGAGCGGAGTGCCGTCGACCTCGACGGCGAGGTGCGCTGGGGCGAGTGGACGATTCGCTCCGATCGGCGGGGCCTTAGGGTACGAGCCTGGCGGCCCGGCGACCGGCTCGCGGGCCGAACGAAGAAGATCCAAGACGTGTTCGTCGACGCGAAGATCCCCCGCTCGGAGCGTGAGGCGTGGCCTCTCGTCGTTCGCGGCGACGAGGTCGTCGCCGTTCCGGGTGTCGTCGAAGCCGACGGAGTCCAGGCGGTGCGCGGGTGAGCCAGACCGAGCTCTACGCAGGCGTCGGCGAGGTGTTGATCGAAGAGGACGCACTGCAGCGCCGTGTGAACGAGCTCGGTGACGAGATCTCGAGCGACTACGCCGGCCGCGACCTGCTGCTCGTCGGCGTCCTGAAGGGCGCCGTGTTCTTCATGTCCGACCTCATGCGCCGGCTGACGATTCCGTGCGAGATCGACTTCATGGCGATCTCGAGCTACGGCGCGGGCACCGACTCTTCGGGCGTCGTGCGGATTCTGAAGGACCTCGACATCAACATCGAAGGCCGCGAAGTCCTCGTCGTCGAGGACATCATCGACTCCGGTCTGACGCTCTCGTACTTGATTCGGAACCTCGAGGCTCGGCAGCCGGCGTCGCTCGAGATCTGCGCTCTACTGACGAAGCCGAGCCGACGCGAGATCGACGTTCCCGTCCGCTACGTCGGCTTCGAGATCCCGAACCGCTTCGTCGTCGGCTACGGCCTCGATTTCGCCGAGCGGTACCGGAACTTGCCATACGTCGGCGTTCTCCTCGACGAGAGCTGACGCTTCAAGCAGGGCGCAGCCGGACAGAGCCGAAATTGCCCCTATAGGACTGCGCCTCCAGGCCCGAAAGAAGGGTTTACAGGAGGCCTGGTGGTACCCTGGCCGCGAGAACGCCGTGAATAGATTCTTCCGTAGCGCCCTCTTCCCCCTGCTGATCATCGCGGCGCTCGTCTGGCTGGCCCTGCAGACGCTCGGCAGCCACGGACCGAAGACGGAGAAGAAGACGCTCTCCGAGCTGATCGGGATCGTCAACACGGATCCGGCCTCGATCAGCAACGTCGTTTTCACGCCGAACAAGCAAGAGATCGCAGCGACGATCGAGAACGGCGGCTCGGAGAAAAAGGTCGTGGTCCACTGGCCGACCGATCAGTCGCAGTTCTCCTTCCAGAAGCTCCTTCAGGACAAGCAGGTCAACTTCGACTCGAAGGGCGTCGGCACGTCGCCGTGGTGGTCGATCCTGACGTCGCTCCTGCCGTTCGTGTTGCTCTTCGGCTTCTGGATCTTCCTGATGAACCAGGTGCAGGGCGGGGGCTCGAAGGTGATGAGCTTCGGCAAGTCGCGCGCGAAGCGGATGACGCCGGACTCGCCGAAGATCGGCTTCAAGGACGTCGCCGGCGTCGACGAGGCTGTCGAAGAGCTTCAGGAGATCAAGGAGTTCCTCGAGAACCCGAAGAAGTTCCAGGCGCTCGGCGCGCGGATCCCGAAGGGCGTTCTGCTCTACGGGCCGCCCGGAACCGGTAAGACGCTGCTCGCTCGCGCGGTCGCGGGTGAGGCGGGCGTTCCGTTCTTCTCGATCTCGGGTTCCGACTTCGTCGAGATGTTTGTCGGCGTCGGCGCGTCTCGGGTGCGCGACCTCTTCGAGCAGGCGAAGCAAGCGGCGCCGTGCATCGTCTTCATGGACGAGATCGACGCCGTCGGCCGCCACCGCGGCGCAGGTCTCGGCGGCGGTCACGACGAGCGCGAGCAGACACTCAATCAGCTCCTCGTCGAGATGGACGGCTTCGAGCTGAAGGACAACATCATCCTCATCGCCGCCACGAACCGGCCCGACATTCTCGACCCGGCGCTGCTGCGACCGGGCCGCTTCGATCGTCAGATCGTCGTCGATCGCCCGGACCGCATCGGCCGGCGCAGGATCCTCGAGGTTCACTCGAAGGGCAAGCCGCTCGCGCCCGAGATCGACCTCGACACGCTCGCAGCGGGCACGCCCGGCTTCACCGGCGCCGACCTTGCGAACCTCGTGAATGAGGCTGCGCTTCTTGCCGCACGCCGCGGCAAGAAGGTGATCGAGCAGGAGGAGCTCGAGGAAGGGATCATGCGCGTGATCGCAGGTCCCGAGAAGCGCACTCGCCTCATGTCAGAAGAGGAGCGCAAGATCACCGCGTACCACGAGATGGGACACGCGCTCGTCGGCCACTATCTCGAGCACACCGAAGAGGTGCACAAGATCTCGATCGTCGGTCGCGGCCAAGCGCTCGGCTACACGATCTCGCTGCCGCGTGAGGATCGGTACCTCACGACGAAGGCGACACTCATGCACCAGATGGCCGCGATGCTCGGCGGTCGCGCCGCGGAGGAGCTCGTCTTCCACGAGGTCACGACCGGCGCCGCGAACGACATCGAGAAGGTCACACACACGGCGAAGCAGATGATCATGCGGTTCGGCATGAGCGAAAAGCTCGGCCCGCGCGTGCTCGGCCGCAATCACGACATGCCGTTCCTCGGCCGCGAGATGGGCAACGAGCCCGACTATTCCGAGGAGATCGCGCGCGAGATCGACGACGAGATCCGCCGCGTGATCGAGGACGCGCACGAGACGGCCTTGCGGGTTCTCCGCGACCACATCGACCAGCTCCACCAGATCTCGGCGATCCTCATCGAGCGCGAGACGATTGACAAGGATCAGTTCGAGCGACTCGTCGCCGGCGAGCCCGAAGACTCCGTGTTCGCAGAGGAGCCGAAGGGCGAGGCCGAAGAGACGCCCGCGGAAGAGCCGAAGCGCCAGCCGGCGCCGAAGCCGCGGCCGTTCCCGCTCCCGGGCGCCACCATGCAGAGCCCGGATCCAGAGCCCTCTTCGTAAAACTCGGCGCCCGCGTGCGCGTGCGCGCAGCGATCGGACTCATCGGCATCGCGTTCGGGATCGTTGCTCTATGGCCTGCGAATCTCCGACTAACGGCGCTGGATCCTCACGAGGCGGTTGGTCTGTTTCTGTTCCTCGAAGGCGATAGTTACTGGCATTCCGAGGCCCTGGGACAGGTTCTGCTTAGCCTGCTCGTCCTCGCCGCTCTGCTCGTCGTCGCAGCTCTGCTGCTTCGGCGACCAGCGCTGTTGACGGCCGCGGGTCTCGCGACCGCCGTCGGCGTTCGGCGCATACCTTGTCGTGCCGGCAGACGTGCAAGTGTTCGGCGTGGCTGATCCTAGTCTCGGGTACCGCGTTGCGCTTCGCGTAGGAAGTTGGCTCTCGCTCGGCACCTTGGTCGGCGTCCTGGCCCTTGCGCGACCGACGCGCGGGCAGAGAAACGCGGGCGCGACGACTCTGGCGCTTGCAGGTGGCGTGGCGGCCGTCGCTGGAATCTGGCTCCAAGTCGGTCGGATCGGAGGGACCTACTGGGACGGCCTGACGATCGATTCGCACGGAACCGCCGTAGTGCTCCTCGTCTTCGGCGCCGCGGCGACGGTCTTTCTCGCGTTTGCCTGGCCGTGACGCAACGAGCTTGCCGCGGTGCTCCTCGGCTGCGCGCTGTACGTGCCGCTCACCTCCTGGGACCAAGCCGGCGACCTTCGGGAAGGCGCGTGGTTGACGCTCGGCGGCTCCGTCCTCCTCTGTTTCGCTGCGTGGGCGAGCAGGGGTGGTCGCGATCTCGGCGAAATCGCCGGCGATGGCGAACTTGCATCGGCCTGAATTCGACGAGAACCGCGGCGACCACGAAGGCTTTCGCGCGCGCCGCGCTCGCATCGGCTACCAGGTGCGATCGGAACGGATCGGTGCGAGCCTTTGGGAAGTTCCGCCCGGCGAGGCCGCGTATCCCTACCACTACCACCTCGGCGAAGAGGAGCTCCTGATCGTCCTCGCCGGCTCGCCGAGCCTACGGACGCCGTCGGGCTGGCGTGACCTCCAGCAGGGCGAGATCGTCTCGTTCCCGCGCGGCGAGGACGGCGCGCACCAACTCGTCAACCGCACCGCCGACACCGTTCGCTTCCTCGCCGTGAGCACGAACGCCGAGCCGGACATCGTCTTCTATCCAGACTCAGAGAAGGTCGCAGCGGTCGAGCGTCTCGCGCATGGAACCGGTTACTCCGGGATCTTCCGTCTTACCGACGCCGTCGACTACTGGGACGGCGAGCGCGCGCCGGCAGGTTAGGCTCTCGCGATGACCGGCGAGACGTGGGCACGGGTCGTCGCCGCTGCGGGAATGGTCTGCGGAATCGCGGCGGTCTTCCTGAGCGGCAACATCATTCCGACGACCTTCTTCGACGACGGGACGCTCGCCACTCTTCTGCTCGTGCTGGAAGGCGTTGCGCTCGTTCTGCTCGTGATCGCGCAGCGGACCGGGCGTCGCAGCTTCGACCTCGCCGCGGCGACGGCAGCTTCGATTGCGCTCGGCGTCTTTCTCTTCGGGCCGATCCGCGCCGTCGCAAACGGCAAGGACGAGTTCGGGTTCCAGTCGATGGGCCTCGCGTCCTGGCTCGGCGTCGCGTCCGCGCTCGGCCCGCTCGCGCTCCTCTCGCTGCCGCCCGGGCCACCGCCGAAGGTGCGCTGGGGTCTGCGCACGACCGGTCGCGTCGTCACCGTCCTCGGCGCGGCCCTCGTGATCGGCGGCATCTGGCCCGACTCGATCCTGAGGGAGGCGAGCTACTGGGACATCTCGCTGCTCCAGCCGTTCACGCACAACCACAACCTCGGGATCACGTTTCTGATCATCGCGGTGCTCGTCACCGTGCTGACCTTCGTCGCGCCTGCGCGTAATGCGTCGCTCGCCTCGGACTCGGCGGTCGTCCTCGCTGCGATTGCGCTCGGCCTCACGTTGTGGGCGCCTGCGCTCTTTGCGTTCACGGGCTTCGCTGCAATGCAGGTCGGCGGCTGGATCGCGCTCGCCGGAGCTGCCGTGCTCCTCTGCGGCGCCGTGCTCGCACGCGGCACGCTTCGTCTCGGGCGCGGCTAGGCGCCGCCACGCCTACATTTCGCGGGGTGAGGTCGCCGCTCGAACAGCGCTTCCCGCGTCCGTCGGTGATGGGCGTCGTCAACGTGACGCCGGATTCGTTCTCGGACGGCGGCCTGCACTTCGACCCCGTGGATGCAGTCGTCGCGGCGCGCCGCGCAATCGATGAGGGTGCGGCGATCGTCGACATCGGGGGCGAGTCGACGCGGCCCGGCGCGGAGCCGGTGAGCGTCGACGAAGAGCTGCGGCGCGTCGTGCCGGTTCTCGAGGAGCTCGAGGATGTTGCGACGTCGATCGACACGGCGAAGGCCGAGGTGGCGCGCCGTGCGCTTGCGCTCGGCGCGGAGCTCGTCAACGACGTCACAGCTCTACGCGGCGATGCCGCGCTCGCGGAAGTCGTCGCGGAGGCCGGCGCATGCGTCTGCCTCATGCACATGCAGGGGACACCGCGGACGATGCAGGCGCAGCCGCGCTACGACGACGTCGTGGCGGAAGTAGTCTCGTTCCTCGAGAAACGGCTCGAGTTTGCGATCTCGGCGGGGATCCGCGAAGACCGCATCTGCCTCGATCCCGGCATCGGCTTCGGCAAGACCGTGGAGCAGAACTTCGAGCTCGTCCGCCGCCTAGACGTCTTGCTCGAGCTCGGCCGTCCGGTGCTCGTCGGGTTCTCGCGCAAGAGCTCGCTCGGGCGCATCCTCGGCGATCCGAAGGCCACGACCGGGCCGCTGAGCGCGAGCGTCGCCGCGGCGGTCGCGGCGTACGAGCGCGGCGCGACGATTCTCCGCGTGCACGACGTGCGCGAGCACGTGGAGGCGCTCGCAGTGGCGCAAGCAGTCGTCGGCGCATGATCGTCGAGCTCACCGGACTGCGGATCTTCGGCCATCACGGCGCGTACGAAGAGGAGCGCGAGCGCGGACAAGACTTCCTCTTCGATGTCGAGCTCGATGTCGGCGAGCGCGGATCGAACGACGTGCTCGCGGACGCAGTCGACTACTCCGATGTCGCGCGGTGCGTGCACGAGATCTCGGAAGCGCGGCAGTTCAATTTGCTGGAAGCGCTCGCCGGGACGGTTGCCGACGAGCTGATGCGACGGTTCAAGCCGGCTCGCGTCGTCGTGCGCGTGCGTAAGCCCTCGGTTGCACCGGCCGGCTTCGGCGTCGAGCACGCCGCGGTAACGGTGCTGCGCTCGCAGTGACGCGCGCCTACGTCGGGCTCGGCTCGAACCTCGGCGACCGTGAGGCGCTGATCCGAGAGGCGGTTGCAGCGCTCGCCGCCGATCCGGAGGTCGAGGTCGTGGGCCTCTCGACGCTTCGGGAGACCGAGCCGGTCGACTATCCCGACCAGCCGCGCTTCTTCAACGGCGCAGTCGCGCTCGAAACGTCGCTCGGGCCGCGCGCGCTGCTCGACCGTCTGCTCGAGATCGAGCGGAACCTCGGCCGTCGCCGCGACGGGCCGCCGAAAGGCCCGCGGACGATCGACCTCGACCTGCTCGTCTACGGCGACGAGGTCGTGGAGGAGCCCGGCCTGCGCGTCCCGCATCCCCGACTTCACGAGCGCCGCTTCGCCTTGGAGCCGCTGGCAGAGCTGGATCCGGGCCTCGTCGTCCCAGGAAGGGGCCCGGTCGAGGGGCTCCTGCCGGGGCTAGACTGATTCTCCGCATGTCGCACCTCGACGACCTCGACGAATACGAAGCAGAGCTCGAGCTCCGGCTCAAGAAGGAGTACCAGGCCGTTTTCGGCCTCTTCCGCTATTGCGTCCTCACGCAGGACGCGACGTATCTCTGCAACCGGCTCGAACGGAGCTATGTGCCGCAGCAGGCGTATCCGTTCTTCCAGCTCAAGCTCGAGGACGTCTGGGTCTGGGACAAGAACCGGCCGACGCGGATGATCCCGCGCACCGAAATCTATACGTCGGGCGACGTCACGATCGAGGAGCTCCGCGGCGAAGGCGACGAGCCCGCGATCACCGCTGACGCACTCGCCGAACGGATCGGCGAGCGGCTTCCGACCGACGACGACCTGTAGCGCGCCCCGTTAGGCTCGCGGCGTGCTTCTCGCCGTCGACGTCGGCAACACGCAAACGGCCCTCGCCTTGTACGACGGCGAGTCGCTGACGCGGCAGTGGCGCGTCGCGACCGAAGCACATCGAACGGGCGACGAGCTGCACGCGCTCTTCTCGAACTTCCTCGAGCTCGGCTCGCTCGAGGGCATCTGCCTCTCGTCGACCGTGCCGAGGCTCGTACGTGAGTATGAGGCGATGGCAGAACGCGCGGGCGTCGAGCTGCTTGTCGTCGGCCCAGGAACGCGCACCGGGATCCCGATCCACTACGACGACCCGCGCGAGGTCGGCCCCGATCGGATCATGAACGCCGTCGCCGCGCGCGGTCGTTACGGAGCACCGGCGATCGTTGTCGACTTCGGCACCTCGACGAACTTCGACGTCGTCTCACCGGATGGCGACTACGTCGGCGGCGTACTCGCACCCGGGATCGAAATCTCGATGGACGCGCTCTTCTCGCGCGCGGCGCGGCTCGTCAAGGTCGACTACGTCGAGCCGCCGTCGGTGATCGGCAAGACGACCGCCACCGCGCTGCAGTCCGGCCTCGTCTACGGGTTCGCCGGCCAGGTGGACGGGATCGCGAGCGCGATCCGCGGCGAGCTCGGCGTCGAGGCGCCGGTCATCGCAACGGGCGGCCTCGCAGATCTGATCGCCCCGCATTGCAAGACGGTCGCACACGTCGATCCGTATCTCACGCTCGACGGACTGCGGATCGTATGGGGCTTGAACTCGCGCGAGAGCTAGCTGCGCGGCAAGACGTCGCGCGCCCACTCGCTCCGCTTCCAGTCCGGCACGGGCGCCTCGCATCCCTCGCGCGGCACGAAGCGCGAGCGCTCGACGAGCGCATACCGGTGGATGTACCGCGGGCAGTTCGGGAAGACCTCGGTCGCCCGGACGCGGACGACCAGCTGTGCGTCCGGGTACTCCTCGAGGAGCGGGTCGTCCTCGTCGATCGAGGCGACGCCGTTCACCCGGACGCGCTTGCCGCGCTCGAAGTCGATGAAGAGAAGACCGACGTGTGGGTTGACGAGCGTGTTGCCGAGCGTGAGGAACATCCCGTTTCCGTCCCAGGACGGGAACGCGATCGTCGTCTCGTCGAGCACCCGCACGAAGCCGGGGTCGCCTCCCTTGTACGAGCATTGCGGATGACCGTCCGCGTCGGCGGTCGCGATGAAGAACATGTCGGCGCGCTCGATGAACTCGCGGTCGCCGTCGTCGATGGACCGGCGCTGCACGAATCGCTCGTCGAGCCGATCGGCGATCCGCCGCGAGTCGAACTTGTCCTGGAGCTCGCGGTGCCCTTCGTGGTATGTCTCGCTCACGTGGAGAAGCGTACTGCGGCGCTCGCTGATCTCACAGTTGCGCTCGTGAGCGTGGCGGTTGGCCGCGGAAGCACGAGTGCGAAGACGCCCACCGTCCCTGTGCCGCGGGTCGTCGGCCTCCGATACGACGCGATCGCGCGGATCGGAGCGGCGCGCCTCTGCGCGGAGCTCGAGTTCGCGGATAGGGGGCCAGATGAGCGGATCGTGTCGCAGGATCCGGCGGGCCGGAGCCGTCAGACGCTCTACGGCATGGTCAAGCTCCGATCCGGGCCGCTGGATCTGCCGGGCGGTCTATCGCTGTACGCCCTCCGCCTCGACGGAGGCGACACGAGCATTGCAAGCCGAACGAGGTGAACTATCACCCGCCGCCGTAGATCGAGATCGGCAGCCCCTCGAGCTCGATCTCGTCGAAGGGCTCCGGCAGCTCGGCCTCGAGCCGCTCGACGAGCTCGATCGCGCCGGGCGCCGCGGCGTACAAGCGTGTGACGACCTCGTCTGTCGTCGCGAGCTGCACGAGCTCCTGCTTGAACGGCCTCGGGAAGCGTCCGTGCCCGAGATACCAACCGTAGAACTTCTTCAGGAATCCGTTCGCGCGCCGCTCGCCGAGCTCTCGCACCGTCTCGCGGATGAAGACGACGAGCTCGGCTGCGACCTCTTCGCGCGTCGGCTCGTAGCGCTCGCCGTCGACGAGCTCGCGCAGCATCCACGGATTGCCCTGAGCAGCGCGGCCGATCATCACGGCTGCAGCGCCGCTCGCCGCTAGAACGTCCTCTGCCTTCGCGCGCGAGGTGATGTCGCCGGAAGCGATCACGGGAACCTCGACGAGATCGACGAGCTCAGCCGTCAGCGTGTGATCCGCAACGCCGGTGTACATCTGCTTCGCCGAACGAGGATGGAGCGTCAGTGCCTGCGCGCCGGCCTGGACAAGTCGGGGCCCGACTGCGAGGCACGCGCGCGATCCGTTCTCGAGGCCGCGCCGCATCTTCACGGTCACCGGCACGGAGACGGCGCTCGCGACCGCGTCGACGATGCGACACGCGCGTTCGGGATCCTCGAGGAGCGTCGCTCCGGCGCCGGTTTTCGTGACCTTCCGGACTGGGCAGCCGAAGTTGATGTCGACGAGGTCGGCGCCGGCCGCCTCGACCATGCGGGCAGCGTCACCCATGACCTGGGGGTCGGATCCGAAGATCTGGATCGCGAGCGGCTGCTCGTCGGGAGCCACGCGCAGGTAGCCGAGCGTCCGCTCGTTCCGGTGCTCGATTCCCGCGCAGCTCACCATCTCGGAGCAGACGAGGCCCGCGCCGTAGCGCCGCCCCTGACGGCGAAACGCCTGCACGCTGACCCCGGCCATCGGCGCCAGAACGACCCGCGTCGGAACCTCGACGGGGCCCACGCTCCACGGCTCGCGGAGGTCGATTTTCACGGCGAGCCATGCTACCGAGGCGCCTATTGACGTTCGTCCTACGGTGCCGCTATATTTCGCGCCCGCAACGGCGCCACTCGGCGCCGAATTCGTTGAAATAGCCCCGTTTGCAGGCTTTTCGCCCCAGCGGGGTCAGGAGGACAGGTTGAAGGAAGTCATCCTCACCGCCGAGGGACACAAGAAGCTCCAGCAGGAGATCGCGTATCTCTCGAACGAGAAGCGACGCGAAGTTGCCGAGCGCATCCGCATTGCGCGCGAGTTCGGCGATATCGCCGAGAACGCCGAGTACGACGACGCGAAGAACGAGCAGGCGCATCTCGAGGCACGCATCGCGATGCTCGAGGAGCGGCTGAAGAACGCGCGTGTCGTGACGAAGCGCGAGATCAAGTCGGGCGAGGTCTCGATCGGCACGAAAGTGCGGCTGCGAGACATGGACGCGAAAGAGACGCTCGAGTACCACATCGTCGGCTCTGCGGAAGCGGACCCGGCCGAGCTCAAGCTCTCGAACGAGTCACCGGTCGGCAAGGCGATCATGGGCCGCAAGAAGGGCGAGGTCGTCGAGGTCTCCGCACCGCGCGGAACGCTGAAGTACAAGATCCTCGAGATCAAAGCCGCGTAGCTTTCTCCGCACCGAGCGCGTTAGGCTCGCCGCGTGTTCGAACGGTTCACCGAGCGCGCGCGACAGGTGATCGTGCTGGCGCAAGACGAAGCGCGGCTCCTCAAGCACAACTACATCGGCACAGAGCACCTACTC
>JBKPRX010000130.1:0-13298 GCA_046734795.1 Actinomycetota bacterium
TACTCGGGCATCACGGCGGCTTTCCTGAAGGCCGACTACGACCAGTCGATCGACTCGACGAAGTTCGTCTTCAACTCGGTCAGCGCGACCGACTACTGCGTCGTCACGCAGTCCGGTAAGTGGTGGGCTTACAAGCACGGCCCTGCTGGCGCCATCACGGCGACCCAGACGGATCCGTCGACGACCTGCCCGTAGTCTCAAGCTCGATCGTCGTTCTCCGAGGGCGCGGGAAACCGCGCCCTCACTCTTTCAAGGCATAGGCGCCTGCTGCCGATAGAAAGACCGTGGACACACAGATCAGCACGCCGGTCAAGATCTTTGCCCTCGTAGCCGTCGTCCTCGGGCTCGGCATGGGCGTGATGATGCTGAAGGGCGGCGGCTCCGACGCGACTGCCGAGCCCGTTACGCCTGTCGTCCAGCCGACGCCGACCCCGGCAACCGCGACCCCGGCAGCGACGACGCCGGCCGCGACGACTCCTGCGACTCCTGCAGCACCCGCGCAACCGTCCAAGACGCCGGCGACCGCGAAGCCCGTCCACGCCGCGACGCCGGTGCACACGGCGAAGCCCGTCCACGCCACGAAGCCGGCGCATGCCGCGACGCCGGTTCATCCGGCTCATGCGACGGCGCACGCGTCAACGGCGACCCCGGCCGTCAAGCCGAAGCCTGCCGTCAAGCCGAAGGCAGTGCACCTGCCGCCGGTGGCCGAGAACGGCCTGCCGAGGGCGCTCGACGAGCTCCTGCACATCCACCGCGTCGTCGTCGTCGCTGTCTACGACGGCGAGATCTCGACCGACCGGCTGTTCGTGAACGAAGCCAGGGCAGGCGCGCTCGACGCGCACGCCGGCTTCCTCGCCGTCAACGTCCTCGACGAAAAGGTCGCGGCGCCGCTGACGGCCTCTGCCGGAAAAGGCGCCCTGCTTCCGTCGCCCGGGCTTTTGATCTACAAGCAGCCGACGCTCGTGATGAACGTCATCACCGGCTTCATCGACCGAGCGGCGGTCGCGAACGCCGTTGCAAACGCGCTCGTCGCGGACACGCCGGCCGGCGGAACCGCGACCACCACCACCCCATGAGCAGCGCCGCCGCAGCAGCCGGCGGACATCAGCTCTTCGTCCGGCACGCGAAGAAGGACGGCAGCTCGGTCGCCATCCTCCGCGCGATCGACTACGGCGACTCGTGCGTCGTCGAGGCGGACGTCTATCCGCTGAACGGCAAGAGGGGCGACGTACTCCAGCCCGGTCCGTACATCTTCGTCGACGCGTTCCAGGCCACCGCGTTCGTCACCGAGGCGGTCGAGTCGCTGATCTACCTCGGCTGCGAAGTCTTCGCCGAATAGCGCTCCGCGCGAGAAGCTGCGCTTCTCGCGCAGTTCCGTTGCAACCGTGGGAAACGCGCAGCGTTTCCCACGGAGCGGCTAGACGGTGACGCGCGCGAGCTCTTCGATCGACGTCAGGCCTTGTGCGACCTTGGCCATGCCATCGTCCCAGAGCATGCGCATGCCGGAGCCGAGGGCTGCTCGCTCGATCTCTTCGCGGCTCGCCTTCGCCGCGGCGAGGCTTGCAAGCTCCTCGTTCATCGCGAGCAGCTGGTAGATGCCGATCCGGCCCTTGTAGCCGCTCTGGTTGCAGCGCGGGCAGCCACGCTTGCGGTAGAAGGCCATGCCGTCCATGGACGCTTGAACGTCCGGAGAGATGCGCGCCGCGATCAGCTCTTCCGAGGTCGGCGTGTACATCTCGGCGCAGCTACTGCACAGCTTCCTCGCGAGACGCTGCGCGAGCACACCGGTGACCGCCGCGCCGACGAGGAACGGCTCGACGCCCATCTCGTTCAACCGCGTCAGTGCGCCCGGAGCGTCGTTCGTGTGCAGCGAGGAGAGGACGAAGTGACCGGTGAGGGCGGCTTCGACCGAGATCTGCGCGGTCTCGCCGTCTCGAATCTCTCCCACCATCACGACGTCTGGGTCGGAGCGCAGGATCGAGCGCAGCGCGGTCGCGAACGTGAGGCCGGCGCGCACGTTGATCTGCACCTGATTGACGCCTGGGACGCGGTACTCGACCGGGTCTTCGACGGTGATGATGTTGATCTCCGGCCGGTTGATCTGGGTGAGGCCTGCGAAGAGCGTTGTCGACTTACCCGAGCCGGTTGGTCCGGTGACGAGGAGCGCACCGGTCGGCCTCCGAAGGATCACCTCGAGTTGCTCGCGCATCTGCTCGTTCAGACCGAGCTCGGTCAGCGTCGGCGGCCGCTTCGACTTGTCGAGTAGACGCATGACGATCGACTCGCCCTCGACCGTCGGCAGCGTCGCGATACGAACGTCGAGCATGCGGCCGACCATCGCGGCGTTGAGCGAAATGCGTCCGTCCTGCGGCTTGCGGCGCTCGGCGATGTCGAGCTTCGCGAGCACCTTCAGGCGGGTCGTGACTCCGGGCATCATCCGCTTCGGGATTCGCTGAACCTCGTGGAGAACACCGTCCACGCGGAAGCGCACGACGAGGGCGTCCTCTTGCGGCTCGAAGTGGATGTCAGAGGCGCCATCCTCGGCGGCCTGCTGGAGAACCGAGTTGACGAGACGAACGAGCGGCGCGTCCGAGGCGCCGGAGGCCTCGACCTCGGGATCGTAATCCTCGTCCTCCTCGATCTCGAACTGCGCGAACGCCTCCTCGTCGACCTGTCGGCGGTGTGTCGTCTCGGTCGCGCGCAGGATCCGACCGAGCTCGCCGGCGATGTCGTCGCGCGAAGCGACGCCGATCTCGATGCGGTAGGTCGTCGACAGCCGCAGCTGGTCGAGTCCGTGCAGGTCGGACGGATCGGCGACGACGACGTACAGCGTGTCTCCTTCGCGGCGATACGGCAGCGCGACGACACGCTCGAGCACGTGCGGCGCAATCGCGCCGACCGCGTCTGCGTCGATGCCTACGGTGCCAAGCTCGATGAGCGGCAGCTCGTGACGCGCGGCGAACATGCGGGCGATGCCGTCGCTCGAGGCGACGCCTTCGTCGACGAGGGCCTGCGCGATCGAGCCACCGGGGCCTGCGCGGCCACGGACGAGCGCAAGCTTGTCTGCGGTTACGAGCCCGGCCGCTCCCAGGAGGTCGGCGACGAGCTCCGCGGTCTTGTTGACGGTGACACCGAGCGACTCGCTGATCTCGCCGCCGGGCGTCGGTGCGACGGTATCGCCGGCCTTCCGCAACTTGGAACCGGCATCCATCTGCGTTGCGGCGACCTTGGCGATCTCGCGCGCGATGTCGTCGCGCGAGCCAACTCCGACTTCGAGCTTCAGCGTCGTCGCAAGGCGCAGCTGGTCGAGCCCATGGAGGTCGAGCGGGTCGGCGACGGCGACATGCAGTGTCTCCGCGTCCGCCGCGTAGGGGATCGCGACGACGCGCTCGAGAACGTGCGCCGGGATGGCCTTGGCGGCCTCTTCCTGGACTCCCGTGATCGAAAGGTCTACGAGCGGCAGCTGGTGACGCGCGGCGAGCATCCTCGCGATGCCCTCGCTCGTCGCAATGCCCTCCTCGACGAGCGCCTGGGAGAACGAGCCGCCCGGTCCGGCGCGGCCGCGGACGAGCGCGAGCCGGTCGTACTCGATGAGGCCCGTCTGGGAGAGCAGGTCGAGAACGAGCTCGGCGGTCTTGTTGATCGTGACCCCGAGAACGGTTGCGGGGTCGCTCGCGCTCCCGCCGGCGCCCGGTACGGCACCGCCGGTTGTTTGGACGTCCTGGCCTTCGACCTCGTGATCACTCATTCGCGGCTAATCCCTCGAATGAGGTATCGGCAGCGACGGTCGCGGACTCAAGCCCGCCTGAAGCCGGCCTTAGCCGAGGGCCGAGAGATACGCGTGGAGCAGCGCGTGGCCCGCGAAGAGCGCGACGACCGAGCCCAGAGCGAGGAAGGGGCCGAACGGAATGCCCATCTTCCGAGCCTTCGAGCCGTGGCGTGCGAGGAGCACAACCGCCGGAACCATGGCGGCGAACATCCCGAGCAGGAGCGCGACGGACACGGTCCAGCCGAGCGCTGCGCCCATGAGAAACGCGAGCTTGACGTCGCCCATGCCCATTCCGGCCGGGTAGACGAGCGCGGTGACGAAGAGGAACGCGAAAGCGCCGAGCGCGGCGGCCGCCCACTCGATGCTCGGATCGACGGCCGTGTGCAGGGCGAGGACGACGACGGAGGCCGGAACGACGATCCGGTTCGGGATGATCCGGTGCTCGAGATCCGTGGCAGTGATCGCCACGAGAGCGGCGCAGAAGAGGAGCGCGAGAACCGTCTCGCCGGTCAGGCCGAACTTGAGCACGCACCCCGCGACGAGCGCGGCCGTCGCGAGCTCGACGAGCGGATAGCGCAGCGGGATCTTCGTCCCACACGAACGGCAGCGGCCGCGGAGACGGACCCACGAAAGAAGCGGGATGTTGTCCCGCATCACGATCGGCGACGAGCACGTCATGCACGTCGAGCGCGGCTTCACCACCGACCGGCGCAGGGGCACGCGCGCTGCGACGACGTTCAGGAAGCTGCCGAGAGCAAGGCCCGGCGCGAAGGCGATTCCAGCAAAGGCCCACGTCACAGGGTTGTTATCGGCGTCCCGGCGCCGACGGTTGAGTCAGCCCGTGAGATAGACCGGCGGCTGCGGCTGCGCGTATACCGGCGGGAGGCCCGGGAAGCCGGCAGGCAGGATCACGATCTTCGGGAAGCTCGTCGTCACGGACTGACCCAGGTTGATCACTTCGCCGAAGATCGGCCCGATCACGTTCGAAGTCGTGTCGATGTCGACGTAGTGCGTCGCGTAGACGGCGCCTTGGAGCTTCGCGCTCACGAACTGCTCGCTGTCGTTCGCGCTCACCTGGCCGCCGAGGCCGTTGGCGATGACCCCGAGCAGCTCCTTGTTCGGGTCCCAGGTCGGCGAGTCGCAGTCCGTCTTCGCCGCGTTCACGGCCGCGCAGAGATTCGAGTTCTTGAGCAGGAACGTGCCCGAGAGGTAGAGCGCAGCCTGACCGTCGTAGTCGTTGATCGCGCCGTTCGAGACGTACGCACTGCCGTCGATGAAGATCGACCCGAGCACGGTCAGCTTCTGCGCGGTCGCATCCCACGACAGCTCGGCGCCGGGCGCCTTGCACGTGTACGAGACCGGCGGCGTCAGGTTGAAGGGGGTCGCGATGCTGTTGTTGCGAACGCCGTCGTTGTCGAAGACCGGATACGGACCGCTCCGAACGACACACGGGTTGTTCGGCCCGAGGGTTGCGTCGACGTAACGCGCGTCCCAATCGGCCAGCGGCGGCGGCACGGTCTCGACGTTCGAGTCGAGCACGTTCGCCCAGACGTTGTCCGAGGCGCCCACCTGGCAGACCTGCTGCGCCTTGGTCCAGTACTGGCACAGGCCACCGATATGAGCGTCGCTGATCTTCGCGCCCGCGGAGCCGACGCCGTTTGCCTTCTGGAACATCGTCAGGTTGCCGCGCACGTCGAGCGGGCCGCGCACAACCGTCGCCGAGTTCTGAAGACAGAGGTTCCCGGAGACGTACAGCGGCGAAGCGACTTGGACGCTCTGCTGGATCGTCTCGTCGCACTGGTCCGTCGGCGGCTTCGTCGTATAGATGTAGTTCCACGCGACGTTGTTCGCCGGCGCGGTACGCGACGCCATCACGACAACCTTCGCTTTCACCGTCGCAGTCACGTTGTTCGATGCGTCCGGGTTCCGGACGCTGCCCGTCGAGGTGATGATCCAGTACGAATCTGTGTCGAGCGGCTCGTAGAGGATGCCCGACCAGGTCGCCGTGCCCTCGTGCAATGTCGTCGTCCGCGGCGCGAGCAGATTTGCGTCGAGCGCGTCGTTCGACGGCAAGTTGAGGACGGAGACCGCTTGCTCCATCCCGGCTTCGGCAATGGAGCGCGCAGACGTCTGCGCAGAGTCGAGGCGCGTCGCGCGGCCGTTCGCGCCCGTGAACGCGAAGAGCGACGTGCCGGCGATCGCGAGGACGAGGGTCGTCGCGAGCGCGACGACGATCGCGATGCCGTCTTCAGCGGCGGCGCGGCGGGCGGCTATGCGGCGGATTCGGCGAAACGTTGACACTGCGGCGGAAACTCCGTTCGGGTACAGCCGCAGTAGGTTGTGGCGTAAACGCCGGACTCACCGTAATCACCCTCTGAGCAGCGGAAATCCCCCGGAAGGGGCAGCCCTGAGGCAGATCAGGTGTAGACGAGCGGGTAGATCTTGGTGCTGCTGTTCGGCGGCACCGGCGCGCCGACCGGCATGTTCTTGATCACCGGCAACGTCTTGATGTTCGTGTTGTTCATCGCGGACGTGATGCTGCCGACGGAGATCGGTCCCTGAACGGTCGTCGAGTTCGCGCCGAAGTTCACCGAAGCCGTTGGCTGCGTCCAGATCGAGCCCTGGAAGGACTCGCGGTTCCCGGTCATCGAGAAGACGTTCCCGGTCGACTTCACCGATGCGAGGTTCAGCATGGAGTTGTTGCCGCTCGTGCCTTGCCACCCGGTCCAATCGCAGGCGGTCGTCGCGCAGAGGGAGAGGTTGTTGCTCGTCATCGAGAAGGTGCCCGCGTACTCGATGATCGCCGAGCCTGAGTAGGTCGCGCTCTGCGAGAGGGTGATGTTGCCGTCGATGAAGATCGAGCCGTTGATCGCCAGCGTGTTCGCCGGGACCGTGATGCCACTCACAGTGATCGAGCTGCCGGAGCCGTTCCAGATCAAGTAGCCCTTGCTCGTGCCGCTCGACGAGATGCACGCGTAGCTCGAGGTGGGAGTGAGATCGAACGTCGTCGGGTTGCTCGCGTCGGGCTCACCCGAGCCGGAGACGAGGTTGTCGAGCGCGGTCGTCGGCGGCGCCGGGCTCGTGCCGGTCGCGCATGGGTGGTTCGGGCCCGGATCGAACTTGTTGAAGTCGTCGAGGATCTCGGCGGAAGTCTGCGCAGGAGCGTCGTTCGGGATGAATGCCTCAGGCGTCCGAACCCAGTACGGGAAGCTCGGGCTGGAGCCGGCGCACGTGTACTTCGTCGCACTGATCGAGACGCTGCTGCAGCCGCCCTGGACCACGCCGCTCGTGATCGGCGCGGTCGAGCTCAGGCCAACCGACGAGCCTGAGCCCATGTACAGCGCGCCGCCGACCTGGAGGTCGATCGCTTGCCCCCCGGCGACTTCCTGGATCGCCGTATTGCCGGGGAGGCAGAGGTTGCCGACGACGTAGAGCGGAACCGTGATCGCGGTGCTGTTCCCGCCGAAGTCGAGCTGGCACTGGTTCGCCACGTACGGCGCCGTGACGAACATGTGGTTCCAGACCGACGCGACGTACCCCGCGTCCTTGCCTGTCACGAGAACCGTGGCTTTCGCGAGCGCCGAGACGACGTGCGTGCTGTTGGCGTTGCGTGCGTAGCCGCGCGACCAAAGAAGCCAGGTCGAGTTCTTGCCGACGTCGACACCGGGCGCTGTCGTGCCGGGCATCACGCACTTCGAGAGTGCCGTTCCCGTGTAGCAGCCCCAGATCGTCGCGGAGCCGGCGCTACCGGCGGTGCAGCCGGCAGGCGCGGTCACGCACACGACGATGCCCGCGGCGCTCGAGCAATCGGAGCTGCTCACCGTCGCGTCGTTTGCGGCCGTGTTCCGAGCGCAACCAAGCAGCGTCGGCGAAGCCGGGTCGGTTCCCGCAGTCGTCGTGTAGTTGAGGATCGAGTACGCCTGTTGGATGCCCGCCTCGGCGACCTGGTCGGCCTGGGTCGTCGCCTGGCTGAGGTTCGTCGCCCGCTGGTTCGAGCTCGTGAACGCGATCACCGCGGTCACCGCGATTCCTAGGACGATCGTCGTGGCGAGCGCAACCATCAGCGCAACGCCGCGTTCGTCATGACGCAATTGCCGCAGATTTCGCATGAGGTCTACCCCCGCGTTCCGTTTCTCAGGACGATCGTGTCCGACAGCTCGTAGACGTCTGTGGCGGTCGTTTTTGGATTCGAGCCCGCGCGCAGGTCGATCGCGACACTTGGACGCTGTCCCGACCCCGCCGCCGCGGCGTTGGCGGTGAAAATCGTCGGCGGCGCAGCGCTCGTCGGCAGCAGCTGATCCGCGTACAACTTCCCTGAGGTCGGACTCGTGCAGTCCGTCCCCGGCGCGACGCGGTACAGCGCCCGACGGGCGGTCGACATCGTCGGGCTCGTCGCGGTGACGCACCACGTCAAGCTGACGGTCGGCGAGCAAGTCGCCGTCGCAATGTTGTAGTTGTAGAGGTCGAGTTCGGTGCCGGAGACCACGGCCGCGTTGCAGGCCGTGTGGATGTCGCTTCGCAGCTTCGACATTGCAAGGCGCACGTTCTGTTGCGCCTGGAAGCGCCGGTTCATGTCGAGCTCGGCCTTCGAGCCGCTCACGAAGATGGTCGTGAGCGAGCCCAGGACGATGCCGAGGATGCTCATCGTGGCGAGAAGCTCGACGAGTGAGTAGCCGCGCTCCCCCCTGAGTCGCGCCCACACCGATCGCGCGAAGGTCACCGAGACCTCGCCTCGACCTCCGAGAGCGCGCCTGCGGCTACGGCCCGGCTCTTCGACCCGACTCCCCACTGGGACTGAGCGCGGCGATCGACGCGAACGAGCGTCCGGAGCGCGTCAGCTCCGTGCCACCAACCGAAGCGTGCGCCGGTGACGATCCATTCGTTCTGGTACAGCCAGTACTTGACGTTCTTATTCGTGGGACGCGGGTGCGCCGTGAGCCAATGGTCGAGCGCGGCCGCACGCTGCGGCAGCGAGATCTCGTCGAGCGGCTCCTTCGGCGCTCCGGCGACGACGAAGGCCGGGGGGCGACCCTGGCTCGAAGCGGGTGCCGCGGTAGCGGCCGAGGTAGCAGGCTTCGGAGCTGCGGCCGGTGTGTGCGTCGCCGGGGCCGGCGTCACAGGCACACGTGCCGCAGGGGCAGGGGCGGCGGGCGCAGGTGTGGCAACGTGAGCCGCGGGCGAAACGGCGTGCGTGGCAGGAAGCTTCGTCGCGGCCGGAGCGGACGTCGTCGGAGTTGTCGCGGCGGGGTAGGTCGTGGCCGGAGTCGTCGCGGCGGGCGTGGACGTGGTCGGAGTCGTCGCGCCCGGGGTCGTCGTGGCGGGCGCAGGTGTAACAGGCGTGGTCGCGCCCGGCGTCACGGTCGGGGAGGTCGTCGCAGGAGCGCCCTCGAGCGGACCCGTCGCAGGCTCGGCGATCGCGATCGCCGTCCCGCGGTACGGAGCGATGTCCTGAGGCGCGCCCTTCTGTGGGTAGCGCTTGTTCCGCGTCAGCGTCAGCGTCACGAACGGTGCGCCCGTGTCGTAGACGCGAGACCCCGCCGCGGGTGATTGGGTCGCGACGGTGTTCGCGGAGTAGCCATGGACGGAACCCACGACGCGCCAGGCGAAGCCCGCATCCTGGAGCGCGCCCTTGGCGAAGACGAAGGCCTGGTTCCGGAGGTCCGGCACGACGAGCGTCGCGCGCTTCTGGACGAGCGGCGCGCTCGAGGTCGGTGTTGCGGTGGGAACGAGCGTCTGGCCGGCAGCGAGCGTCAGCCCTGCAGTTGCCAGCAGGGCGACCACAGCCAGGACCACGATTCGAGGGACGCGCACGGCCATACCAAGGCTGCAATCGGCAACGCGGGCCCGGAAGTTGAGCCCTTTACCGAGTGAAGAGCACGAGGTCTTCGCCGGCTGGCACGACCTCGTAGACAGCCGCTCCGGAGGCCACCGGTCTGGGCTCAGGCGAAGTGGCCTCTCCGGGCTGCGATTCGACGGCCTGAGGCGCCGTCGGGTCGAAGCCGACGACCGGAGCGGCCGGCGACGAAGAGGGCTCGAGCGGCGTCGGCGCGTCCTGCCAGCGGAAGGCCGAACCGGCGAACGACTGGAACCACGCCTGATCCTGCGGATAGCCGGTCGCGGGCTGGAGCTGGAGATGGAGATGCGGGCCGGTGGCGTGCCCCGTCGAGCCGACGAGCCCGACCGACTGGCCGGCGGTGAGCACGAGACCGGGCCGGATATCCGGCTCCTCGTAGGCGAGGTGGCAATACGTCCACGTCTGGCCGTCTCGTGTCTGGAGAGTCAAGCCGATGCCGCAGCGTGGGTCCGGGTAGTGCCAGGAGCGCAGCACGACCGCGTCGGCGAGCGCGTAGACCGGGGCTCCGGCCGGCGCCGCGATGTCGGCGGCCGGATAGTCGTGGTGGACGTGGCCGACCGAAACCGTCGCGGGGTTGCCGCCGACGGGAAAGACCCAGCCCGCGGAGTAGCTCGGCGCCTCGAGCAAGGCGCCGGCGCCGGATGCGAATGACGCGGGCGTCGCGTCGAGAGTCGCCTGCCGGAGCTGCGCGCGTGCCGCGCGGAGGTTCGTCTCGATCTGGAGCGCCTTCTGCAGGACGCTCGCGCGTTGCGCTGCGACTGCGCCTGCGCGCTTACCTGCATCGAGACGGTCCGAGATCAGCGCCGCTGTTTGCTCGCGCTGACGCCACGGCCGTTCGGCGCGGGCGAGGCGACGGGCCTCGGCGAGCTCGTTGACGAGGTCGCGGTTCAGCTTGACCACGTGCTTGCGAGACCGCTCGAGCCGCACCTGAAGCTGGTCGAGGCTGAAGGCGATTGCGCCGTCGCGCCCGTAGAGCTGGGCAAGGGCAAGCACCTCTTGCACGTACCAGTCCGCGTGGTTGTACGAATAGACGCCGCGATAGAGATCCTGAGTACCGCCGGCGGCTGCGAGGTACCGCGAGGCGGAGAACACCGCGTCGTCGGGGTTCCACGGATCGGCGACACCGTCGCCGTTCGCATCCGTGCCCCAGCGCAGCCACGTAGACGGCATGAACTGCATCCAGCCGATCGCGCCCGCCGAGCTCGGGCCCATGTTGCGTCCAAAGTTCGATTCGACCTTGTTGATCGCAGCGAGCACGTTCCACGGAATTCCGTAAGCAGCGCCCGCGCGCTGCCACAGGCCGCGAAGCTGCGCGAAGGTCCGCTCGTCCGGTGCACTCGGTGGCTGCGTGAAGTTCGCCGGCAACCCGATCGAGCCGGGCTCGTTGGGCGTCTCGGCGCTCGGCAAGCCGGTGAGGCTCGGAAGCGACGCGTCGCTCGCGGGAACGATCGAGAACGTGTCGCCGTTCGCGGTTCCCGCGACCGCGAGCGCGATCAGGGCGGCGGCAGCGAGTCGGCGCATGCGCCTACTCCGCCGCTGCGACGCGCAAGGCACCGCCGAGCTGCGGCTCGTCCGGCGCAGCGCCGGCGCCGTTTCCACCGGCGCCGTTGCCATCAGGAGCCGGCACGCCCGCGGGGCGCAGGCTCAGTGCACCCTCGGCGACCTTGGCCGCCTGTTCCGCCTCGGCCCGTTCCTTTGCTGCGGCCGCCTCGTCGACGCTGTGCTGCTTCTCGGCCTGCTCGAGCGAGATCAGGAAGTCGTGACGGTTCGACGACGCGTTCGCAGCGGTCTCGCGGTCGATCTGCCGCGCGAGCACGAGCTGAATCAACGCCTGCGTGAACGTCTGCATCTTGAAGAACTCGCCCTCGGCGATCGCGTCCGTGATCTCGTCGGTGCGGCCCTCACGGATCAGGTCGGCGATGCGTGCGTTGTTCACCATCACCTCGACCGCCGCGATGCGTCCACCATCAATGCGCGGCAGAAGGCGCTGGCTGATCACGCCCCGGAGGACACCGGCGAGGATCGCGCGGATCAGCTCCTGCTTCTCCGCCGGGAAGAACTCGATGATTCGGCCGACGGACTCCGCCGCATCGATCGTGTGCAGCGTCGAGAGCACGAGGTGGCCGGATTCGGCGGCCTGAAGGGCAGTCTGTGCCGTCTCTGCGTCGCGCAGCTCGCCGATCAGGATCGTGTCGGGGTCCTGCCGCAGCGCGCGCCGCAGGGCACCGCTGAACGTCTCGGTGTCGAGACCGACCTCGCGCTGATTGACGATGCAGCCGTGATCGGGATGAAGGATCTCGATCGGGTCTTCGATCGTGACGATGTGCTGCCGCCGCGTCCGGTTCATGTAGTCGATCATCGACGCGAGCGTCGTCGTCTTTCCCGCGCCCGTTGCGCCTGTGACGAGCAAGAGGCCGCGGTACTCCTCCGAGAGCTTTTGCACGCCGGCGGGAAGCTGCAGATCCTCGAACGTCGGGATCTCGTTCGGGATCACGCGGAACGCGAACGAAATCGCGCCGCGTTGCCGGAACGCATTGACGCGGAATCGTGGCAGGCCGTCGTCCTGGTAGGCGATGTCGAGGTCGCCGATCTCGTAGAAGAGCTCGAGCCGGCCCGGCGCGGGCGCACCGATGATCTCGAGCGTCGCGATCAGATCGTCTTCGTCGAGCTCGCGGCACTCGTCGAGCGGCCTGAGCTCGCCATCGAGCCGAAGGATCGGCGGTTGACCGACCTTCAGATGGATGTCGCTAGCGCCCAATTGGACAGCACGACGCAGCAGTCCGTTGAGGTCCACGACACCCTTGTCGGCGGCAGCGGTGAGCCGCTTTAGCGCATCAGGCCGCGCTCGCCGCTCGATAGGCCGCGCCCGGGTCACCCGCTCGGCGCGCGAGGCGCTCGATCAGCCGCATCGCACTGCGCTCTGCGCCGCGGGCCGCGCCGGGATGGCCGATCTCACCGAGTAGGAGCTTCTCGACCGCGCGCCATGTGATCGGCAGCCGCGCGCAGGCGAAAGTCGCCCGCGGAAAACGGTCGAGCGCGGCCTTCGCGCCCCAGCCTGCGGCAGTGAGCGGCCCGAGCGTCCGCTCGACGGCCGTGCCGTAGCCTTCGAGGACGCGAGCCTGTCCGCCGACGAGGTCGAGCACGGCCGCCGTTGCGAGCCGCGCGCTGACGAATCCTTCGTACATTCCGTCCCCGGAGAACGGATCGACGAGCCCGGCCGCGTCGCCGACGAGCGCGACGCCGCCGCGCACGATCCGGTTGCCCGGCCGGCGCATCGGCAGCCGGTGGCCGCGGACCTCCGTGAGCGCGTCGGGGTCGATCGCGTGCTCGGCGCAGAGCTGGTCGAGGTGCCCGCGGAGCTTCGGTCCTTCGTCCTGGAGCCCGCCGACTCCGACGTTGACGTGATCGCCCTTCGGGAAGACCCACGCGTAGCCGCCGTGGATCGTCCCGAGCTCGAGCACCATCCGCGACCGATACCGCGGTGACGGATACGGCGCGTTCCCCTCGAGCGCGACGCCGTGCACGACCTCGGTTCCGAGCCCGAGCTCGCGCGCCGTCGATCCGTTCGCACCGTCGGCGACGACGATCGCGCGCGCGGTGAGCTCGCGTCCGTCGACGACGACCGCGTTCTCGCGAACGTCGGTGACCTTCGTGTTGTCCCGCACGTCGGCCCCG